>PWDX01000035.1 GCA_003553245.1 Phycisphaerae bacterium
CCATGTCTCGATAGCCGCCAGATCGGGATGGACAATAACATCAACATCAAATATGCCACTGCCCAAACTTTCGATGCCGCCGTCTCTGATAAACAAAGCTCCTTTAGCTTTAAGATGCGCATCTGCCGCATTCTCTGCAAAAACAACCCTGTCTCGAACCTGCGCAAGCCCCTCGACCATAAGGCTCGCTGCATCCTCAAGCCGCACCTCACCGAAAACCAGAATCGCAGGAAAGTTTTTCATTGCCTCAACGGTGTTATCGTTTCCTTCAATTATCAAATTACCGTTAACAACCAGAGTTCCATAAACCTCCACATTGCCGGCCAAGGTAAGGTCATCATCGTAATACCAGACTCCGCTTCCAGACCAATCCTCTATCGAATTGGCGGCTATCAACTGTGCAGAGTAGCTGTCAGTTTCGACATAATAACTTGTAACATAATCATCTCTGGTAAGTCCGGGCCATTGAACTCCTTCAATATTACCGTCTTCGGAAACATCTCCGATTACAGTCACATTCGGGTTATCCGACCAGGCCTGGCCTACCCATAACGCCACTGCCGGGTCAAGCACAACCTCGGCCTTTAGCCTGTTGAGACCGATATTCTCGCCATTGTGGTTGCGGTAAGCTTCACTTTTAACGCTGTATCTGCGGTAATCGTCAGAATCGCGCTCCACCTGAACATCGTAAAAATCATCGTCCAAACCAAGCTGCATCTGGGTCTGACCTGTCCAGTACTGACCTGAAGCTTCCTGTGGAACAAGCAGCATTGCACGGGCGTGTTCCAGGCCGCTTTCTGCAAGATATTCCATTGATACGCGAAGCGACATATTCACACCGCTGCCCAGTTCCATATCGCTGACCGCTACATAGCCTACTGAAAGAGTGCTTATAGCGATAATCAGAAAAAGAACCACCAGCAAGGCCGAGCCTTTTCGGTTACTTCCTGCAATATGGTTAAATGTGTATTTTATTTTTGTCACTGCCTCAGTCCTGTTCGGGAACAATCTCATTGCCGTCTTCGCTTAAAAGATGCCCTGACCAGCCTCGAAGATTCGCGCTTATCCTGTAACTGCGCCATCCACCGCCGTCCGGAGCTTCCCAGGCCAACGAAACCCGCTGCGTATAAGGCGGATCCTGGCCGTGCAAATCAAACTGAACATTTCTGCAAAGCGGTTTCAACTCTATGACATTGTTGCGGTAAGACTCGCGATCCAGCGAAGTGGTCTGCGAAAGCGTTACGCGTGGATTATCAAAAGTATCAAACTTTCGCAGCCTCAGGTACTCGCTGTCACCGCCACGCTCAATTATCACAAGCTCGTTAACATTTATGTCGTTTTCTTCGTAATCGTCACTGTCTTCATTATCATCATTTACCCATACCACAAGATCACCATCGTTATAGCCGCAAATCAACCGGGCATTGCGCAAAAGCTCACCAAGCCGTAAAACCGTATATCGCAACTGAGCCTGTTCCATACTCCTGCCCCTGCCGTCCTCCTCGGCGGTGCTGAACGCATAGGCCATCGTAGCCACCGCACCGGTTATGATTCCTGTAACCGCCAGCGCAACCAGCATCTCCACAAGCGTAAGGCCGCTTTGTCTTTTATGCCCAGGCAACATTAATCAGCCCTAATCCTCCGTCCGGAGCCTGCGTACCTGCGCGACTTCTGCTCCATCATAATAAACCATAACGGTTATAAGCACGCATCCTCCGTTATCCCGAAGCGGAAAATCCTCGCACTCAACCGCCCTGCTGAATTTACCGTAATCAACATCGCCGTCCATCAACTGTCCCTGCTCTTCGATATAACCGTCATAACCGATAACCTCATCGTAATCGACAGCGAGCAGCTCCTCCATCCGCTCAACTGCCAGCTTTGCTCCCAGCGTTCGCTGCATCCCAACCTCACGAACACTCATCCCGCTTGCAAACGGAGCGACCACCGCCGCTGCCGTAATGCCGAGAATAACCGTTGCGATAACTGCCTCTATCAGCGTGAAACCTTTATATGCAATAAGTCTTTTCATCTTCATCACTCTCGACCATTTAACCGGGGCAATTAACAAACTACCCTGACATCACTGACCAAATACACACAAAAAAGCCGGCCTTACCGTCGGAAAAACCGCAGCAGGGCCGGCCTTATCGCTGTCTCACCCGCGAGCAACTCCCTTTGCCGCGGCTGAATGTTTAATACTTACAGACCTTCACCTTGCTCACAGGGGGCGTGGATCACACCAGTTTCTGTATCTACCCACCAATGGGTATCACCATTAGTAGGGGGAGTACCTGTTCCAAATCCAAACATAGTTTCGGAATCCACAAACGGATTTTTCGGAACACTTGTCATATACGGCCCAAAATCGTCTCCATCAATACTACCTGATTTGTCAGTTGTCTCTGTCAGCCTCTGAGCAAATTCGCCGCTGTCTGTAGTATGGGGCAACTCGTCGAGATGCTGAATCTTATACAACTGGACCTGGCTGCGAAGCATTTGAAGGTCGGACTGCAGGCGAGACATATTGGCCTCGGTGCTGGCGTCACTGAACTGCGGAATTACTATAGCAGCCAGAATACCAAGGATCACGACCACGATGAGAATTTCAACCAATGTAAAACCTTTTTTCGCTTTCATAATTTACTCCTTGTTAAAAAATTTTCGATTTCCGTTACCCTGCTCCAAAGCCGGCGTATTCGTATCCGAAACCTATCGTCAACAATAACCGCCGACTTAACCACTACCACAAATTACCGTATTTGTCGCCGCTGCCTCCTTTAGACTTTTCATTTTGTTACTCCATCCTGACCACAGCGGCATCCCTGCCATTCTAACCGGCCATCCCTTCTCACCCGGCGTCCATAGAAACTATAGAAAATACAAAGCAGCCCTCCAAATCCCTGAAACAAAAAAATTAAAATTTATCTTCATCCTGTATTTTGGCCAAAAGCTCATTTTCCGTCATTAATCAGGTCTTGCTGATAATCATTTTTTTGCTTCTTCTCAACAACCTCCAGGTTTCATGCGATTGCCCTTACTTATTATAGGTTCTTCTTGGCTAAGAGCGGTGAAAGTGGTAGAATATCCGTTTTGGAATAGCGAAAACATCAAAACAGGAGCTTGAAATGAGTATTTTGGACATTTGCAAATCGGCCAAATCTGCCTCTATTTATATGGCGGGATTAAGTACGGCGGTAAAGAATCAGGCATTATCTCAAATCGCTAAGTCTCTGCAATCCAACAGTGAGAAAATATTGCAAGCCAACCGACAGGATATGGAGCAGGCTGAAAAGGACAACCTTGGCGCTGCACTTTTGAAAAGGCTCAAATTCGACGAGAACAAACTTGCCACGGTTATAACCGGTATTGAGAGTCTAATTGAAGTAGCGGATCCCGTTGGAGATACATTAGCGGCTACGGAACTTGACAGCGGTCTGGAGCTTTATAAGGTAAGCTGCCCGCTGGGTGTTGTCGGAGTAATTTTCGAGTCTCGGCCGGACGCTCTTGTGCAGATATCGACGCTGTGTCTTAAAAGCGGTAACTCCGTTCTGCTAAAGGGCGGCAGCGAAGCGGATAAAACCAACACCGCCCTTGCGGATGTGATAACCGAGGCGGGCAAAAAGGCGGGTCTGCCCGACGGCTGGCTGGGACTTTTGCACAGCCGGGAAGATGTCGCGCAAATGCTCGGTATGGATGAATATATCGATTTGCTTATACCTCGCGGCTCGAATGAATTTGTCCGGCATATAATGAACAACACTAACATCCCCGTGCTTGGTCACGCAGATGGGATTTGTCATGTCTATATCGATTCCGACGCCGATATAGATATGGCCGCGGCGATAGCTCTGGACTCTAAATGTCAGTATGTGGCGGTCTGCAACGCCGCCGAGACGCTGCTGGTAGATGAGAAAACAGCCGACCGGTTTCTGCCGAAGATAAAGGCTAAGTTTGACGAAAAGAATGTCGAAATCCTCGGCTGTGAAAAGACCCGTAAAATTATTGACGCAAAACCGGCAGCCGAAAAGGACTGGGCAACGGAATATCTGGATTATGTAATTGCCGTCAAAATGGTCGGCGGTATTGATGAGGCGATTTCGCATATAAACACTTACGGCTCCGGCCATACTGATGCGATTGTTACTGCCGAGAAGCAAAAAGCCGCGAAGTTTATGGATATGGTGGATTCTGCCGATGTTTTCTGGAATTGCAGCACGCGTTTTTCAGACGGATATCGCTATGGTTTGGGGGCCGAAGTGGGCATCAGCACTAATAAGATACATGCCCGAGGACCGGTGGGGATGGAAGGGCTGCTTACATATAAATGGAAAATGATAGGCAGCGGGCAGATTGTAGAAGATTATTCCAAAGGCCAAAAGCAGTTCAGCCATAAAAAGCTGGACAAAAAATTCAAGATTTAGCGAGTGCTGAAAATATATGCGTAATTTTGACACTGCCAAACGGATAGTCATCAAGATAGGAACCGCGACGCTAAGCGCTAACGGCGGTGTCAATACTGCCTATGTTCGCAGGATGGCCGGCCAGGTAAAGGCTCTGCTTGAACAGGGCAGGCAGGTGATTATCGTTACCAGCGGCGCTATCGGCATGGGTATCGGGCAGTTACCGGCTGAGCATAAGGCAGGAAACATTCAGATGAGGCAGGCGTGTGCCGCAATAGGTCAGCCGCTATTGATGCACGAATATCACAAGGCTTTCAGGCGACACGGGGTAGCTGTTGCGCAGGTGCTTCTTACCGCCGAGGTGTTGACTAATCGGAAAACTTACCTGAATCTGCGACACGCTATTGAGGCGTTGCTGAAGCTGGGTGCGGTGCCTGTTATCAATGAAAACGACAGTGTAAGCACCGACGAGATTGGCTCGGCGTTTGGCGATAATGACCGGTTGAGTGCGCTGGTGGCCAGCAAGATAGACGCCGATGTGCTGATTATGCTATCGGATATTGATGGGCTTTACGATAAAGACCCGCGGCAGTGTCCTGATGCTCGGCCAGTGCCGGTGGTTTATGAGCTGACCGATGCGGTTTTGAAATACGCCGGCGGCAAAGGCAGCCGCTACGCGACAGGCGGTATGAAAACAAAGTTCGATGCTGCCAGGATTGCCGCGGATGCTAACTGCAGAATGGTGCTGGCCAACGGTCAGACGCGTAATGTTCTTCGGCGTATAATAGACGGGGCCGAGATAGGGACAGTGTTTCTTCCCCGGCGCAATTTAAGCAACCGACAAAGATGGATTCTCAACAGCAAGCCCAAAGGCACTATTGAAATAGACACCGGGGCTATGCGCGCTTTGCGGCGGAAAAAGTCACTGCTTCCAAGCGGTATCGCGGCAGTTCGGGGCGATTTCAAACTCGGCGATGTCGTGATGCTAAACAACGAGGCCAAAGCAGTGACGGCTTTTGACAGCGGTCAGTTAAATACACTGGCAGGCAAACACAGCCGACAGATAAAAAAACTGCTGGGCCCGGGCCACCGTGAGGAAATCTCCGTGCCGGAGGATATCGTATTTTTGGATTGAATTGGCTTGACCGGGACGGGCTGATTTATTAATCTATTCGCAACTTGCCGAAGTGGCGGAACAGGCAGACGCGCGGGATTCAAAATCCCGTCCTGGCGACAGGGTGAGGGTTCGATTCCCTCCTTCGGCATTATTCACATAATCAAGCGAGATTACAGCCCATTCCTGCTGATCTGATTTTTAACATTAACTATTTTTACAGGCTGCCTCGGATTCTTCGCTGCTCTTCTTCGGTGGCTTTTTTGAGTGTCTTTTTTTCTTTTCTGGTCAGACTTTGGATTCCGTTGTCGTGGACTTTCTGAAGTATTCTGTCCACCTCTTCCTGTAGGTTCTGTTCATCGGCAAGGTTCTTCTGCCAAGCTTTTGACTGGTATCTCATTCTCAAAGAGGCACGCCAATTCTCGGACCAGACATAGCCGGCTCCGGCTGCCATTCCGGCCAGGTGAGCGGCGTGACCGCCGGCGTTTTCACCTTGAGTAATAACAAAAAAGATATAAACACCCGTCAACATTATCGCCGCCAGGCGTATCGGAACAGGGAAAAATAAAATAAACACCACGAACTGCGGGAACAAAATAGCGCAGGCGGCCAGCAGACCAAGCACTCCGCCGGATGCCCCTATCATAGGCAAAGACTCCAGGAAGCCGACTCCGACCAAAAGCATATAGAACAGCCCCCCTGCCACTCCGCAGCCAAGGAAGAAATAGAGGAATCTTTTGCTTCCCCAGTGATTTTCCAGTGCAGAGCCGAGAAAATACAGGCCTATCATATTAAACAGAATGTGCCATATCGAGGCCGGTGAATGCAAAAACTGATATGTGATCAGTCGCCAGAGCTGAGCGGCACGGCCAATTGAACTGGGATCAACCTGACCATATTCGTACATTATATTGCCCAGCGGCGGTATTATCAGGCCGAGGAAAAACACCGCGATATTAGTAATCAGCAGAACCTTGACAACATAGGTAATTCGCGGCAGCCCCATTCGCATTCGCGGCATACGGCCGGGCTTATAATCGAAATCGTTCTTTGTGTAGTCTCTGTCGTAAAGGCCCATTTTCAAGTCGGTCTCGATTTACAGTTCTTTTTGTTTGCCTTCTCTGGTTCTATAATACCATCGGCTAAATCGAATTCCAATCTGATTTGCGATTTTATTTTGTTTTAAGGGAATTTTGTGCTTCGCGGTAGAAGAATATCACCAGTATTACCCCCAGAATAATCAACGCCAGGGACAAATTCTGCGAAATAGTAAGCCCTGTTCTCTCAATTGGATTGTCCCCACGGAACATCTCCAGTACAAATCGAACGATGCCGTATAGTATGAACTGCACGGAAAATACATAACCTGGGCGGTTATAAAGCGGGTTTTGGCCGTTCTGGATTATCCGCCAGATGCCGTATAAGGCACCTGCCAGCAATACCGCCGTCAGCGAAGAGTATATCTGAGTCGGATGCACGGGCACTGACCGGGCCTTGCCACTTTCTATAAGGTATTCCTGCTGATTAGCAGTAAGGTTTTCCCAGCTTTTGAGTCTTTTTACAGTATGGCCATTTTGCCGGTAATGGTTGAAATAATCGTCGGATAACTCGATATAGGCGTATGGCCTGTTTCTGTCCGGGTCGGGCTGGACATGGCTGCGATGTGCGAACGAACCGTAGGGAAAAGTTATCGCCCAGGGCATATCTGTCGGCTGGCCGAAACAACAGCCGTTGAGCAAACAGCCTATGCGTCCGAAAGCAAGCCCGGCCATAAGGACTATGGCACAGATATCAAAGAACTTTCGCATAGGCAGTTTGTAATATCGGATATAAAATATGAGCACCGCTATAGCGAATATCACCCCGCCGAGAAATTCCATCCCGCCGTGCCAGACGGCAAAAATCGAGGCTAAATCGCCGCGGAAGCTGTCATAGTAGTGAATCACATAGAAAAGCCGCGCACCGATTACTCCGCCTACCAGAGTGTACAGAGCGGCGTTGGCGAAGTGATTGGGTCCGTCTGGGATAGTCCGGCTAAGTCTTCGGGCGATATACAATGCCACGGCAAAGCCGACAACCATCATCAGGCCGTAGCTTTTGATAGTAATTCCCAGAAATGGTATTTCGAATAATTCGGGGCGCATTGTTTTTACTTTATGGCCGGCGCGGCTATTTCGTAATTATTTCTTTTACCTTGTTAAAGCTGTTTTCTTCAAAAGTTACGATTTTGGGTTTTAGCTGGTGAGCTTGTTCGGGAGTGTAATAGCCGAAACTGAATATAATTACCAGGTCATCTTTCTTTATCAGGTTGGCGGCGGCGCCGAGTATTGATATTTCGCCGGAGTCGGGTTCTCCCGAAATGGCGTAGGTCTGGAGCCGGTTGCCGTTATTCAAATCGGCTATAAGGACGAATTCATATTCCATAATACCGGCGGCTTCCATTAGGTTCGGGTCAATAGCGATGCTGCCGGGATAATGGAGTTTTGCCTGCGTAACCCTTGCTCTGTGTAACTTGCTTTTCAGTATTTTTACAAACATTTAACACCTGCCTTAATAAAACCAGTAAAATTTACTATTATATGCGCGCCGTTGTTCGAGTCCATCGAAATAATAGGATTTTGAATGTTGGCGCGAAACAGCAAGCTGGCCTACCGTAGGTTCATAACAAATCGCTCAGCGGCCACTCTGGGTGAAGACTGGCCTGTTTTAATCTGAAAATCGATTTCGGCAAGCTCTGTCAGTATTCGGCCAATGTGCTGAAGCGACATCGCTCGAAGCTGATTGAAAAAAGCAGGTTTGTTGTACCAGACACGCATTTTTGAGGCAATCTGGCCTGCCGGAGCCCCCTGCTGCTGCATAACCTTAGCGTTGAAGAGCTTGCGAAAGTGCCAGGCAAACGCTCCTACGAAAGTATATTCGGCAGAGCGGTCGTGGGCGAACATCGCTCTCATCCGGGCTATTGCGTGGGCTGTGCGGCCTGCCGTTACGGCGTCGATTACTTCAAAAGCGTTGAAAAAGCGGTCGCGGGCACTTAGCTGGTTTACATGGTCGGCTGTTATCGCTTTTTCTTCGACAGCGTAAAGGGCGAGCTTATCGACCTCGCTTTGCAGGCGGGGCAGATCTTCCCCGAGAAGCTCTACAAGCAGATTCGCTGCTGCGGGAGCGAGTTTTTTATTGTGCTGCTGCTGGGCGTATTTTGAAAGATGGCCGGGCAACTGGCGTAGTTTCGGGGCGGCTATGGTGATGAGCTTTCCGACTTTAGGCAGTTTTTTTGCCAGCTTTGTATTTGCCTTCCAGGTGCCCACAGTCAGTATCAGTATTCCCGTCGGGGACGGATTTTCAAAATACTTTTCCAGTAATGAGCGATTCTTTGAGACAAAATCATCGGCTTTTTTTACCACGACAACGCGCTGGTCAGCAAGAAAAGGCAGCGTTCGCAGCTCATCGAAAATCTGCTGAGCCGGGGTGTCTTTGTCGGCATCAAGCAGAGATGTTTCCCGCTGCTCGGCGGGGACAAGCGAATGAATAAGACGCCCAGCCTCGGCACTGACCATTGACTCGTCCTTGCCGGCTATCACATAAATAAGGGGCTTTTGTGAATTACTCCTGGCTTTGCTCACCGTCGTTTTCCTGTTGGTTCTGGGCATTGGCGAATGAGTCTGTCTGTTCCCCTGAGCCTGGTTCCTGCTCATCAGCGTCGTCTTCTTTGACAATTTTGGCAGCGGCGACGACTTTATCACCGTCATCGAGCCGGATTAAGCGTACACCCTGGGTGTTGCGACCGATTCTGCTTATCTGGTCGATTCCGGTTCGTATCACAATGCCTTTGTGGGTAATGAATATTATGTCGCCTTCGTCATGAACGGTTGCGATTGTCACCACCGGGCCGTTGCGGTCGGTGGTCTTTATGTCTATCAGTCCCATACCTGCGCGGCTTTGTCGGCGATACAGGTCAAGATCGGTTCGTTTTCCATAGCCTTTTTCGCATACGGTAAGAAGCGACTGGCCCGGTTCAGGGACGGTCATACCTACGACATAGTCGCCTTTTCGCAGTTTTATTCCCTTTACGCCTCGTGTAGCTCTTCCCATCGAACGGACCTGTGCTTCCTCAAAGCGTATGACCATACCGTCTTTTGTTCCCAGCAGCATATCGTCTTTGCCCGATGTCAGAGCTACGCCGATGAGTTCATCATCGTCGTCGAGTTTTATCGCTATTACTCCGCTTGCGCGCGGGTTGCTGTATGCGGCAAGAGTGGTCTTTTTGACCAGTCCATTGCGTGTGGCCATAACGAGCTTTCTCTGCTGTTCTTCAGGTTTATCCTGGTCAAAGTCGGGAACATTTATAATCGAAGCGATTTTCTCGCTGCCGGCAAAATTAAGCAGATTTGCGATGTTTCTACCTCTGGCAGTTCGTGACATATTGGGCAGATTATGCACCTTGAGCCAGTGACATTTGCCGCCGGTTGTAAAAACCAGCAGGTAGTCGTGGGTCGATGCGCAGAAAAGCAATTCAATGAAATCGCCCTCTTTTATGTCTGAACCCATAACTCCCCTGCCGCCTCTGCCCTGTCGGCGATAGGTGTCGATAGACATTCTCTTGATATAGCCGGCGTGCGAAACGGTAACTATTACATCTTCTTCGGCGATGAGGTCTTCATCCTCGAAAGTTTGTGCCTGACTGCTGATTAGAGTCCGGCGTTCATCACCGTATTTTTCCTTTATCTCGTGAATGTCCTCGCGAATAATGTCCAGCAGGGCTGGTTCGGAGGCAAGTATCGCTTCATAGCCTTCTATCTGCTCGGTCAGGTCAGCGAATTCCTGGGCAAGTTTCTGCATTTCCAGTCCGGTCAGCCGCTGAAGCTGCATTGTGAGGATAGCGTCTGCCTGCGGGCCTGTCAGGTGCTGGTCTTCGCTGGTGCATCGTTTCACGAAAGCCTCGGGCAGAACTTCACGCAATGTCGCCGATTCGGTCAGCCGTAACGGCTTTTTCATAAGGTTAATTTTTGCGGTCGGCGTATCGGGAGATTTTTTGATAATATCAATAATCTCGTCGATGTCGCCGATAGCAAGGAGCAGACCTTCGAGGATGTGCGCCCGATTGCGAGAGCGCTTCAGTAAAAAGCGAGTCCTTCGCCGGATAACGGTTTTGCGATGCTCGACGAACAAATTGAGCATCTGCCGGATGTTAAGAGTTTCTGGTTTGTTGTTGACCAGCGATATGTTGGCCACGGCAAATGTGGTCTGAAGCGAGCTGTAGCGATAAAGTTTATTCAGAACGACCTGTTCTTCTGCATCCTTTTTCAAGTCGATGACTATTCGCAGCCCTTTTCTATCGGATTCATCGCGAATATCCGCTACTTCGGGGATGGTTCCGTTTTGCACATTTTCGGCGATTTTTGAAACGATGGTCGTCTTAATAACCGTGTAGGGAATTTCGGTTATGACTATTCTCTGTCTGCCTCGTTTGGTTTCTTCGATATGAGTTTTAGCGCGCACCCGCAGATGTCCCCTGCCGGTGGTGTAGGCGTCAATTATGCCTTTTTTGCCGCAGATGATTCCGCCTGTGGGGAAATCCGGCCCGGGCAGCTTTTCAATTATCTCCTTAAAGCCACAGTCAGGGTCGTTAATTACCAGAAGCAGCGCATCGCAGACCTCGGATATATTATGAGGCGGGATATTTGTTGCCATTCCCACTGCGATACCGGTTGTTCCGTTGACAAGTAAATTGGGGAACTTCGAGGGCAGGACAACCGGCTCGGTACGGGTCTCGTCATAGTTTGGCACGAAATCGACCGTGTCGTATTTTATATCCTCAAGCATATCCACTGCCGGAGAGGCCATTCTGGCTTCTGTATATCGCATCGCTGCCGGCGGATCAGCGTCGATACTGCCGAAATTGCCCTGCGGATCAACCAGCGGATAGCGAAGATTCCATTCCTGACCAAGCCTTACGAGCGTGCCGTAGGTAGCCTGGTCGCCGTGTGGGTGATAATTACCGCCGGTGTCACCGACTATTTTTGCGCATTTTCTGTGTGCGCTTCGAGGGCCGAGATTAAGGTCGTTCATTGCGACAAGTATTCGCCTCTGGGATGGTTTCAGGCCGTCGCGAATGTCGGGCAATGCCCGCGAGACGATAACGCTCATCGCATAGTTAAGATACGAATTTTTGAGCTCATCGAGTATTTTCATTTTCTCGATACGCTCGGGTGGTTGAGGCATCTGTGCCATTTAGCTAAAATCCCTTAAATCGTTATTGCAATGGTTAAGCAAAGTTAATAATAAGCTCTTGAGGATACCAGAAAAACCGCAAAAGTCAAGCAGCCAATCTGGCTTATTAGCGGTAAAACAGGCTCGCCGGCCAGGGTCAATCTCTGGTATAAGGCTCGGCTGCCTGCGGCGGATATTCTTCTGCGCCGCCGTAGATGAATTTCATCCGACCCAAATCGGGAACAATGCTCAGCGGGAAACCCGGCGACGGTCTGTATCCGCCCGGAAAGTAAACAAACATAGCCTTTCCCACGAGATATTCTCTGGGAACTATGCCGGGGTCATAAGTTTTTCCGTTATTGCCAAGGCCGGGCTGTTTCCAGAATCGGCTGTCCTCGCTGTTTGGCGTGTTATCGCCGACCATAAAGAACTGGTCTTGTTCGAGGGTTATTGGATTGCCCTCTCCACCGCGTGCCGGGCGTCCGTCGCCGATAGACCGCGAGGTGTAATAAATATCGCGGTAAAGCGCGATCCGTGAAAGCTCCAGGTTGGCCGAGCCGATTATACGGACGGCTGGTTCGGCGGTCTGATCGGACATATCAAACACATCGGGCTCTCTGCCGAGATCGTGATATACCTGGCTTTGGCCGTATTTTGCTATTAACATCTGGTCGGAGTTTGAAAACTGGAACAACCTGGCCTGAGCAGGCTGTTGCAGAACGCTTTCAGGAAGCGGAACCGAAGCAAGCTCCTGCCGGTTGTCGCCCTCTGCTGACTTTAGAATCAGCTTACCGGTAGAATAGTCGGCCATTGCGATAAATTCCACGCCGTATTTTGTAAGACTTGCC
Source organism: Phycisphaerae bacterium (assembly GCA_003553245.1). Classification (GTDB taxonomy): domain Bacteria; phylum Planctomycetota; class Phycisphaerae; order Sedimentisphaerales; family Anaerobacaceae; genus T1Sed10-97. The sequence goes on from PWDX01000035.1 coordinate 12,573, forward strand.
CCGATAACGCCGTCTGAAACATCTTTGGTTACCTTGAATCGAATCATTAAATCGCTGCAATAAGGCTGAAACCGGTTGTGAGGAGTGCTGTTATAGGCGTATGTAGCCCTGAAGCCGTTTCCCACTACGGGGTCGTATTCGATTATATGCCGTTGGTCAGGCCCGCTTTCGAGGATAAAACGGGTTGGTTTTTCCGTTGATGAGGTTTTCCACTGGGACTGATCTACATTCACGAATGGCTGGCGCCATGTTTGCGAATCGAATCTCGGGCTACTTGGCCGGATGGGCTGATAATCGTTATTATATATCGGCATCCAAAGCTCGGATTGAACTTTGGGCGGCTTTCGCTGGATCTGATCGTTGATAAAAACATTTCCGTCTATGAACTCAAGCGTCTCGCCCGGCCCTGCCACCATCCTCTTGATGTAGTTTATCTCCGGCTCGACGGGGTTCTTAAAAACAACGACATCCCATCGCTGCGGCTCGAAGAAATTATAAAGCCATCGCAATACGAGTATTCGGTCGCCGTTTACAAATGAAAGAGTATGGTCTGGATTCTGCAGATACCCGCAACTTGGGCATCGGCTGGTTGCCCTGCCTCCAAAACCCTCCTGAGCCATCGCAAAGCCGTCCAACCCATAATCGTAGCGGTATCCGCACTGTCTGCATCGCATTCGGTAATGGTCGCCTCTGAGCGTCGCTGCCATGCTGCCGGTTGGTATCCTGAATGCCTCTATGACAAAGCCTCGGACAATCAACGCCAGTATAAAGGCGGTAATCAGCCACTCGAAAGTGTTGGCTACTTCGGCGGCTCTTGTTTTTTTCTTGCGTTCGGTCATAATGGGTTGTAGTGTTATTAACTGTTACTATAAACTATCGCTTTTGAGCAGTTTTGAGTCAAATGCCGACTAAACTTATAATTATGGGCTTTTTTTAATATTAAGTCAATACAAATAACGCCAAAAAGGGTTCGCCCACCGCTAAAAAAGTTTGCCCCCACAGGCAGCGGTCGGCAGTTTGATTATTTTTCGAAAAAAAGAGGCAAAAATTACTTGCCTCTTGGAAGTCATTGCTGTATAGTAACTTGTGAAACGCAAATATTGAAACGCAAATCTTATAAATCAGGTAGTGTCGAGTTTATGAAATCTACATCGGCGGAGCGAGTTTTAAGTTATCGACAGGCTTTACCGCACTTTGAGCAAGCGGTAGATGCTGGGTCAGCGGGAGAGTTATCCCACCTTTTGTTTCCTTAATGAGGTGAAAAATGAGCACAACCGTTACGAAAAAAGAACTTATTGACCGAATAGCGGATAAAACGCAGGCAAAGCGAATGCTTGTAAAAAATATAGTTCAGACTTTTCTCGATGAGGTAACCGAAGAGCTGAGCAAGAACAATCGGCTTGAATTCAGAGGTTTCGGGGTTTTCGAAACACGCCAAAAGGCGGCTCGCGTCGCGCAGAATCCCAAAACCCTCGAACGGGTTGAAGTGCCTGCCAAGCGAATGGTAAAATTCAAGATGGGCCAGGTGATGAAGCAGAGCATGGCAAACAACCATCCACCTGCCGCCAAGGCAGTCAAATAACTGCTGGTCCGGTCAGAAAAGGTAAAATACCAATGGGCGTTCGACGCTTTGAATGATAAAGACGGTCATAAGGAGCAATTAGATGCCACAGGGCAAAGTAAAATGGTTCAACCCAAGAAAGGGTTACGGGTTCATCGAACCGGATGACGGATCAGGTGATGTTTTTGTTCATTACTCTGACATCCAAAGCGAAGGTTACAAGACCCTGCGCGAAGGTGAAGCCGTGAGTTTCGATGTTATCCAGGGCGAAAAGGGTCTGCGTGCCGATAATGTGGTACAAGTCGGACAGGAACAGCCGCAAACTGGCGGCAAAGAGCCTCCCGAATAGCCAAAAGCGACTGTTTGTGTCGCACCGGCCTCCAGACGCACAATAAATGGCAGTACAGACGGTACAATCCAGTCTTGACAACAGGGTACTAATCCTGAATAGAAATTATATGGCTATCCGCGTCGCCGGAGCGAAGAAAGCGTTTTCGCTGCTGTTTCGCGAAGTGGCCGAGGTCATTTCTTACGAAGAAGGCACATACGCCAACTACGACTTTAATAGCTGGTGCGAAATAAGCCAGTTTAAGCGGCGTTTTGAGCCAGACGGCCACGACTGGGTCTCCACGGTCAATTTTCACATAGCGGTGCCGAGAATTATCCGCCTGCTGTTTTATGACCGCCTGCCGAGGACAGAAGTCCGGTTCAACCGACGAAACATCTTCGCACGAGACAAAAATCGCTGTCAGTACTGCGGCAAAAAGTTCGTTACAAGCGAATTATCGCTGGATCATATCACACCCAGAAGCGCAGGCGGCAGAACTAACTGGGCAAATATCGTCTGCGCCTGCACCGACTGCAATGTCAAAAAAGCAAACCGCACTCCCACACAGGCCGGAATGAAACTCATACGCAAACCGGTAAAGCCAAAGCACAATCCGCTTGTCCATATACATCTGGGAACAGAACGATACCATAGCTGGAAACAGTTTCTCGACAACGCCTACTGGTCGGTGGAATTGAAATAAAAACTCCGCCGTCCTGCCGGGATGATTATGAACTTCAGGAAGCCTGTTCGCAGTGGAAACCATGGCATGGTGACCAGCACCATATAAGTCGCCCAATTTCACATCCTTGCTGTTTTTTCACAGCGGATACAGACTTTTGGGCGGCAGTTCTGATAGTTTGACAAAAAAATCGTTCGTTGACATCTTCAAGCCTGCCGCTTATACTAAGCTGAAATAGCTTAACAACAACTTTTTTGTCAAAGGGAGGCCAAAATGGCACACGAAGCAACACACCAAGACAAAATGTGCGCGATGACATGTTGTCCGTGCAGTCTGGATCTGGAAAAAATCAAAAATCTTTCTGACGAACCAAAGTATATTTGCAAACACTGCGGCAGGGTTGCCAATAAGAGCGAGAACCTCTGCGGACCGCAACCTATAAGCTAAAAATATAAAAGGGCGGGTTTAAAACAGCCCGCCCTGCATTTTTCGTTGCCAGGTGAAATTTCAGCCGGCTGTTTGAGCTTTTTCGGGTTTGGTATATACCGCTTTTCTGTTTTCTGAACAGAATTTTCCCATCTGCTCAACAGCACGGTTCATTGATTCGGGACTGCCGTCCAGCTTCGCATAAGCATCAACCATTTCCACCAGAACAGGGTCAGGCTCGACCATCCCGTAATGGTGTGATGTGTTGACAATACCGGTGTCCAGCCCGTACTCCATCGCCTTGGCGACATAGGCGCGACACACACCGATACGCCTGCCGGGCAAATCACGCACGGCGTTACTTATACCGAGCGAACAGTGGGTATTTTTCATCTGCGGGTCGGTTTTAATTTTGCGAAGTGTTTCAAAGGTTCTGTAAGTATAGCCCGGCACATCAGGCTGCATCGGCATATCAATCGCCAGCGGAAATACCGTAGTGTCAAAGAAAATCTCTTCAGGCTTAAACCCATACTTCTCCACCGCCGGTGTAAATATTCGCCTGGCGACCGAATAAAGCTCTTCCACCGAGTGCGAGCCGCCCGGGCCGGTTGCTTTTTCCTCGGTTACCAATAAGCCGACAAAAGCAAAGTCATACTTTTCTTTAAGCGGCAGTATCTCATCAACGGTGTGAACTTTGACAGAATTAAGCAGCGGCTGGGCAACTTTCTGGTCTGTATCATACCATTGCTCCAGCCCTGCCAGCAATGTCTGGTCATCGCTGCTGTCCATACAAACCGGCACACCCTTGCCCCATTTGCGAACAAGCCGCACATATTCACGCATCATTCGCCGGGCAAGTTCAGGGTCTTGTTCACCGAACGCATCGACATTAACATCTATATAATCAGCTCCCTCATCGGCCTGTGACTCTATCAACGCCCGTATATAATTCAGCGGCCCGCTTTCCTTTTCAAAAGCATCAGGGCCCATCTGAGCCAGCATACGCATAACCTTGCCCGTTTTCGGGATAGATGCATGCAGTGCTTCGGCTATCTGAATCAGCGGCGGACGGGCGGTGTGGTCTTTGGCGAAAAGATAATTAAGGATAGATGAGGTGTGTTCCAGTTCCGGCTTTCGAGGTTTGTTAATAATCTTTCGCAGTTTCTCAAGCCCGGCTTTTTCCGCAGCAGCGGCGTTATAAATATATTCGCCGATACAAACCCGCTCAAGATTATTGCCGCAATAACCATCGGCGGTAGAGTCACCGCACGGGGCATTATCCATACCTTTCTCACAACCGCCGATAGTACAAAGCCCGAAGTTCTCCGGCAGATAACAATCGCCACATTCCTCACAGTCAAAAAGCAGATATTTGAAAGATTTTTCGGAGCTGTTAAACAGCTTATACATCACACCGCTGCCTTTTTCGGTTCCAAGCGCGGACATTGTTTTCTTAAAAGCGTGAAAACCAGTATGGTCAGGGTCAAGAATGGCACGGTGCATAAAATTGAAAAACTTATGGCCGAACTTCTTTTTCAGCCTTGAAGCGGGTCTGCGATTGCCTTGCTCATCGTAAAGATAAAACGCGTCTTTAGCAGGCCAATGCAGATTGTCCTTGAAAGACTCCCATTCGTTGCCAATTTCCGCCGCCCTGTTGAGTATATCGGTGAAAATATCAAAGTCATGCACGCCGCCGATATCTACACCTGCCGCACCCATCGCCTTATACATGGCCACCTGTTGCGCCGCACGCTCTATGTGCTGCTCAACAGACTCGGCGGATACCTTTTCATATAGCTCATCGCTAACAAAACAACCTGCCAGCTTGACATCATGCATCAGCCGAGGCGCAGGAGTCATAGTGCTAAGCAGATACACATTACCCAGTACAGGAACATTGATGTCATTTTCTTTCAGGTATTGAAAAAGCTCCAGTGACTTGCGCCAGTCCCAGCCGACCTGTGTAACAAGGTAATCCGCCCCGGATGCTATTTTCTTTTCCATCTTATAATACTGCTGCATCTGCGAGGCTTCGGTATATTTGAAAGGCGACACTGCCGCACCTGAGTAAAACTGATGCACGCTGTCAAGCTTCTCAGGACTGGCCTTAATGTATGATTTGTAATTCATCTGTCGCACCAGCGATAAAAGACCAATAGCATCGAGTTGGAAAACCCCCTTGGCCTCGAGCGGTTTGTCACCTGTAAGAGCAAGAATATTTTCAGTACCGCTTCGCCGATAACTTACCAGCGAGCTTACAATCGCATCGCTGTTCTGATCTTTGCAGGAGATATGCGGAATCATTTCCAGCCCTTTTGCAAGACCGCTGGCTTTGAGACTTTTGATAACATCAGCCGGTTCGATATTCGCCGTTCCGCCGGGATTCTGGGGCAACATGATGCCCGCAAAATTAAACTGCGACGGAATATTCGAAATGCCCCTTTCTTGATATGCCGACAAAAAATTCTCTATCGGAGTAAGCTTAAACCCGGGACTCCCGGTAAGCTCAGCTACAATAATAAACGAAGAATCATCCGACAGGCTTGCTTTGAATTTATTTGCCATACTTAAACCTTTTATAAAATCCTAAAATAATCCTGTAACTTTGCCTCGCCTGGTATCGATATCAATGCCGCGATAAGCAGGATTAGAACCGGTTCCGGGCATCATCTTAACATCACCTGCCATAGGCAAAACAAATTCGGCGCCGCGATACAAAAGAAACTCCCGAACGGGCAACTTCCAGTTCCTCGGCCTGCCTTTGAGATTCTGGTCATGCGATAGGCTAAGATGAGTTTTCACCATACATAAAGCGTATCGTCCAACCTGTTCGTCCTTTTCAAGCTCGGGCAATTGCTTCAATGCCTTATCGCTGTATTCAACCCCATCAGCGCCATAAACCTTGGTTGCGACATTTTCCACCTGTTTTGAAAGCGGCTCATCCTGCTCATAGAAAAAACTGAATTCGTTATCTTGTTCACAGGCTTCAACGACAGCCTCGGCCAACTCAATAGCGCCATTGCCGCCTTTTAGCCAATGCTGTGAACAAACAACTTTTGCCCCGGCCTGCTCAGCGATTCGGCGCACCGCATCTATCTCGGCTTCGGTGTCCGTTGAAAAACTATTAATGCAAACTACCGCCCCAATACCGCTATTTTTTACGATATCAATATGAGCAAGCAGATTTTCACAACCCTTTTCGACCAGATTAACATTTTCTTGTGTGTATTCTTCGCTTAGCTTCTTCCCGGACTTGACCGCCGGCCCGCCGCCGTGCATCTTCAAAGCCCGAACTGTGCAGACAATAACCGCAGCGTCGGGTTTCAAGCCCGAAAGTCTGCACTTCATACTGCAGAACTTTTCAAAACCGATGTCAGCCCCGAAGCCGCTTTCGGTAACATGATAATCCGCAACCTTTGTTCCGATATCGTCGGCAATTATGGAGCTTTGCCCTATGGCGATATTTGCAAAAGGCCCTGCGTGAACAAACACCGGATTACCCTCAATAGTCTGAATCACACTCGGATTTATAGTATCGAGCATCCACGCGGCCATCGCACCGTCAACTTCAAGGTCGGCAGTGGTAATTTCGTTTCCCTGTTTGTCATAAGCCATTACAATTTTGCTTATGCGGCGGCGCATTTCTTCCAGGTTCCTCGAAACCGCAAGAATTGCCATCAGCTCACTGGAAACAGCAATATTGAACGCCGAATCCATTGGATAGCCGTCCATTTTACCACCAATACCTATTTTTATGTTTCTAAGAGACTGAGCGCAAAAATCAATCACCCACTTCATTTGCACCCTATCAGGGTCAATGTCCAACCTTTTAAGGTTACTTTGAGCCAGCCGAGCGTCGTTATAATTTCTCTCATGCTGCATTCTTGCAGTAAGAGCTACCATAGCAAGATTGTGCGCATTGGTAATACGGTCAACATCACCGGTTAATCCCAGTGAAAAAGGAGCCAAAGGAATACACTGCGCCAAACCGCCGCCTGCTGCTGACCCTTTAACATTAAAAGTAGGTCCTGAGCTGGGTTGCCGGATGGCGCCTGTTACTCGCTTACCAAGTTTACCAAGACCATCGATCAGCCCTATTGCTGTAGTAGTCTTGCCTTCACCAAGCGGCGTCGGGGTAATGGCCGTAACATCAATATATCTGGCCCTGCGGGTACTTTTACCACATCTTTCAAGAGTTCTGCCGTAGTCAATTTTAGCAAGTTGCCTTCCGTAGGGTATTATCTCATCGCTGTTAATATTGAGCTTTCTGCTGACAAGCTCCCCTATCGGCTCCATAGTTTGCTCAGCGGCTTCGGCGATTTCCCAGTCTTTCATAGTTAGTGGATCCAGCCTGTGAGCTTTATCTGAAGCCTCTGAAAATCTTTTAGCTGGTGTTTGAGTAGTAGTGGTGCGGTCTTTAGCATTCATTAAATTCCCATCCTGTTTTATTTTCATCTCGGCAAGATTGTGTTAATTTCTCAATTATGACACATTATAATGCTTTTTTAAGATAATATCATACTAAAGGTCGAAATACTTGAAGTGAGATGCTGTTTTTTTGACTTATATTGCTAAAAATCCCGAATCTCCGCAAAGAAAAGCCGAAGGCTTACTGGCCAAGCAGATTCCGAATCGCGCCGCTGACCTCAGGCAATGGAACCACACGGGTAGAAGTCTTTCCGACAGTACCCTCGACTTTCACGGATGTAAAACCTACCTGCAAGCCTTGCAACAGACGATCCAGCTCTTTTCCGCCGGGCACACCCGTATCTCGTAAAGGCCTGAGCGAGCCCGTTGCTACCCCATCTATCGGAGCGTCCATCCCAAGCGAGACCGACCTGACAAACCCTGCCCCCAAAACCTCAACACCACGGTTGAAATATTCAAAATCTCTTATCTCAATATCATCACCGGCGAAAGCTAAGCTAATGTGCCCGCGCCCGGTAGGCTCAAGTTCCACAAGACGGAGGTTTAAGATATTATATACAGCTCCTATAATTTCGGTATGCATTAAATCCGAACCCCTGAGTGAAAAATCAGCGTTGCCCGAGAGAGTTTTAATATTTCCCAAGCCTCTAACTCGAGCCGTTCCGTTTATCCTTCCCGGAACAGGTTCTGCATTGGGCTTGAAGCTTTGCACAATCATATTAATATCAACATCACCAACATCGCAAATAACATGGCCAAAAAACTCACCTTCACGCTTTGTCAAACTAAACCAGGGCTGGACCAGCCCGTCAAAAACAGGGATATCGAAAGTTTCGGTTATCAGACGCTTTTTGCCGACATAAGCATTGGCTGTTATCTGACCTAACTTCGCTGCTTCAAAAATGCCGCCGCTAATATCCATACCGAGCGATATCTTCAAAGGCTCCAAAGCACGCGCATCAGCGGCGGGCGCGAAGTCCAGATATCCCCCTGCCTTTACATCTTCATCAAAATCAGCAAAAATCTCACTGACCCTGATGTCCTTGAAATCTATGCGGCCGCTGCTCTCAAGCCATCTGTCCGTATAAAAGTCACCATTCACTCCTACTTTACCCCCGTTAAAAGCAACATCCAAATCATCAAGGGCAAACTTTTTAGCCGCGTAATCATAGGAAAGAATTCCGTTTTCCACACGAATATCGCCTGTGGAAAATGGTCTGCCACTTAGCCTTTGCCTCGCATCAATATTGAACCATCCAAGCAAAACCGATAGCCCACACTTATCTGCTTCAACCTCCGCCCTGCCGGCCAGCTCAACACCTTCTGCACTGAGACTGCTTAGATCGAGGGCACCTTCAAGCTCAAACGGTTGCTGAGAAATCACACGCCCTCGCCACTCTGTCAGCAGCCGAGCATGTTCATTCAATTCAGCTATGCCGGGAGAAAATACAGACTGCGCCTCTTCAATAGCAAATACTGCTTCATGCTCCAGACTTTCCAAGTCAACAAAACCCTCAATTTTGTTATTGCCTGACGGGGAAAGAGTAAAAGCATATTTTCCGTTGTCGGCCATTGTGCTGTTGAATTGAATATTCGGCGCCGTTATTACCCTTCCATCGGGACTGATGTAATTAAAGGTTCCATCTACAATCTCAATTTCCGGTAATTGGCGAACAGGCTCGGGATCAGGTCTGCGCAACTCAAGAATCGGCTGGATATTCCACCGACCCAATTCATCTCTTTGAAGCGTAAAATTTGGCGAAACCAGCTGTATTCGGTTTACTTCAACCTGTCTCGTGCTAAAAATTTCCTTTGCACTGGAGACAGATATCTGTATCTGATCTGCCGTAAAAAACGGTTCCTCATCGGGCAAGCCAAAAGAAAAGCCGCTGATTCGCAACTCACCGTCAAGACCGAAATCTACACGCTCACCGTGAAGCTCAACACCGATATAATCACCCATCCAGCCGACTATGTAGCGCCCCGCAATGCCAAGCCTAAACAGAACAACCGTAATTGTAACCAGCGCGGTCAAAATTACTATCAATGTAAGTATAAAACGAAGAGCTTTCTTCACGGCAACCTCGTGATCCCAATATTCCAATTACTGCCGGCTTAATCGATTGTCCTGTCAACAACCGGCACATTACCGACCGTTCTGGGTCCAAATCCGAAAAACCACCAGTCCTGTCGCAGTGTTTTTCCGATATAAGGACCGCTGGAAGTTACGATCTCACCGCTGTCTGCCCAATAAGCGACATAAGCGAAGCTGGCGTATCCAACCTGCCGAAGGCTCTTGGTGAATGCAAACTCAGGAGTCTGAAATGCAACTCCCTCAATGGATGGAATACCAGCCATGCTTTCGTATCGGTCGATGCCTACTCCGCCGCTGCGAAACTCAATTATCATTTCAGCGTCGCTGCGATCTTCCTGGATATAGGCGCCAGCTTCTAAAATATTTGCACGCAATTGAGCCGCGGCAAACCTTTTCTCGGTCTCTCTGAGGTAACCATCATCTATAAATACTTTCCGGCCCCGTATGCTTTGGAAAGAAAGCTGGTCTATAGACTGTATGACTGCCTCGGATGTCATAAACTGCTGAGTAGCCGTTTCTGGCGGATCGGTTATTCTAACCGTGGCACAACCCGAACAAATGTATAACACCGCACCCAGAACAGCGAAAATCCCCCAAAGATATTTACTATCCCCTACTTGGACCATATATCCTGCACCCTGATAAAACCCCGGTTCCCCGATTACTCAAGCAAACTGATACCTGAGCCAGTTTATACATTTAACCACAGTATTTGTCCTGATGTCAAGAAGCAGGCCATTTCCGATAAACAGTTTTGAATTTGCTCGACATTTACCTATGTTATCATGAAATGCGGCTTGATGACGACAGAGAAACTACTCCTAACTGTATGGCTCGGCCTGAATCTGAAGTTTGCTACAAAAATGCCCGGGAGAGGATTCGAACCTCCACCCGCCGAAGCGGACTAGCCCCTCAAGCTAGCGCGTCTGCCAGTTCCGCCACCCGGGCAAGCGAAAACGCATTCTATTCGGATTATATAAAAGAGCAAGCTTTTTTTGCACCTAAGACCTATTTTCCTTTCTGGCCGTCCCAAAGCAAGATATGAAGCCTCTGACTAAACGCAAATCCGCTGTTTCGGCACATTTCTGCTACAAGAGGCGATTTTTCCAGCAACTGCCTCCGATTTGTCGCCTGTGGCATCAACATCACCCTGCCGCGATCAACACCGTCGAGCCTGGACAGTATTTGCTCAATTTCCTCAAGATCAGCCTCACAATCCACGATGAATTTCAACTGATATTCATATTCGCCGATTAGTTTGCCCAGGTTATCAATGGTCTCACTCCCCATCTTAGCCGCCTCTGCATTAGACAGCTTTGGGCTGACGCTAATAAGATTGCAATTAAGTTTCTGTCTATATTGCAACCCGGATGTTTCAATTGTGACATGACCGCCCTGTCGCTTCAAAGCCTCGGCAAGCTCACCTAACCTGTCGTTAAGCATCGGTTCGCCGCCGGTTATGACGATATGTCGGCAGTTAAAGTTTTTGACCTTTTCAGCTATTTCCTCAATGGTCATTTCCCGTCCTGCCTGCTCATCCCATGCGTAAGCAGTATCACACCAGCTGCACCTTTGGGTACAGCCTGCAAGCCGAACAAATACACTCGGCACACCCGCAAGGAATCCCTCACCCTGCAAAGAATAAAAAATCTCATTTATAATCATTAAAAGTTCCGGCTGTTGAAAACTTATCCTGCATATTCAATAGGGTCCTGCATCCCCGCCTCGGCAAAACCTTTCAGCCGTAATCGACAGGAATCACAATGCCCACAGCTTCTACCCCGCTTGTCCGGGTCGTAACAGCTATGCGTAAGCGAATAATCAACTCCCAGCGAAACACCCTTTCGGATTATCTGTCCTTTTGTCATTTCAATAATCGGAGTATGTATGCGGTATTTTGCCTCATTCTGGACAGCCGCAGCCGTTGCAAGATTTGCCATTACCTCAAAGGCACTTATAAACTCAGCCCGACAATCGGGATAGCCGCTGTAATCGGCGGTATTAACGCCTATGAATATGTCAAAAATACCCAACACTTCCGCCCATGCCAGAGCATAACTTAAAAATATCGTATTCCTGGCTGGTACATAAGTCGGCGGGATGTTTTCGCCGCTTTGTAAATCTACCCTGTCTTTTGGAATCTCCGCAGCTCCGTCGGTAAGCGCCGAGCCGCCAAAAGCAGATAAATCTATCCCGACAAATTTATGCTCAACAGCACCCAGAGATTGAGCAACCCTTTTGGCCGATTCTGTCTCTACACTATGCCGTTGGCCATATTTGAACGACAGGCAATAGCAGCCGTATCCTTCGCTAGCCGCTATGGCCATAACAGTAGCCGAATCCAGCCCGCCGCTGAGCAATACTATGGCGTTTTTTTTCTGGTTCACTTTGACTTCCTGAAACACATAACCGATAATTACTTCGCAAATAATATACACCAAAATTGCACAGTACGGCAAGACGGCATAATAAATCTTGCCTAAAGCCGTCCAAAGTTGTTAAAATAGATTGAAGTTCAAAATAAAGGAAAACAATGCCAGAAGATAAACCCAACCTCGAATTATTTGACAATCCACGCCCGGAGCGGGACTATATAATCACTATTACCTGTCCGGAGTTTACCAGCGTCTGTCCCAAAACCGGCCAGCCCGACTTCGGCGAAATAATAATTGAATACTGCCCTGAGCGGCACTGTATAGAACTCAAAAGTCTTAAGTTCTATATGCAGAGCTTTCGAAACAAGGGGATTTTTTATGAAGCGCTGACCAACGAAATACTCGATGATCTTGCCGATGCCTGCAAACCTCGTTGGATGAGAGTAAGCGCAACTTTCACACCCAGAGGCGGCATAAGCACGGATGTTGTAGCCGAATATGAAGCCCAAATGTAATGGTACGAATTGAAAGGCTTTTGAGATGACTATCACTTTTCACTGCGAACATTGCTCAAAAAAAATCGAAGCGAAAGACTCGGCCGGCGGCAAATGGGGTAAATGTCCGGGTTGCCATAACAAAGTCTATGTGCCGGACCTCACCGCCGAACCTGACTTTGATCTTGCCCCTATTGACGATCAGGAAGAACAACAGAAAAGAAAACTTAAAGAAGAAACTTTCCAGCTAACCCAGAATATTCTTCAACAGCGTCAAACCCCTGACTCAGGCCAGGAGCAAGATTCCGAACCCACTCCAGCCGGGCCTGTGATGCGTATTGATGATGAAGAATTACGAGAGAGCATTATAGATTATCTGCGAAGCAAAGCAGACGGCAAAGACGAACAGGCAGAGGACTATATAACTGTAATCGCCGCCGGCGGTAAACGGGCCGAGGCGATAATTGATGAAATAGCACTTAGTGATTTACCTGATAAGCAGCTTGAGGATATCTCTCCACAGCAACTTGCCGGCTATGTGCGAAAACTGCGCGAGCAAATAAGTTAATCAAATTTTTCAATTCCCATTTTCCATGCTCTACAGGAACTTATAGACATTACCGCCAGCAGCCTGCCGTAATGACACCGGCTGCGTTCCAAGTCGAGCAGTACCATAACCTCCTTATTCATACAAAGCCTCTCGGCCTCTAGAGCAATTAAAGTTGTTGTATTCGCATTGCCGATATGTTTTTTATGAAGGCATATTCTATAGATTTACGAAAACGTGTTTTAGCTGCTTGTGATCGCAGGGAACAAACCATTGCTGAAATATCAGATCAATTTCAGGTTTCTCGGC
>PWDX01000254.1 GCA_003553245.1 Phycisphaerae bacterium
CCCGTTTTCCGCAGCTGTCATCGCCATCGAAAGCATCCCGTTAACAGGTCGAACCCGACCGTCAAGAGCAAGCTCACCGGCTATGACAAAACCTTTGGCCGCCGGCGGCTGCAAAATGCCCTGACCCATCAGCATCCCAAGAGCGATAGGCAAATCGAACGCCGGGCCGACCTTGCGAACATCGGCAGGGGCAAGATTAATTATTGACTGGGTTTTTGGATACTTAAAACCGCTGTTTATTATGGCCGAGCGCACCCGTTCGGTCGATTCCTTGACCGCCGCGTCAGGCAGCCCCACCACAAGCGACCGTTCAAATCCTCCGCGAGCTACATCAACCTCGACCTCGCAGACAATGCCTTCTATTCCCTCGATAGTAACGCTGTTTAGCCTTGCCAGCATAATCGCCAATCCCGTAAAAAACATATCAAACAGCAACATTTTACACAGATCAGCCCTGCCTGCAAGTTTTCATTTACGCTCGAAAATATATTCAAATGCGCATAAAAAAAGCCCGGCGCGCTGGCCGGGCTTTGGCGAAAACGCTATTATTATGGGCTTTCCGGCGGGCTTTCATAAGGTGTCGATGGTGTGTAAATAACCTCCAGAGTCGAAGCCTGCGGGCCTTTCTCGCCGATTTCAGGGAAGAAGCGAACTCCGGCTCCCAGTTTCATTTTTTCCCAGTGGTTGTTCAGCACGGCATTTCTATGGAAATAAATCTCGCGATCGTCGGGAGTGCGGACAAAGCCGTAACCCTCGTCAGGAAACAACTTATGCACGATTCCCATAACTTCCTGTTCAGGATGGCTTTTTACTCTGCCGTTTTGCTTGTCGTTAATTTTTTCAAGCTCTTTCTTGGCCGCCTGAAAAGCCTTGCGAATTACAGTCACCAGCGGGTCGTGCATATCGCCTTTGCTCGGCTCGCGCTTTGCCACTACTTCATGGCCCGGCGGCACTGTGATGTCGATTCGCACCCGATAGGGGCTGCCCGATGTCTGAAACTTCTGAACCTTTTCCACGGCAACTCTGCAACTGGTGATATGGTCACAGACTTTCTCCAGCTTGTAGGCCTGTTCGTGGATAAGCTCTTCTACATCGGGGGTTTTGCGGACATTGCGATAACTGGTAACCAATGGTATCTGCATGTTTACTGCCTCCTAAAAATCCGGTTAAAAATTGTTTTCTCTGATGATACTGCCGGAGTCGATGAATGTTCGAATTGGGATAATCCCAATTCGTCTAATTTGCCTGTTTTTAATCCGCTTAACGGCGATTTGTTAGTATAGGCAGGATATGCTGATTGTCCGGCGTGATTTATTATCATCGACCCTTTGTTCGCGGTCGGAGAATGGCAGATTATATTGGTTTTTGCCATATTAATTTTTCAGCGCAACAGGTATAAAATTAATAATACCGGCTGCTGCCTTACAAAACCAACTCTATTTGTTAATACAGTATTAGACTATACTCTAAGCGGCAAAAGATAAATAGGGGATTTGCTTAAATGCGGCCTCGTAATTGCTTACTGCCGTGGCTAAATTGGCATAAAGCATTGTCTCAAAAGCATTTATCTTTATTCCATCACCACAACGACCACCGTGGAAACATCCGCCAGGCTGCATGCAGGCTCTACCTCGATATCCCAGATAAGCGGATTGTCGGCGTTGCGGGCAACGCTGCTGACCAGCCCGGCAATAACGGGAGCCTCAAGATAGCCGGCTCTGGGGCTCGCGAACACCGGATCGCCCTGCTCGACCTCATATTTCGTTGACATCAGCAAAACCGAAGACTTGCCGCCGCCCATACCTCGCATGACACGCTCGGCATCGGCCTGGCCGACAGTTACGGAAATATTTACATCGGTATCCGACAGCAGTGCAACCCGTGCCGTATTTGCGCGCACCTGCTCAACTATCCCGATAATGCTGTGGTCGGCCAGAACATACTGACCCTGACGAAGGCCATCGTTGCGCCCGCGGTCGATAACCAGCTCGTTTTTATTGCCCTCCAGCGAAGCCGTGATTATATTGCCGATTAAAAGCGAAGCCGCCTCAAGCGACCCGCGATCGCGAATACCTGCCAGTTTTCGGACTTTCTGCTTTTCCTGTGCCAACTGCCGGGTAACATTTTCGAGATAGTTGCGCATTTCGACGAATTCCTGCTCGCAAACGCCCGACTGCTCGGCAGCGGCCTCGGCGGCCTGCGGACCACTGCCAAAAAACGGTATATTTCGGCTCATCATAAGGGGATGTCGGAAAAAGCCCGCAAAGCAGAACTGGAGCCTGCCCGTGATAGACGACGGCAGAAAAAACAGCACCACCGCCGCACACATCAGACCCAAAAACAACGATCTGTCCGATATCCTGCGTTTTTTGTCAAACATATGATCCCAGCCTATTGCCGGACTTTCAGTAATATCCGATTTCAGGACGCACCCGGTCCTGTGCAGAAATATCGGTGATTAACCTGCGGCACTTAATGAAGTCAGCAGCGCGGCTTGCAGACATTGGGCAACGAACACGGTGCTAAAAAAGAAATTGCCCCGGGTAGGTGGTCTCTGTCGCGGCTATGCCAAACTTTCGCTGTAACAGCTCGACCAGTGCGAGAGTCCGGCGAACCTGGAAACCCGTCGGCCCGGCTGTATCGGCCCCGGCAAGAACTATTATATGGATAACGCCATCCTGACTATTCTGATCAGCGACGGCCTGTTGCTTTAGCCACCTGGGCGTTAATTCAATCCTGCCGTCGGTGCCTATCTGCCCGTTGCAGATAATGAAATGCCCCGTTGCCTGGCACTTATCGAAAAGCTTTTTATTATTGCCGTTGCCTGATATAACAGAAATCTCAATACCGTCCCAGTCGGCAAGCTCCACACCGTTGAGACTATAAATCGCCTGACGCACAGGCAGCATCCGGTTATAAGAGGAAAGACAAAAAGCCCCCGCAGCGGGAGGATTATAACCAAGAGACATCAGCACAAAAGCCAAAGCGGTCATAGACGCCGCCAGCGCCGCAAATACTTTTGTCTGTCTTGGTTGGTTTGACATATGTTTCGTTCCTTGTCTTCGTTATTTTATCCGTCGCAAAAACCTGATACCTGCTACTATCTCGGCGTTTGCAATGCCGGACTTACCCTGCCTGGTGCGATTTGAAAACAACTTTTTAATTTTTTAATCCCGCTCGTATCGTCTGTATCAGTTGATATGACTGCACAGCCAAGCTCTCTTATAAAATGTAAATAATACACACAGATAAGCAAATCCACACAGGTGATATTTTCGGAACTGATAGTCTTTTTAGCTTGCTTTAATCGATTTTATGGAGGCTGGTATCAGCTGTATCGATTGTGCCTGTTATAGGCCTAATGCCGTCTTTGGCGAATACACCGGCCCAAACCACAGCATCCGCAGGATTGTTCGCAGATTATCGTTATTTCTATTAACCGACCTTGCGGGCACTGCCGATATACGCGCAATGAAAGGAGTTAATGTATCTTCTGATATAACAGACAATAACGAAACATTTTTGCTTCAGGATAATATATGAATAAAGCCCAATGCACAGAATCGCAACTTGCCGGTTTTGTGAACCGACTTCCGCTTATGCCCGGCAATATCGATAAAGTTTTCTACGCTCAGGATCATCTTGAACAGGAAAACGACCTGCTCGATGTAATAAAGCACGACCCCGGCCTATGCGCAGATGTGCTGCACATAGCAAACTCGATGTTCTCTCAAAGGGTTGAAACAATAGAACAGGCACTGCACAGCGTAGGATTAAAGCCCATTATCGAGCAGCTTGTCGAAATCGCACATGACGAGCAGTCACTGCGCGGGCAGATGGTAAACTCGGCCTGCCTCGGCGAGTATTATGCGCATTCGCAGGAGATAGCCTTTGGCTGTAAGCTGTTGGCACAAGCGGCGAATATGCCCGCACACCAGGTCGATATTTATGAAGTGGCCGGACTGATACACGATATCGGACGGCTGGTCACAATGCTGGCGCGGGATGTAAATATAATTGAGCTGATGGGAAGCTCGATAGAGCAGATGCAGTCGATTCTCGAAGACGAGCAGCTATTGATAGGAATGGACCATTGCCAGGTCGGTGCGATGGTGTGCCAAAAGTGGAATCTCTCGGCCACGCTTATAGACGGAGTTTTGCGTCACCATGACCCGGTCAGGCCGGAAAGCTCCAGCAAAGCGGCGGCTGTCATTTTCGCCTCGCACTTTCTCGGCCTCTACGGCTTGATGGATGTCTCGGCGATGATGCCCCAGGAAATACTGCGATGTATAGGCCTTGACCGCACCGGCTTCGACCTGACCGCCCGCGAATTCTCCGATAGACTCGAACCAACCGCCATAATCAAGTAGCCGCGAAATCTGCACCCACAGTCTTGCAGCATTGATAGACCCCGCATCGGGGTGCAGGGTGACAATTTTGGAAGTGTGCGGGATGGCAGATAGGACGGTACGCGGGGTGACAGGTGTGGCACTGTCTGGATAATTCAACCACCCCGGCCTGCGGCCACCCCTCCTTACAAAGGAGGGGAGCTAAAAAACAGCTCTCCCCCGCCAATAAGCTAACCAAGTACCCACGAAAGCTGCTTATATTAAGCTCTCCCCCTGTCAAGGGGGAGTACCCCGTAGGGGGGAGGGGGTATAAAAACAACAAACTTCATCACATTGCACGGCCTGTCATTCCGAGGCGCAGCCGAGGAATCCGCTAAAACAGCGTCGCGCAGCGACATCATTATTTTGTTTGGAACGCGGCTGCGCTGGGGCTGAAAAGATACCCCTCCGGCCTTGCGGCCACCTCCCCTTGACAGGGGAGGAGCTAAAGAGGTCGCGGCTGATTCAGCAGACTCCTCACATTCGTTAGCGGCGGCAGCGGGGCAGTAGGATAAGCAGTCCTGTGGAGAAAATTAAGCTAAAGCGTCCTTTGTATGATTCCGATAAGAAGTAAAAAAGGTTAAGGGCATGGATAAACTAATGAATGTTGCACAAAAACCTGAGCAGTTACTGGATTTATTAAAAGAGCATGAAAATGGTCTTGCTGAGTTGTATAAGTCCTACTCTGAAATATTCTTAGAATACAAGGACTTTTGGCAGGAACTTGCAATAGAAGAAACCCGGCATGCTCAATGGCTCGATAACCTGAAAACAAAGATTGAAAGCGGTGCCGGCTGCTTCATAATCGAAAGATTTCCAATTAACGCAATCAAGACATCATTGAATTTTGTAAACCAGTGCATCGGCAAGGCCTATGAGCCTGATTTTCAGCATATAAACGCATTATCCACGGCATTGCATCTGGAAGAGGCTTTGATAGAGAAGAAATACTTCGAGGTTTTGCAAGGTGACGGCTCTGATGTAAAAGATACTTTTGATAAGTTAAGTGCCGATACTCAGCAGCATTTTCTCAAGATTAAACAACTATGGGAGCAAACAGGCCCGATGTCCTGACCCCATTTCACGCACCATATGTCATTAGAGATTTATCCACCGGTCTTTCGTGTATTGCTGTAACTGCTGCCCGAGGAATCCGCTAAAACAGTGTCGCAAAGCGACATCATTGTTTTATTATGAACGCGGCTGCGCTGGGGCTGAAAAGATACCCCTCCGGCCTTACGGCCACCTCCCCTTGACAGGGGAGGAGCTAAAGAGGTCGCGGCTGATTTAGCAGACTCCTCACATTCGTTCGGAGCGACAACGGGGGTAGAAAACTGTCATGCCGGACTTGATCCGGCATCTACAAAGCGCCGCTATGGTGGCTTATGCGTATGGCCGGGGCGGGATTTTTGGTCTTGTGAAATCAGGCTGTAACGGGTTTGGGTTTTGCTGCGTATAATCGAATGTAGTTGATTTACGGGAGTAGATTATGCGCAACATTATAAACAAACACAGGCGGCGGGTCGGTTTTACGCTCATTGAGCTGCTTGTCGTAATCGGTATTATATCGCTGCTTTTGGGTATCGCGCTGCCGGGGCTGTCTCGCGCTCGCCAGATAGCAAGGCGGACTGCCTGCGCCTCCAACCTGCGGCAGATAGGGCTGGGCTTTCAGATGTATCTGGACGATAACCGTGGTGTTTTACCGCCGGCGGCACAGCAGCCCTCGGTCGATATAGAGGACAGAAAGCCTATTACGCATTTTATCCTGCCCGGCGAAGCAGAGGTCTTCAGGTGCCCGGCGGATCTGCGGGGTGAGTACTTCCAGCGGGAGACCAGCAGTTATGAGTATTGGTTTGAATTCTGGCAGGTCGCCCGGAATATGATGCTCAGCATGCGAAGCGGGCGGATTGATCTTGCCTCGGATGAAATAAGAGTGGCACATTTGCCCAACGAGCTTGGCTTTGCCGAGCGGGACATCTGGATAATGAGCGATTATGAAAATTTTCACGGAGAAAGCACACAGACCGGCGGAAAGAATTATCTGTTTATTAACGGCGGCGTCAGAGACCTTCGCAAAGAATTTCAGGAGTAAATAAAATGCAGATGTCACGCAAACAAATTGGTGTGGTCGCAATCTCGGCTGTGGCGGTGTTGGCAGTTGCCGCGGCGAGCATGAGGCTGTTTTCGTCCCCATCGCATAACCTGCCCGACCCTGCGACTATCAGGCCCGAAGAAGCCCCGGAGATTTTCACTTCCGATGAGTATCGCTCACTGTCACGCCAGCAGCGGCGCGACTATGCGGAAAAAGCGATGACTGCGTTTATAGTCAACACAGCCGCCGATTACTGCGCACTTGACGCCGACCAGCGAGAGGCATATATCGACAATCTTATTATGATGATGGAAATCGGCGGCAGGCAATTCGGCGGCGATGGTCAGGAAAGGCACAGACATCGCGGGCCCGGGCCGTCGCCTGAGG
>PWDX01000163.1 GCA_003553245.1 Phycisphaerae bacterium
CGAATACAGCCTTTGCCAGCATTAACCTGGCACATTCTACGGCCACATTATAATCTTTGGTCGCCATTGGACTGCCTGCCGGTTTGAGCGGACGCGCTGCAATTTTTTCATCGCCGGGCAGTCTGACTTTCCACCACCAGCGTCTGCCGTTTTTGTAAATACTTCCGGGAAGGTTGCTTTTCTTTGCTTTTGCCATTTCCGTGCTCCTTTAATCGAATGGTTATAAAAAAAGTTATACGGCACGAAAAAACTCGGAAAGGGCAAAAGAAAAACCCTTGTAAGTGCTTGCCTTACAAGGGTTTATGAATTGGGCAGAGCCGGACTTGAACCGGCGACACGCGGATTTTCAGTCCACTGCTCTACCAGCTGAGCTACCTGCCCTAAAATACTAAAAATGCAATATAATATCTTCTAATATTATGTCAAGCTTTTATTGGAAAAAGCCATTTGCGATGTGATCATTTTCTCTATAGCTGGAGATTCCACTGGCTAAAAGCCCAGGTTTTGTGGAGCCTTACAAAAAATTCCAAAATTTTACCTAAAAAGAGTCAACGGCAGTATATTTTGGGAGTACCAACATATTTTTAGTATTTGCAGCCGACTCGGCTCAGAGCTCAAACATTTTTTGCCAAAGCATAAAATGCTGCCTAAAGCCAGCCGGCGCATCCGACCGAATGTTGGTACGCTCTGCCGGTCGCTGCAGCTCAAATTGCAATTTTTTAAGGTAAATGCTAACGCGGTTCGCGGCTTTTCCTTATTCATATATGGTTGAGATATGCGTATAATTTTTATCCGTAGAAATAAAGTGATTAAGATTTTATTCTGCTTGTCCGTTTAAATATCCGGAAGTATTATATGCGATTCGAAGGAACGACACCATGGAACTAAAAACCCACCAAACGAGATTTTTCGAGAGATTTCATCGCGCCACCCGTAATCATATCTGCCCTGAATGCGGGGCCAAGATGTCTACGGTAAATAAAAATTACGAAGGCTGTTCAGTTTTTGTGTGGTACGAGTGCCCGGAAGAAAAATGTCCGGGCCAGTGGCTTCAGCGATATTCAAGAGACGATATATGAGCAGCCCCCTGCGGTAATGAACTCTGCGATAAACAAAATTACTTTGGGCGCCGGTTCGAATCTTCACCTATATCAGGTTACAATTTCCACACCCCCATTACCTTAGCAAAATACCCTGCTAAACACTTGAATTAGCGATCTTGACAATAAGAGCGAATTATTGGATAATGAGTGCGCAAATAGTGAACTCTGCGGTTCTGCGAAGGGTATTTACAGGCCGGTAGATGTTTTGATAAATCAGGTTAGTTTGGATAATTGTATGATGAAAAATGCAGGGATAGTGTTTTGTTTAACTGTGGTTTTTTTAGCAGGAAATTTGGCTTTTGGGCTGGATCTGGCCGAAATTGACCGCGTCCGAGACAAAGGGGTGCTCAGCGGTGGAGACTTCGAAGTTATTGACAGCTTTGTAAACGAAGCAATTAATGCTCTGATTGACGCAGAGGACTACTCGTCGGTTTCGAGTATTCGGGCGGCGATAATAGAAAGGGCACGCTCAAACCGCGAAAGCGCACAGACTCAATATCGAGAACAGTTTTTTTCCTCAATAAATGATGCCCTCTCCAACGCTCTGGATCAAGTTGTGTCCGATAATGAGCGCATAGAGTTCCTGAGAAAAGCTAATCTGCTTATTCTAATCGAAGAAATCAGCGACGCACGCCTGGCAAGTTTGGCTTTGAAAGGATTTGACAGCGACAACCCAGTCGTAAGATACTGGGCGGTGCGTGCCGTATCGAGCTCAGATATGATTCAACAGCTTAATCAAACGCGACATGTGCAGACAGCAAGAGAAGTAACGCAGCGAATGAGTGAAATTGTGGATGAGTCAGCGGATGAGGTCGTTGAGTTGATAGCCAATTATGCCGCTGGGATAGATGTGCCACAGGGAAGCGAATTGTTGGCTGATTTGGTGGACACACGGCTGGAACGGTACGAAAACTGGCAGGTTGAAAGGCCCTTGGTTGATAGTGCGATATTGAAACTATTAAACGACCAAATCAATACTGACAGCGAACAGGGGCAAGCCTCAGCTGAGCGGTTCTGCCAGCTGTTCAGTTACATCATGCAGGCTTTCATTGAAGGACAGGATTATTACAGCCAGAGGCAATTGAGGGAATTGGCGTCTGCGCTTGTTGAAATAGAGCGATCGGTAGTGGGCAGACGAACCAGCTTAGAGCAATCTGTAATCAGGCGCGCAATAGAAAATGAGGATTTTCAAGCACTTCGGGAAGAGCATGACAGGCTCCTTGGCGATGGTGATGAGGCCGGCACGCTTCAGCAGGCACTGCAGTTTTCCTATTCAGGGCCAAACCCTCGATCACCTCGATCGCTTCCTGACAGGCCTGGAAGCTGACTTTAAATCATCATTAGACACTGATTTTTGAACTTGAAGCGTTTATTGTTCCGATTAAAACGCAAATGAGTATGGCAAGCGGATATAGCGAAAAATATCGGAACTTCTCATCAATTACTCCTTTTGTTCATATTAAAAGCTTTGTCTCTTTAATTTGCAAGTATGGTGCTGCGAATTGCCGATAGGACAGTTAGAAATATTTAGTATTTCAGCCATAGGTTCAAAACGCCTCAAATAACCTTGGCCCTAAGAACAAAACCGGTATAAATAAGGTATAATAAGGCCGTGCAGACGGATAGGAAATAGTGCTTGGAGCCATATTATGAACGGACGCTCAGGTTTGATGACATTTTTTTTGTTTTTTTTTCTGATTCTGCTGATATTTCTGCAATACCTGCAGATGGTTCAGTCGGATCGGCTCTACAATCGTCTCAATGAGTTGGCGGTTAGCCTTGAACGCTCAGGGGGCGACAGAGCCTTTCAAGCAGGAGGCGACAGCGAGTCTGAAGTTGCCTCAAGGCAGAAGCATCCGGGCGACGACGGGGATTGGCTCATCTGGCGTGTCGGAATAGAGCCTTCTACACTGAACCCAATTCATACCTCCTCGGATGTACCAACCAGGTGGATAACCTCGGGTAATATCTTTGAAACTCTGCTGGAATATGATCCTGACGAACTTACGCTTAGACCGTTGCTGGCCGAAAGCTATGAAGTTTCCGATGACGGATTGGAAATTATATACAAGATACGCCAGGACGCTGAATTCTCCGACGGCCAGCCGGTAACGGCCGACGATGTGGTATTTACATTTGACACGATAATGAATCCGAAGATAAACGCCGCTTCTCTGGCAAGTTATTTCCAGGATGTCGAAAAGGCTGTAAAACTCGAGGAACGTAAGGTTAAGTTCGTAATGAGCAGAGTTTATTTTAAGTCTGTCGAGATGACAGGCGGAATGCCTATACTGCCAAAACATGTTTACGAGTTCGATGATCCGCAGGATTTTAACCGCAATATCTCTAATCCCGTCGGCAGCGGGCCTTATGTTTTTGATCGTTGGGATGTCGGCAGACAGGTTGTTTTGCGTCGTAATAACGATTACTGGGGCAAGCTGCCTAATCTTCGACAGATGGTTTATCGATTCATCCTAAACGACACCGCCGCGCTGCAAGCCTTAAGAAGCGGGCAGGCGGACTTTATGCGTCCGCTGCCGGAGCAGTTTACTGAGCTTTCAGAAAACGAACGGTTTAATGAGGATTTTAAGTGTCTTTCGTATTGGACTCCGAGTGCGGGGTACTTTTACATAGCCTGGAATCAGGACAGGCCGTTCTTTGCAGACAAAAGGGTTCGCCAGGCGATGACTCTTATGCTGGATCGGGAGAGTATCTGCAGAGACTTGTTGCGAAGCCCTGACGCGGTGGTTCCAACAGGACCTTTTTATATCCATGGTGATCAGAAAAACCCTGATATTGAGCCATGGGAATACAATATTGAAAAAGCGGCCAAACTGCTTGATGAGGCCGGCTGGGTTGACACCACCGGTGATGGAATTCGTGATAAGGATGGGATACCATTTAGATTTCGCTATATGATTGTTAGCGGAACTTCGCTCCACGATCAAATGGCCAGGCTGGTGAAAGATCAGGCAGCTCAACTTGGAATCGATGTCCAAATCGAACCTTATGAATGGTCGATATTTATTGAGAGGTTGCAGAATCGCCAGTTTGACGCTACTAATCTTGCTTGGCAGGGAGCAGTTGAGGCGGATCCTTACCAGATATGGCATTCTTCGCAGATAGGAGGCGGCGGCTCGAATTATGTAGGGTTCGACCACCCTGAAGCGGATTCTCTGATTGAGAAAGCTCGAAAAACTATGGATCGCCAGGAGCGCAATGCGATATACCATGAGTTTCACAGTATAATTCATGAAGAACAACCATATACATTTGTTTATACTCGGCCTGAGCAGCGATTCCTCCACAGGAGATTTCACAATGTTAAGAGGTATGAACTTGGAATAGACCCACACGAGTGGTATGTGCCAAAAGAGTTACAGAGATATGATTAGAAATTTATAGCAGGTATCTACCAGAGAATATTATATGGGCACTTATATTGTAAGACGGCTTTTTTTGATGATACCGACTCTTATCGGCATTACGATAATGGTCTTTGCCATAAGCAGGCTTGCGCCGGGCGATCCTGTCAGCCTTGCGCTTGGTCCCGGCGGTGAGATGGATGCCGAGCGAGCCGGTGCTGTGGTTGAGGCTCAGCGTCAGCTATACGGACTTGACAGGCCACTGCATGAGCAATACGCCACATGGTTCTGGCGGGTTGTTCGGCTGGATTTCGGTGATTCGATAAAACATCACAGACCCGTTTCTTCACTGCTGGCAGAACGAATCCCTATAACTCTGATGTTGAATTTGTCGGCGTTTGTGATTATTTATGCGATTTCAATTCCGCTGGGCGTGCTCTCAGCCGTTAAGCATAAAAAGCTTGTAGATCGGATGACATCGGTAGTGTTGTTTATGTTGTGGTCATTACCTGTTATGTGGGCCGGGCAGATGCTGATAGGCTATTTTACCGGCCCGGCTTTTGTGGATTGGTTCCCGCCAGCAGGGATTAGCAGCAACTATGCGGATCGACTGGCATTTTTCCCTTGGCTGCTCGATAGGATATGGCATTTGGTGCTGCCGGTTGTGTGTATAAGTTATACGGGTTTTGCTTATCTGACAAAACAGGTGCGTGCGGGTATGCTTGATAATCTGAGAGCAGACTATGTTCGCACTGCCAGAGCTAAAGGACTAAGCGGAAGTGTTGTTTTATGGCGACACGCTTTTCGCAACAGTGTGATACCGGTTATTACAATAATGGCGACGCTGTTGCCTGCTATGTTTGCCGGCTCGGTGATTATAGAGCAGATATTCAGCATACCGGGAATGGGACTGCTTGCTTTCGAGGCCGTAACTACGAGGGATTATAATGTTGTGATGGCTGTGGCTGTTATCGCAGGATTGTTGAATCTGATAGGGTTGCTGCTCGCTGACATTGCTTATGCGATTGTGGATCCGAGGATAAGTTTTGAGGGAAAAAGCTGACTATTATGCCGAATAAACAAACGCCGAAATCTCAGTGGGGTATATCTTATGGTGAGCTGGTCTGGCGTGAGTTTGTAAAGAACAGGCTCAGCGTTATAGCAGGGATGTTCATCATATTTCTGTTTATTGTGGCAATATTCGCTCCGTTCATTGCAAATGATAAGCCGTATGTTGTTGAGATTGAGGGGCAGCGTTATTTTCCGTTATTTCGCCATCTCGGAGCGATAGATTACGGGGTTTTGCTGGCAGGGGTTGTGGCGGTTGTTCAGCTTATTTTGATTCGTCGAAATAAAAAGCGGGTTGACCCTTCAGAACGCGGGGAAGTGCTGCTGAAGCAGATTATGATCAGTGCTGGTGTGATTGTTGTCGGCCTGGTTTTGCTCTATCTGTTTGTGCCCAGAAGGCTCGACGCTACGAATTACCATGCGATGGTTGAATCCGGCAGGGCTGAGAACGCAGTATTTGCACCAATACCATACGGCTATGCGAGAACAAATCTATCGGTTCGTGAGCAGCCTCCCAGTCGCCGGCATTTACTTGGCACCGATGATGTTGGCTCGGATGTTCTGGCCAGGCTGATTCACGGCAGCAGGATATCGCTTTCGGTTGGGTTTGTGGCTGTAGGAATATCTGTCGTTATTGGTGTGGTTATTGGTGCAGTGCTTGGTTATTTTGGAGGCAGGGTTGATTTTGTCGGAATGCGATTTATCGAGATAATGATGGCAATACCGCAGTTCTTTCTGATTATAACTGTGGTGGCGTTCTTCCCAAGGAGCCTTTTGAACATAATGATAATCATCGGAATTACGAGCTGGACGATGGATGCTCGGTTTATTCGCGCGGAGTTTTTTAAGCTGCGGGAACAGGATTTTGTTCAGGCGGCCCATGCACAGGGGATCGGTCTTCGCAGTATATTGTTCCGCCATATGCTGCCCAATGGTGTCGCACCCGTTCTTGTGAATGCGACTTTTGGTATAGCCGGGGCGATATTCATTGAGGCTGCGCTTAGTTTTCTGGGTTTTGGAGTGGCGCCTCCGACGCCAAGCTGGGGACAAATGCTTAGCCTCGGTGTTACTACGACAGGTCGGTTTTTATGGTGGCTGAGTGTTTTTCCGGGACTTGCGATATTTTTTACTGTGCTGGCTTATAATCTCGTGGGCGAGGGCCTGCGCGACGCAATTGATCCGAAGTTAAGGAAGGCCGCATGAGCTTTAACGATAAACTGGTTACCATACAGGGACTTAGCGTTGAGTTCTATACTGAGGAAGGTATTGCGAGAGTTGTTCAGGATGTGAGTTTTAACATTGAGCGGGGCCAGTGCTATGCGCTTGTTGGTGAAAGCGGTTGCGGTAAAAGCGTAACGGCTCTCTCTATAATGCGGCTGATACCTGACCCTCCGGGCAGGGTTACGGCTGGGACTGTATATTTTAACGGCAGGGATATTTATAAACTCAGCGAAAAACAGATGCGGCGAATACGCGGCAAGGAAGTTTCGATGATATTTCAGGAGCCTATGACCAGCCTGAATCCGGTTTATACTGTCGGAGATCAGGTAGTCGAGGCTATAATGCTGCACCAGAAAAAAAGCTATGACCAGGCCTGGGTTGATGCTGCAGAGATGTTGCGAAAAGTTGGCATAGCCGACCCGGAACAACGAGCAGGTGAATACCCTCACCAGATGTCCGGCGGCATGCGGCAGAGAGTGATGATAGCTATGGCGATGAGTTGCAGGCCCGATTTATTGATTGCCGATGAGCCGACCACCGCTCTTGATGTTACGACACAGGCACAAATACTTGATTTGCTTGACAGCGTTAAAGACCAGACTAATACGAGCATACTGCTGATAACGCATGACCTTGGTGTTGTGGCAGAGCGTGCGGATAAGGTGGCGGTGATGTATGCCTCAAGAATAGTTGAAAAAGCTGATTCGGATGATTTGTTCGCTGAGCCATTGCATCCTTATACTCGTGGACTTTTGGATTCGTTGCCAAAATTGTCACAAAGACCCAAACGCCTGGTTACAATACCGGGAATGGTGCCTGAGCCTCTGAGTTTTCCGAGCGGATGTAAGTTTCATCCACGGTGTCCGCTGGGAAGCGATGATGAGCGTTGAAAAAGTTGTGAACCGATGTTGAGAGAGATCAACCCTGGCAGAGAAGTTGCTTGCTGGCTGGTAAAGGGTTATGAAAGTGAACAGGAACGCAAAGAATATGAAAGAAAATACGGCAAAAACCACGAACGGATATCTGCTCAGCGTTGACCGGTTGCGCACTTATTTTCCCGTCAAAAGAGGCTTGCTGCGGCGGACTGTCGGACATATTAAAGCCGTTGATGACATAAGCTTCGCAATTGAGCCTGGCAAGACGCTTGGCCTGGTCGGTGAAAGCGGCTGTGGCAAGACTACGGCTGCCAGAACTATCGTTAGACTTGTACCGGCTACATCAGGAAAGATATCGTTTGAGGGTGTTGATGTTTTGGCGGCCAAAGGGCAGCAGTTGAAGGGGCTTCGGCGGGATATATCCATAATTTTTCAGGATCCTTATGGCTCTTTGAATCCGCGTATGACGATTGGCAATATCGTCGGTGAGGCAATTAAGGTCCACAAGGGCATTCGAGGCAGCGAGCTTATCGACAGGATCGATATGTTGCTGGAAAAAGTTGGCCTTGGCGGCAGTTATAGAAATCGTTATCCTCACGAATTTTCCGGCGGCCAGAGGCAACGTATTGGCGTGGCTAGGGCGCTGGCGCTGGATCCAAAGCTGGTAATATGTGATGAGCCTGTAAGTGCACTGGATGTATCAATCCAGTCGCAGATATTAAACCTCCTGAAAGATTTACAGGGGGAGTTCGGGCTGACTTATCTATTCATAGCTCATGATCTGGCGGTTGTGGAGTTTTTCTGTGACGAAGTTGCGGTAATGTACCTTGGCCATATTGTAGAAAAAGCCTGCGCTGAGGAGCTTTACAGAAACCCGCTGCATCCTTATACTCGGACATTAATGTCGGCTATTCCGCAGGTGGAACTGAAAAGGCGCCAGCAGCGAATTGGCCTTGTAGGTGAGGTCCCCAGTCCGAGTAATGTTCCGGCGGGCTGTCCTTTTCACCCAAGGTGCTCGCTCTGTGATGAAAGATGCATGCAAGAAAGCCCTGCTCTGAATGAGGTTAGTAAAGGTGACGGTCATTTTGTTTCGTGCTGGAAGCAGGATGAATTTAGTGATTGATAATTTCCCGAAATATTGTAAAGATAGAGCATAGTTGTTAAGTTATGTTTTGTTTGGATTGTTTAAGGATAGGCTATGAAAGAAGGCCAGCCGCAAGTGAGTTTAGAGATTGGCAGTATTGGTCAGGCCGGAGTTGTGGAGTTCAAGACGGCATCGGTAAGTGATGCCGAGGCGATTGCATACGCAGGCCAGGAAATCAAAAAATATATCGAGCAGAACAGGCCAAAACGCATAGTTTTTGATTTTTCGCAGGTGCGTTTTTTTTCTTCCCAGGTTCTCGGGCTGTTACTGGACATTCGCAGCAAGCTTGAGCCTTACGGTGGCCAGGTTGTTATAAGTGCTATTGAGCCGCAGTTACACCGTGTTTTTCGCATAACTAGCCTTGATAAGATTTTTCAGTTTTATCCTGATAAAGAATCTGCGGCAACCGACGAAGCCGGCTAAATTTTATGATAGATGCTTTTGTGCTGAAATATGTCTAAAACAATGAAAGGCAATGATATGCATATCGCCCAGCAGTTTTCAATTTTTATGGTTAACAAACCTGGCGTGCTTTCACAGGTACTCGATGCCTTTGCCAAGGCAAAGGTTAATATAGTCGCAATGACAATGATGGATTCGGCTGAACACGGTGTTATGCGGGTTGTTTTTGGCGGTTCGAAAAAGGCCGAGTCCGTGCTTGCCAAATTAAATATGCCTTACAACCAGACCGAGGTGCTTTGCATGGGGCTCGATAACAAGGCCGGCGCTCTTGCCGATGTAGCTGGTAAACTTGCAAAAAATCATATAAATATCGCATACGCATATGTGACAGCCGGCGCCAGGGGAGGCAAAACCACCGGAATTTTGAAGGTTGCCAATGTAAAAAAGGCAGTGAAAGTTCTTGAGCAGCATTCCGGCAAGAAAGCCAGCAAGAACCCAAAAACGGTTCGAAGGCCTCAGGGGTCGAAATAGCGGCCAAATATGCAAAAAAGCGAAAGTTAGTAAAAAGTGCTATAAAAAAGTTGACAGAACAGCCGATTCGGCTGTATATTATAGTTCTTATAGACGGGGCCGTAGCTCAATTGGTTAGAGCATCGGACTGTCGATCCGAAGGCTGAGGGTTCGAGTCCCTTCGGCCTCGTTGAATTTCCCGCTGTTGTCAGACGATGACAGCGGGTTATTTTTTATGCCTAAATGTGCCATATCACTGGACTTATGAAGACCCGCCAACTCGCTACTGCCACCTTGTTGACGACCTCCAGAGGAGACAATCGATGACTGCGAATGACCGCAAAAGTCAGATTTTTTTGTAAGTTTTTTGTAAGCGCCGACCGGCTGATCGTCGGTTCCGGTCTTTTTAAGTGCCGCTTCCTGCGACTGCTTTTTTTTCGGCTGAGGCAGATTTGGCAAAGTGTCCAGAGCTCCCCGATGGTCCTGGATGTTTATATGGGTGTAGGTGTCCATGGTCAGCAAAAGAAAGCTCAGGGTTCTCGAGCACAGGCGAAAACTGGTTGCCTTCTTCATCTGATGCCAACCATATCTGAAAGTTATCTTTGATCTTATCCTGAAATTCCGTAAAAAGCTCTTTCAGCGCTGCTATTGGGGCTCTCCGGCATTCATTTCCGAGGCCAGCAGATTAAGCTGGATGTCAGGCTCTATATGCATCAGCCTGAGATATTTGGTAAACGGTGATAACATGGGGTGATGAAAGTATCAGCCAATCTGTTGATATGATACGCGAGTGTGCTAACATATCTGTCGCAACCGGCAGCTGTGAATTTTAAGTTAAGATTGACGGCGAGGGTAACAGGTTTATAATTATATGCCGACTTTGGTTTGAACATTGAATAAAATTGAATTGTCGGGAGAAAAAATGGCTTCATCATTAACATACGCGGAAGTATTCAGGCCTGCGGATAGTAAATTAGCGGCGGTCTATGATATTGGATTGATTGCCGGTTTTTCTGTGCTTATCGGTATTTGTGCGAATATCGCGTTTTACCTGCCTTTTAGCCCGGTGCCTGTTACGGCTCAGACATTCGCTGTTTTGATGACTGGTGCGTTACTGGGTTCAAGGCGGGGCGGTGCCGCGGTTGTAACATATTTGATGCAGGGAATTGCCGGTTTACCGGTTTTCTCAGCAGGCCAGGCCGGCCCGGCGGTTCTGTTTGGTCCGACAGGGGGGTATCTTATCGGTTTTGTGGCAGCGGCGTTTGTGGTAGGATTTCTGGCTGAAAAACAGTGGGATCGTTCGCTGTGGACGGCGGCAGCGGCGATGGCGATTGGTAATGCTGTGATTTATGCATTTGGTCTGGCATGGCTGATTGCTTTTATTGCTCCGGAAGCTGCAGTAGTTGGTGGTGTGTTCGTTTTTATACCTGGAGATATTATTAAAATTATTCTGGCGGCGGTGTTACTGCCTGCCGGTTGGAAACTGTTGCGACGCTAAGTAGAATTTAGCCAGCGTTTTCTATTCAAGAGCTTCAAGAGTATCTATAACCACGGGTATGTGTGTAAAGGCGGGACCGCCGGCCATCATTACAGCCACCGATGCCGCTTCAAGAATTTGTTCCTTTGTAGCACCGGCCTCAAGGCATTTTTTACAGTGCAGCTTAATGCAGGGTTCGCACTGGATAGCAACAGCGATAGCTATTGCGGCAAGTTCTTTTTCTTTGAGCGACATTGCACCGTCTTTCATTACATTTGAGAACAACCCGCCAAAACCGCTTATGGTATCCGGTATCTGTCGTTTCATTTTAGAGAAATCACTCTGATATTTCTCAAAGAAGGATTTAATGTCTTCGGTCATTTTTTTCTCCTGTAAATGTCTTAAATGCTTGCGGCAGATAATCGATTAAGTCTGTCGCGATGGTGCTTATTTGTCCGAATTTTTCCGCTGCGATATCACCTGCCAGGCCGTGAATATAAACACCTAGCACAGCAGCGTTTAAACTGTCAAGGCCTTGTCCCATAAGTGCGGCTATTATTCCCGTTAGTACATCACCGCTGCCTCCGGTTGCCATTCCGGGGTTTCCCGTGGTGTTAATGTAATACTTCTGGGTATCTGCAACGACAGTGGCTTTGCCTTTTAAAGAAATTACGGCACTACTTCGTTGTGCCAGCTTAATTGTCTGATCTTTGCGATCATCGGGTAATGGCTTGTCGAAGAGTCCCCGCCATAGCCGTTTCATTTCGCCCGGATGCGGCGTAAGGACAATATCGGCGTTGGCGTTTTCAGGCCATTTGGTTAGCTTGGCCAGGTTATTGAGCCCATCTCCATCAATAACGATACGCAGGTTTTTCTGCGATATGATAGTTCCTATAAGTTCTTGCAATAACGGGCTTGTTCCAAGTCCCGGCCCAACAGCAACAACATCACAGGCGTCTACGGCTTCGAGTAGTTGCTGCTTGTCTTTTCCGGATATTTTGCCATCTATGTCTTCCGCCAAAGGCAGGGTTGTATAGCACGGCTCAATAGCTGCCACTGTGGGCAGGGCAGACTTGGCCGTGGCGACCTGCACCAGTCCGGCACCGGCTCGAAGCGCCGCCTTGGCGGTAAGCGCTGCCGCACCTGCCATGCCCACGCTGCCTGCGACAACAAGCACTCTGCCGAATGTTCCTTTATGCGAGTCAGCAGGTCTTGACGGTAGTTTTGCAAGTTCGGTGATTTGCTGCATTTTAGTTGCTTTCATCAAGCGTTTTCGCGGCCGCGTCGATTTTTCGGTTTATCATTGTGGCTGTAACCGCAGCGGAGAAGCCGTTGTCTATGTTCACTACGCTTACGCCAGAAGCGCAACTGTTGAGCATAGTCAGCAATGCTGAAATTCCGCCCAAGCTTGCGCCGTAACCGACGCTTGTCGGTACTGCTATTACCGGACAATCAACAAGTCCGCCCACCACCGACGCCAGCGCTCCTTCCATGCCGGCTACGACGATAATGACATTTGCCCTCTGCAATTGTTCGGCTCTGCCGAGCACCCGATGCAGACCCGCAACGCCAATGTCACTAATGATTTCAGCGGGCTGGCCCAAAATCTCGGCGGTAACTTTCGCTTCGGCAGCCACAGGCATGTCGGCAGTTCCCGCGGTAACGATAGGCAGTGTAGATTGTGCCTGTTCCAGCGGACATTGTATATAAGATATAGTCCTGGCCGCTTTGTCATATTTGGCCTCGGGAAATTTGCCCGTTTTTTCTAATTGCTCGAAAACTTCCGGCTCGGCGCGCGTTGCCAAAACATTGCCGCCTTTGTCAGCCAGCTTAGTGAAAATAGCGATTATCTGTTCGATGGTTTTGCCGGGGCAGTAGATGACCTCAGGAAATCCTCGGCGGATATGACGAT
The DNA here is from genome assembly GCA_003553245.1 of Phycisphaerae bacterium. Classification (GTDB taxonomy): domain Bacteria; phylum Planctomycetota; class Phycisphaerae; order Sedimentisphaerales; family Anaerobacaceae; genus T1Sed10-97. The sequence continues at coordinate 13,078 of PWDX01000163.1, forward strand.
GGTGATCAATGCAGGCGAAGCTCATCTGCTCAAAGGGCAACAGGCGAAGTTTGCCGATAGCCTGTTCGGTGCTGATTTGGCCGTCTTTGACCTGTTCAAGAATTATTTTTAATTGCTCGGGGTTTATATGTCACCTGCCTTTACCTTAGCCGGTCGCTTTTGCCTCGAGCGTAAAATCAGCGAAAAGTCCTCGACTGAATTTGTGGTACGCCAGTGAGGCTATCATAACGGCGTTATCGGTGCAATATCGTTTTTCGGCGACCAGCAGTTTTCTGTCCGACTTATCGCACATTAGCTGCATTGCCTGACGCACCTCGCCGTTTGCTGCGACGCCGCCGCCAAGCATTACCGTTTTGGCCTTTGTTTTGTCCGCCGATTTTTGTGTCTTTTTTACCAGCACATCCACAATCGCCTGCTGAAATGATGCGGCGATATCCGCTTTTTCTTTTCCGCTCATCTGGCTAACGTAATTTTGGCCTTTCATATCCTGACCTCTGCAATGATACAGCACCGCCGTCTTTATGCCGCTGAATGAAAAATCCAATGAATCCCTGCCAAGCATAGAACGTGGGAATTTTATGGCGTTAGCGTTGCCTTTCTGTGCTAGTTTTTCAATTTCGGGGCCACCGGGGTAGGGCAACTGTAAGATGCTTGCCACTTTGTCGAACGCCTCGCCGGCGGCATCGTCGATTGTCGAACCAAGTCGCTTTGGCTTGAAAATCTCCGAGCAGTCATAGAGACTTGTATGGCCGCCCGATACCACAAGCGCCACAGCCGGTGGTTCGAAGGTCTGCTCTGCCAGAAGAGCCGATTGCAAATGGGCGTGCAGATGATTTATGGCAATAAGCGGCTTACCCCAACTAAAAGCCAGCATCTTAGCAGCGGTAACGCCGACGATCAGGGCAATGCTAAGTCCCGGCTGGTTGGCCACCGCTATCGCATCAATGTTATCTTTTGTGGCGCCGGCTTGTTCGAGAGCTTCTTTTATTACGGGGTAAATGTTTTCTACATGAGCACGCGAAGCGATTTCCGGAACTACGCCGCCATATTTGGCGTGCAGATCATTCTGTGAGGCTACTACTGAGGACTTAATCCTATATCCATTGGTAACAATAGCCGCCGCTGTCTCGTCGCAGCTTGTTTCAATTCCCAGTATGTTTATTTCTTCAGGCCTATTCATAGATGAAATAGTAGCTAATGGCCGATTGTCTGTCAATCAGAGCAATTAATAATCGGATTGACCGGAGTCTCTGGGTTTGGCTCTGAGCAGCAGTAGAATTTGTTTTGTGACACTTTTCATTATATGCGGCAGGGAGAATCTAAGCGGCATTTGATTTGCGCGGATAAAATCGGTGCAGGGTTGTTCAGGGAAATCGTCACCCGCTATCCTGACTTTATCAAAATCAGCGCAGCCGAAATTAATTGATTTTGCCACACGAACAATCGGAAGCTCATCAGTCTTCATATCTACAAGCCTTGCACAAACGGTTTCACACGCTATCGGGTCGATTCCTGCGATAAGCCAGCCCAGCGGACGGGTTCGTCCCTGAATTGGCCCCTGACCATCCATGGCTGTTATGCCGTCTATCAGAGTAACAGCGGGGGCTAAATATCTATAGATATCGATAAGCATTTGACAGAACTGTCGTGGGTCTTTTCCCTTGCGGAAATGCCATAATGCTTTTTGTTTGCCTGGCACACAGCCGAACATATTTTTTATAGCGAAAGTCGCAACAAGCTGCTGGTGAGCTTTGAACTTAGGCAGATTAAAAATCACATCGGCTTCTAATGCAGCGGAGCTGATTTTTATATTATGGTTTCCGATTTTTCTTTTTACGGGTTTATCAAGTTGCCGGATAGGGACACCGAGATATTTAAGCGGTTCATCGAGCTTCAGTACTCTTGCGCATTCAAAAGCCGTACTCCAGGCCGGCGAATCTGCTATAAAAGGCCTTGCGCCGTAATCCTTGATTATCCGCGCAATGGCAATAATAACCGCAGGGTGCGTTTGGGTGGCATGTCGGCTTGGCCGAGGGGCGATAAAATTGGGTTTTATCAGCACTTGTTGTTGCGGCTTAATGAATCTTTCTAAGCCGCCCAGCGAATCAAGAATCATATCAATTGCTTCGTTAACCTGATCCTGATCATAGCTACAACACCGTACAAGTGCGACGATTGGTTTTGTCTGTGGCGGCTCAGTCATTGGTATCCGTGCAGACAATCACGAATGTTCGTAGCAGATGCCGATGGTGCTGATACTTGCTGAGAATTGTCCCTGCCAGTGTTCTATCGTCTTGTATGGGGCTTTTGGCGCTTATAATGATAAAGTCGCCGGGAGTCATATCAGCCCTCATTCCCAGAAAATCAAACTCCTGCCAACCCAGTCGGTCCATTTCAACACCGGGTAGTGGGTGAACATCAGGCTGGAATATTGGCATGATTTCCACACGGGCAACGCCTCGTGAGCCCGGAATGCTGTCAGCCATAAGTTGAAAGCAAATGTCTCCCCGGGCCAGCTCGATTTGCTCGAGAGATTCGTCTTGGCCTACATATGAAATTTTCCGTTCTCTGGGCAAGGAGATGACAGGTATTTCATTCTCATTACCCCGTTTAAGCAACATAGCATTTCTTTCGGCCCGGTGAGATTCAGCTTCATACAATAACTCAGCAATGTCAGGCCATTTTTCGGCCTGGCCAAAGGCGACTCTAAAGCTATTTTGTTCGAAGCGATTTTCATCATTAAAGCGAATTGGATCGGTTTTGAGGATAGGCCATATTTTTTCGAGGTCGTTGAAACGAGATACTTCTGTTTCGAAAATATGCATCACGATGTTTATTGTAGGCAGTGCAGCAGACTCTGAGTTTGCTGCCGGAGTCAGATCGGTCATTTTTACCTGGTCCCATATATTGGGGTTATTTTGCGCGCAGCCTATGCTTATGCAGCAGGCAAAGACAACCAGCGGTTTAATCGCAAATCTCATAAAAATCCACAGATATTTTGATTCCAGAGCCTAAAAGGTAATGTCTAATGAGATATAATACAAGTTTTATTGGTCAGGGTTCGGGATATGCTAAATTCAGCTTAACTGTCCTTTTATTCGGAATGGTTCCATTGCACGGTCCAGGATTCCGTGCAGATGAGCTATGGCCACGCCGTAATTTGTGATCGGCACATCTGCGACCCTTGCTTTTTCAATTCGACTTAGCAGCTCTTTTCTATTTAACATGCAGCTTCCGCAGTGGATTATAAGCTTGTATCTGGAAATGTCGTCAGGGAAATCTCTGCCTGCGACAATATTAATATCCAGGCTGCCGGTTTTTTCCTGCAGCCATTTTGGGATTTTTTCTCTGCCGATATCACCATCGACCGGGTGATGTGTACAAGCTTCGGCTATCAAGACTTTATCGCCGGGCTGGAGCGTATCTATGGCATATGCTCCTTTTACCAACTCGTCAAGATTGCCTTTGAATCGTGCAAAGAGAATAGAAAAGCCTGTCAAGGGCACATCGGCCGGTGTTACGGACGATACTGCTTCAAACGCCTGGCTATCAGTTACAACAAGCGATGGAGGCTCTTTGAGGCGCCCAAGAGCCGACTCAAGGTGCTCTTCAGTTACGACAATCGCATAAGCGTGGTGATCAAGGATATCTCGCAGTGTCTGAACCTGAGGCAGAATCAATCTTCCCTTTGGCGCTTCCAGATCGATCGGCGTTACAAGCACCACAAGCTCGCCTGACTTTATAATATCACCCAGTATTGTCTGTGGAGAAAGAAATTCCGCAGGTGCGGCGTCGATTATCGCCTTTCGCAGGTTTTCGATTCCGATATGACTGGTTGCACTTACGCTGACAACCAGCTTAGCTCCGGCGCGGTCGGCGTCTTTTTCGAGTGTGCTATTTTCGCGGATATCGCTTTTGTTACATACTACAACGGCAGGAATGTTGCGGGATTTAAATTCTTCCAGTAATTTCTGTTCGTAATCTCGCCAATCGTCAGTAACCAATAGAGCCACTTCGGTTCTGTCAATGGCTTTTCGCGACTGGGCAATACGCATTTCTCCGAGTGCCCCGATATCATCAAAGCCTGCCGTATCGATAAAAACTACCGGCCCAATGGGCTTAAACTCCATTACTTTCTCAACAACATCTGTGGTCGTACCGGCAACCTCGGAAACTATCGAGACTTGCTGCTTTACCAGCGTGTTCAGGACAGAGGACTTTCCGACATTCCGCCGTCCGAATACACCAATATGCAACCTTAAACCCTTAGGTGTCTTAATCATTGCGCATATCCCCGCTCAAGGCCGATTTCTCGGCCAGGCCTATAAATTTTGTTTCGCCGATTGAGCGGGCAGAGTTTCGGCTGTAATATTATTATTTGCGGATATTTTCTTGGACTGTCTTCAGAAGCAGTTCCGGCTTGACTGGTTTTTCAAGCACTGCTTTTACCGGCAGCCATTCTTCATCCGGCTCAAAGCCGAACGGCAGGTTCATCTCTTTGCGAACGCCGGTTACCATAACAATCGGAATTTCCTTTATATTTTCATCTTCGTGCATTGCCCTGGCGGTGTCAAAGCCTTCGGATTTTGTGGTCATCATTACATCCAGCAGGATGATATCCGGGTTCATTTGTTTTGCCTTTTCGACGCCGTCCTTACCGTTGGACGCGGATTCCACCGTGTATCCTCTCGCATCGAGCAGGTTGGAAATAGCCTCGACAAATTCCGGATCGTCATCAATCATTAGAACCTTTTTCGCCATTACCGAATCTCCTTTTTTAACTTCTATCCATTATTTTCATCGTATTTCGCCGTCCCCCGGGCGCAGGGCTGACCTATACACATTAGAATATACCCGAAAGGGTCGTTTGTAAACAGCTGTTGTAATATTTGACATTATTTTGGCCGGTAAGCGATTTTGGGTAGATTCCATTAGCTGGCTTTGCTTTTTTCCGCCTTTCGGTAATCTTTCAGTACCTTTCGAACCTTTTCCGGCGTAAGATCGCCGTGAATCTTGTCGTTTACCATTATTATAGGTGCAAGACCGCACGCTCCGAGGCAGCGAGCTCCCTGCAATGAGAACAAACCGTCATCTGTAACGCCACCGGTTTCGATACTCAACTCATCCTGGATTGCTTCCATTATCTGTCCTGCGCCTTTTACATAACAGGCTGTCCCGAGGCAGACCTGGATGGTGTATTTGCCCGGCGGTGTCAGGTTGAAATAATGATAGAATGTAGCAACTCCCCATATATGGGCTGTCGGAACATTCATCTGCTCTGCCACCATATCCATTATATCACGCGGCAGATACTCATAAAGCTCCTGGGCTTTATGCAGCACCGCTATCAGGTACGATTGCGGATTTGGTTTTTCTTTGCACTTGGCAATAAATTCTTTAAGCTCTGAAAGCTTTGCTTGATCCTGTTTGGTATCTGTTTTCGGCATTTCTTTTCCTTATAAGCTATTGGGTGTTAAATACAAATCCTCGGCATTGCTAAAAATAAAGATCTCTTTGTCCTGCTGCGGTTTTTTTGTAAATCTCCATAAATCTCGCGTATACATTCGGCATATCTTGTTTTATTTCCTGAATCTCGGCAGCCAGCACTTTTTCTCCGACACTTCGGGTTTGTTCGCTTGCAAAATCATCAAGCCACTCCCGAAAAGTAATAGCCGCGTTGAGCTTGCAAAACTTACCCTCCTGGCCGCTTCGCAATAAATCCATAATGCACTTGCCTGTCCTGCCGCAGCGGTAACCTGCTGTGCAGAACGATGTAATGTAGCCTGCCTGAGCAAGCTCGCCCACGAGGTCATCCAGACTTCGTGTATCGCCGAGGATGAATTGCTGTTTCGGACCATCCTGTTTCTCATCAGCCTCTGTGTATCCGCCGATGCCTATTCGTGTTGAGGCGTCTGTCTGCGTAACGCCGAGCGGTAAAAGCTCGCGTCGAATGTGCGCGTTTTCGCGAGCTGTCAGAATAAGCCCCGTATGAGGCACTGCAAGGCGGAGAACAGTAACAATTCTGCGGATATCCTCATCACTTACCTTGTATTCAGGTTTTTCTGTAAAAGGTGTATTGGTTGCCGGTTCTAGTCGAGGGAACGAGATAGTATGAGGGCCTACGCCAAATTTTTGCTCAAGCTCTATAGAATGATAAAGCAGTCCCATCACCTCAAACTTCCAGTCATAAAGCCCGAACAACGCACCCAGCCCGACATCATCAATCCCGGCTTCCATCGCTCGGTGCATACTGTAAAGCCGCCAGAGATAATCACCTTTAAGGGTTGCAGGCGGATGAACCTTGCGGTAAAAATCGGGGTGGTAAGTTTCCTGAAAAACCTGGTAAGTGCCAATGCCCGCCTCTGCCAGGCGTGTTAGTTCTTCAATCTGCATTGGTGCGGCGTTTACATTACAGCGGCGAATCTGCCCGTAGCCTTTCCTTGCTTTAACCTTGACCGAGCTTATTTCACGCAGTGTCTCGACCATATAATCAACATTGCTTTCAGGATGTTCTCCATAAACCACAATTAAGCGCTTGTGGCCGATTTTGCCCGCAAGCACTTCAACTTCGCGCCGAACCTCGTCGAGGCTCAATTGTTTTCTTGCCGCATTTTTATTATCATTTCTAAAGCCGCAGTAAAGGCAATTATTGACACACTGATTGTTAAGATAAAGCGGTGCGAAAGTTACTATGCGGTTGTCGTAAACTTTTTTCTTAACTTTTGCCGCTGTCTCTTCCATTTCAGCAAGCATCTGCTCATCTTCAATTTGCAGCAACATCGCTGTTTCTTCCGGGCTGAGCGTCTGTGTATCCAAAGATTTGGCCAGTATTTCACGCAACCGGCCGGCATCCGGCTCATTGATTTGGCGCAGATGGCGCTCTATCTGACCGGCGTCGATAAAGCACCTGCCGTTGTCCATATAACGCTCTATCTGATCGGGTTTTATTCTATTTCGAACCCAGTCGGTCGTTGGAGTTTGGGCTTCAGTTCTGTAAAGCTGTTTCATAATCCACTCTGGTTAAATTTTGGCTGCCTCAGGGACTATGCCTTTGGGCAGCTTCTTCTTGTAATGAGTATGCAGAAGCTCATGCGACTTTTTACTTAACGGCCTGCCAAGAAAATCTTTGTATATCTGTTGAATAGACGGATTTTCATGGCTTCGTCGAATAGTTTTTTTGCGGTCGCTGCTGTACAGAGCCTCGGCACGGGCGGCAAGCATATTTTCATCCATAGGTATCGAATTGACACCCGGATAAGGTTGTCCGCCGCCTCCTATACAACCACCAGGGCAGCCCATTATCTCAACAAAATGGTATCTGTCCGGTTCTTTGCGTACAATATCCAGCAGTTTGTTGGCATTGCCAAGTCCGTGGGCAACCGCGACTCTGATTTCCTGGCCTTCCATCGTTATAGAGCCCTCCTTAATGCCCTTTAATCCGCGGACACCCTCGACCTCGATGTCAACCAGTGTTTGGCCGGTGGAAAGCTCATAAGCTGTCCTAATTGCGGCCTCCATGACTCCGCCGGTTACCCCGAAAATTGTTCCCGCGCCAGATGACAGACCAATAGGATTATCAAAGCCTTCAGCCTGGATATTTACAAAATCGATACCCGCCGACTTAATCATCCAGGCTATCTCGCGAGTGGTTACTACAATATCCACCCCGCGCATCCCGTTAAATTCGAGTTCAGGCCGGGCTGCTTCATATTTCTTAGCTGTGCAGCACATCACCGCTACACTTAGGATCTTTTTCGGCTCAACATCTATTTTTCCGGCGAAATAGCTTTTGGCCATCGCACCCTGCATCGACATTGGAGATTTACATGTCGATATATTTTCGATAAGGTCAGGGTAAAATTGCTCCATGCACTTCATCCATGCGCTGGAACAGGAAGTTATCATCGGCAGCTTATCATTATTATGTACACGCTCAAGGAACTCACTTGCTTCTTCCATAATTGTCAGGTCAGCCGAGAACTGTGTGTCAAACACATAATCAAAACCGAGTTTTTTTAAGGCGGCTACAAGTTCACCCTCCATATTCCGGCCTGCTCCTATACCGAACGCCTCACCAATAGCTGCTCTGACCGACGGAGCGAACTGAACAACCTTGACCAAATCAGGATCGTTGAGTTTCTGAAACAGCTCCTGCGTATAATTTTTCTCCAGAAAAGAAGCCGTAGGACAAACATTAATACACTGGCCGCATTTAGTACATACACTCTCACTCATCGGCATATTATAGGCCGGCATCACAACCGTGCCAAAGCCGCGATGAGCCTGTGTCAGATTATGCACCTGTTGAATTTGTGAACACATTCTTACGCATCTGCCGCAAAGAATACATTTGTCAGGGTCTCGAATTACGGATGTACTTGAAAGATCGATTTCATATTGCTTGCGCGGTCCATCAAAATGACGGGCTCGAATACCCACCGAAGACGCCAGACGCTGGAGCTCGCAGTTTCCGTCTCGCTCGCAGGTGTGACAATCCTCAGGATGATTATCAATTATAAGCTCAATAATATCCCTGCGGGCGCGTCTTAACTGCGGAGTATTTGTCTGGATACGCATTTGGTCGCTTACAGGAAATGCGCAGGACGCTACATAATTACGCTGACCTTCAACTTCAACAATGCAGACCCGGCAGGCTCCCTCTATGGAGAGCTTTGGATGATAACACAACCGGGGTATATGATAACCGCATGCATCGGCGGCCTGCATAATAGTCTGGTCAGGCTTTACTTTATATTTTTTATCGTTGATATATATTGTTATGTATTCTTCGTTCATAATTTTCCTCATGATTTGGCGACAGCGTCGAATTTACATACTTCATAGCATTTGCCGCATTTGATACAAATATCTTGGTTTATCAGGTGCTTTTCCTTTTTATTGCCGGTTATAGCGTCCACCGGGCAAGCCCTAAGGCATGCGCCGCAACCTATACAATTATCTGTAATTAAATAACTAAGCATTGCTTTGCACTGGCCTGCCCTACATTTGCTGTTATAGATATGTTCTTTATATTCATCTCTGAAATTTTTCAAAGTGCTCAGTACGGGGTTTGGCGCCGACTGGCCGAGCCCGCAAAGCGAGGCTTTTTGAATCATATGGCCCAGACGCTCCAGCTTTTCGATATCGCCGTCCTGGCCTTTGCCTTTACTGATACGGGTTAGTATCTCAAGCATTCGTTTTGTGCCTTCCCGGCAGGGCGTACATTTGCCGCAGGACTCGCTCTGTGTAAACTCAAGGAAGAATTCAGCCATCTGAACCATACAGCTATCTTCGTCGATTACAATCATGCCTCCGGAGCCCATAATTGAGCCTACCTCAGCCAATGACTCATAATCGATAGATGTATCCAGAAAGTCCTCAGGCAGACATCCTCCTGAAGGTCCGCCGGTTTGGACAGCCTTGAATTTTTTGTTGCCCGGGATTCCGCCGCAAATATCATAAATTATTTCTCGCAGAGTAGTTCCCATCGGCACCTCGACAAGGCCGGTGTTTACAATTCGTCCTGCCACCGCGAAGACCTTTGTCCCGTTGCTTTTGCCGACACCGACTTTGCTGAACCAATCTCCGCCGTCAATTATAACAACCGGAATATTTGCCCAGGTTTCAACATTGTTTATCAGGGTGGGCTTATCGAAAAGGCCTTTTACTGAAGGATAAGGAGGCCGTGGCCTTGGCATTCCGCGATAGCCCTCTATCGAATGAATAAGTGCCGTTTCCTCGCCGCAGACAAAGGCGCCGGCGCCAAGCTTTATTTCAACATCAAATGAAAAGTCCGAACCGAGTATATTGTCGCCGAGAATCCCGTGTTTTTTGGCATCGTCTATTGCTTTTTGGATTCTTTCAATCGCCAGCGGATATTCAGCTCGGATATACATATATCCTTTATTAGCGCCGATAGCATATGCACCGATGGCCATTCCCTCGATTACAGTATGAGGGTCGCCCTCGATCGCGCTTCTGTCCATAAATGCCCCTGGATCGCCCTCATCGGCATTGCAGATAACATATTTTTCATCACTTTCAGCTGCCCGTGTGAACTGCCACTTCAGACCGGTCGGAAAACCTGCTCCGCCTCTGCCGCGAAGGCCGGATTTTTTAAGCTCCTCGATTACATCCTCCGGCGTCATATCCGTTAATACCTTAGCCAGTGCTTCATAGCCTCGCAGCGACAGATAATCCTCGATACTTTCCGGATCGATGATGCCGCAGTTTCGCAGGGCAATACGCATCTGCTTACCGAAGAATTTAGCGTCACCGAATACTCGGAAAAACCTGTTATAAAGGTGGCTCTCCTTAACAGTAAGTCTTGCGACTGGGTTATCTTTAATCAAGTGCTGTTCGACGATTTCATCAACATCATCTACCGTGACACCACCATAAATGACATAGCCAGGGTTGATCACCATTATAGGCCCTTTGGCACACATTCCAAGGCAACCGGAAAGGAATGTACGAACTTTGCCGGCTATGCCGTGTTTTTCGAGTTTTTTTTCCAAAAGCTGCCGGAGACGCCGGCTTCCTTTATGAATACAGCTCGGACCTTCACATAATGTTACTACATACTCTTTACCCACAGTTGAATTCCTTTTAATCAATGACCCATTCGGTTATAACTTCGCCTTTTTTCAGATGCCGATCGATAATATCCTGTGCTTTCTCCGGCGTTATCAATCCGTATCGAACAGGATTCTTACCTGATTCGATAATTTCGACCGTAGGTTCAAGGTTGCATCTGCCTACACAGCCCTTTTGACTGAGGTACACATCCGTGAGTCCACCTTTGCTGATGGCATCACGGAATACCCGCATAACCTCATCTGAGCCAGCCGCTATCTCACAAGTTGCCATGCCGACATAAACTCTCTTGGTCGAAAGATAGCCCTTTCCGATAATACGACTGACAGCCTCTGCCCGTTTCTTTTTGATAATATCCAGCGGTGTGACCACTTTATGTATCCCTTTCAATCTCGAATATGAATGTGTTTCCTTTTTCCTGCGGCTCAACGCGAATTGTTCCGCCGTGCCTTTCTATTATTTGCTTTGTTATGTAAAGCCCGAGCCCCGTACCTTTGACTCGTTTTGTTTCCGGGCAATCCAATCTGCTGAATTTCCTGAAAAGTTTTTCTTTTTGCTGCTCGTTGATAGGCGTTGAATCATTATAAACCGCGATAGCTGCCTTGCCGTTTATAACCTGCGAATTGGCCTCGATTCTGCCGCCTTCTATACTATATTTGATAGCATTACTGACCAGATTGTTGGCAACTATCAGTATCAGATCCGCGTCGGCATTGACTTCCAAATCGGGATCGATATTATTGACTACCGCCTTGTTTTGCTTTTTGGCCACCATCGAAAGCGATTCTATTGAGGTATCGAAAGTTTCCTTAATTTTCAACGGCATTTTATGAACTGAAAGATCGCCGCGTTCAATCCTGCCAAGATTAAGGAATTTTTTCACCGTAGCGTCAAGGTAATCAAGGTTTCTCGTAACCGAATCAAGGGCTTTGCGCTGTTTAAAATTGACCATACCAAGGAGTCCATCACGAACCGAATAAGCGTTTATCACAGCCGAAGCCAGAATACCTTTAAGCTCATGAGAGACGAAACCGATTAAATCCACATAGCTTTTATTTGAAGCGGTCAGCTTTTGGTTGGCTTCACGCAGGCTTTTTTCTCTGTCATCCAGCCTGACAACCATTTCATTAAAAGATTTAGCTAAGGTGTCGAGTTCTTCTACGCTGGTATTGGTTTGAACTTCATAGTCAAACTCGCCGCCTGAGAGTTTCTTTGTTGCGTCCAGCATATTTGTTAAGGGCCTTGATATTCCTCCTGCCAGAACGAAAGACAGAATTACGGCAAGTGCTGTTGCGCTGCCGACTATTGCCAAAAAAGCAAGCAGAAGATTGCGAGAAATATCCCTGAAAGGCGCTTCCAGCATACCGACATACAAAATGCCTATGATTCGCCCCTCAATATCACGAATAGGCTCATAAGCGGCCTTATAAGCATCCCCCACAACATAAGCTCTATCGAGCCAGCTTTCACCCTGCTCAACAACCTGGTGATAAACTTCTTCAGATATCCGTGTACCAATAGCTCGCTGTCCTGCTTTGTCACGCACATTGGTTGAAATTCTAACATCGCCAAGAAATATGGTTACTGTACCCACCGGCTTGCCGTCATAAAGTCTGTCGCCGTAAACGAGATACTGTATCCTGTCAACAAATTCAAAATCGCGGTTCACTAAGCGTCCGCCGTAAGCGACTTTTGTAACTTTACCATTGACGGTCTCTATCGGTATGGCATATTCCTTAGCCATTGCGCTTTGTACTACTGTTTTATCGGTGGGCCTTGCCCTCTCAGTAGGCTCTATTTCAATCTGTGCCCGATCAATCAGTCCTGTATTTAATTTGGGAAGCTCATTTGGTGATATTACCCGAGTATCGCCAACGCCCTTGCCGCTTTTAAATGCTGAC
>PWDX01000160.1 GCA_003553245.1 Phycisphaerae bacterium
AGACCCGCCGGATTGCAAAATGTTCGCCGAAAACTGCACAACCCAGCATCCGATAGGCCCTTGTATGGTAAGCTCCGAAGGGGCTTGCGCGGCATGGTATAAATACGGAAAGCATTAAAGGATAGCAATGGCCGAAAGAAATCCCGAAAAAATACTGCTTGCCCACGGCGGCGGCGGACAAATGTCCGACAAGCTCATCCGCGAACACATACTGGCGGCCCTTGCCAACGAAACACTTTCCAAGCTCGGCGACTCGGCGGATATAAAGCTGCCCGCCGGCCAGATAAGATTCACAACCGACAGCTATGTGGTAAAGCCGCTTTTCTTCCACGGCGGAAATATCGGCAAGCTGGCCATTTGCGGCACGATTAACGACCTGGCAGTGACCGGCGCAAGGCCGATAGCCGTTTCATTATCGCTTATTATAGAAACCGGTTTTGAAATAGCATTACTGGATAAAATCCTCGAAAGCATCGGCCAAACCGCAAAAGAAAACAATGTCGAAATAGTAACCGGTGACACCAAGACAGTAGAGCCCGGCGCAGCCGATGGAATCTTCATAAACACTGCCGGGATAGGCTTGCCGCTGGAAAATGCTCAAATGGGGTTCGATAAAATAAAAGCCGGTGATAATGTAATTATCAACGGTACGATTGCAGACCATGGAATGACGATAATGTCCCAGCGCAAAGGCCTTGAATTCGATACTCCATTGCAAAGTGATTGCGCAGCCCTCTGGCCGCTTATCGAACAACTGCTGGACAACACCAACGGCGTCAGATTTATGAGAGACCCGACCCGCGGCGGAGTGGCGGTTACATGCAACGAGATCGCGCGAACAACGGCTATGGGTTTAGAGTTATACGAAGATAAACTGCCGGTAAACCCAGCCGTCCGCGCCGCGGCTGATATGCTCGGCTTTGATGTGCTAAATATTGCCAACGAAGGAAAATTCATAGCGGTAGTCGCCCCGGAAGCGGCACAAAAGTGCGTTGATATCTGCCGGGCTCACCCGCTCGGAAAAGAGGCCGCCATAATCGGAAAGATAACAAAGCCTACAAAAACACCGCTGGTCGAGCTTGTTACAAATATCGGCGGAAGAAGAATTGTACAAATGCCCTATGGCAGAGAATTGCCGAGGATTTGCTGATGCACGAAGCAGCCATAGCACAAAGTATGTTCGAAATAATTTCAGAGCAGGCACGGAAATACAACGCCAAGCCCGTAAAGGCCAGAATAACCTGCGGCACATTCCACACAGTAAACGACGAGCTGCTAAGCGAAGCTTATCAGGCTATCGCTCGCGATACGCAGTGCGCAGGGACGGAGTTTGAAATTGAACACAAACCAATCCTGGCAAAGTGCCGTAAATGCGATCGGAAGTTTGAATTTCACCTTGATAACCCTGCCTGCACTGAATGTTCAAGCGATGATTTCGAGCTTTTGCCGGATGAACCGCTTATACTTGAGGAAATAGAGTTCCAAACGGAGTAAAGCACATAATGAATAAAACAGTCAAAATAGGCCGGAAAATACTCAGCGCAAATGAAGAATATGCACAGCGAAACCGAGAGCTTCTCAAGCAAAAGAATCTCCCCTGCCTGAACTTTATTTCATCGCCCGGCTCAGGCAAAACCACCCTGCTCTGCAAAACAATAAACGATGTCAAAGATAAATTGCGTATAGGCGTAATTGAAGGAGACATTGAAACCGATATTGACGCGGAAAAAATTCGAGCTACCGCTGCGCCGGTCATTCAGATAAACACCGAAGGCGCCTGTCATCTGGCGGCAGCCCAGATAGCAAGAGGCCTGAACGCATTGCCGCTTGATAAACTCGATATGGTCTGCATTGAGAATGTGGGTAATCTTGTATGTCCGTCGGCTTTCGAACTTGGTGAAACCGCGAAGATAGCCTTGCTCTCTGTTCCCGAAGGAGACGACAAGCCGGCGAAATATCCTGCGCTTTTTGCCAAGGCTCACGCACTGCTTATTACCAAGGCGGACCTGCTGGAGTTAGGCCCGCAAATTCAATTCGATATGGAAAAAGTAATTCAGGATGTGCGCAAGATTAACAAGAATATCCGTATCTTTCCCGTCTCAGCGACAACGGGTAAAGGGATGTCTGACTGGTATCAATGGCTTGTCGAATTTGCTACGGCAGTTGATCGCTGAAAACATCAGGATTTGCTCGAAGCCCCATAAAGCCCTTTTGATAGAATATACTCATAAACGCCTTTTTCGAGCATTCCTGCGACACTTTCACCTCTGCACAGCCGTCTGCGAATATCGGTGCTGCTTACATCGACAAGCGGAGTAGGTATGATATTGTTGGCCAGTTTTTCGATGCGCTTTTGTCCCAGTTTCTCCGAAAGTTTATCAAAGTCAGGTCGTTCAAATCCGCTTCTATACATCACGCTTACATTGCACATATCGATAAGCTGCTCCACCTTGTACCATTTTGGTAAATCATCGATATTGTCGGCGCCAATCAGCCAGCACAGCAGGGCATCTTCGCCGTAAAGTTTCTGAAAATGCTTCACTGTCTCAACGGTATAGCTGGGCCCATCCTTACGCAATTCATAATCGCTTATTTCAAAGTTACGCTTATCGCTAACAGCAAGCGATAACATTTCCAACCGATCATTATCACAAGCGACCGGGCCAGAGCGTTTCAACGGAGACTGCTTTGCCGGAATGAGCACGAGCTTTTCAGCTTTTATGTAGTCACGCGCAGCTCGCGCGACTTTTATATGACCGATATGCACCGGATCAAATGTCCCGCCAAATAGTGCTATCACTCTTTTTGTCATATAAATAACAGCCTTATTGTTGAATCTTCTAAAAAAATTGCCTTAAAAGTAAAAATTTTTCACGCCGCGAATATCCGCAAAATCAATCTCTAAAAAACACTTTTGTTATACTTTCAGATTCATATAACATCGGCGTTCGCAAAGGCTCTTGACGCAGACACCGTGACACTTTCTAAATGCCAGCTTTGCTGTGATGCCGTTAAAGCCTCTCTAAATGCCAAATTTTGCACATTCATTAAAAAATGTCACTCGGAGATAAAAAACGGGTTACTAAACTATTACATACATTATACCACAGCACAACCGCCAAACAATACTTTCATAAACACCGACAACTACTTCTTTGCAGACATTACTAACATAAGTTTAACATCTACAAAGAAAATTTTTATGAAGACACCCTAAAGTTTTAGACGATAAGTCCAGTAATAAGTATATATTACGCTTATTACTGTAATGTTGCCTTGACTGGCCTGGAAGGAAAAGGCATAAAAATCGAATGAAGTTAAATGTGGAGATAGCAAATGGCTAAGAAAAAAGCAAAGAAAAAGACAACGGCAAAGAAAACGACAAAAAAGAAAACAGTAAAGAAGAAAAAAGCCACTAAGAAAAAAACAGCCAAAAAGAAAACAACAAAGAAAAAGACCGCTAAGAAGAAAACTACAAAGAAGAAAAAAACAAAAAAGAAATCGACCAAAAAGAAAGCAACTAAAAAGAAAACGGCTAAGAAAAAGACTACTAAGAAAAAAACGGCCAAAAAGAAGACTACAAAGAAAAAGACCAAAAAAAGGAAAACCGCTAAAAGGTAAAGGCCTCCTTAATCAGAGTCATGCCGGCTCAGGGGACGACAGCAAAAATGCTTTCGTCCCCTTTTTTATTTGTCCTGACAGCCGCCTGCCCTTGCGGTTCATTTCTAATCCGCTATACTACTTCTGTTGAGAATACATTGAAAACACCGTTTAAGGGCGAAAAATGGATTATTTCAAATACAAAAATGGCAGGCTGTATGCCGAGAGCGTAGCCGTCGATGATATCTGCGAAAAAGTCGGGACACCGGTCTATATATACAGCAAAGCGACATTTCTCGACCATCTCCACAAGATACAGAAAGCATACAGCTCGATACCGACAACGATATGTTATTCCGTAAAAGCCTGCGGCAACATAAACATACTGAAATTTATGGCCCAAAACGGCAGCGGCTTCGACATCGTCAGTGCAGGAGAACTCTATCGCGTAAAGCAGGCCTGTGCGGATACATCTAAAGTCGTATTTGCGGGAGTAGGTAAAACCGATCAGGAAATTATCCAGGCGATTGACGCCGGCATAGGGTACTTCAACATAGAGTCGGAAGAGGAACTGCAAAACCTGATAAGCATTGCCTCGTCTGTTAAGCCCGACCAAAAACCAAAAGCCGCTCTGCGAGTTAATCCGGATGTTGACCCGAAAACCCATACTTATACAACCACCGGCAAAAAGGAATCGAAATTCGGCGTTGATATCGAAAGGGCAAGAAAAGTATTCGCGCAATTCGGCAAAAACAACGCCGTTGACCTCTGCGCCATTCATGTTCATCTGGGCTCTGCCGGCAAAACTGTAGAACCATATATCGAAGCGCTTCACAAAACAAATGCACTGATAGACCAGCTTCGCAAAGACGGCTTCACGATAGAAGCTCTTGATTTGGGCGGCGGATACGGTGCGGATTACGAAACATCAACTGCCCCTTCGCCGGATGACTATGCCCGTCAAATCGTACCTCTTATAAAAGACAAAGGCCTTAAACTCATCCTTGAACCGGGCGCAAGCATAGCTGCCAACACCGCGATACTGGTAACAAAAGTACTATACCGAAAGGTCGGCGGAGAAAAGAAATTCGTAATCGTGGATGCGGCAATGAACGACCTTATCAGGCCGCCGCTTTACGGCTCTTTCCATTTTATCTGGCCGGCAAATGTTGATGAAAAATTCGTCCCGGAAAAACGAGACAGTAAGTTGAGGCTGGACGGAACCGAAAAAGTTGATGTAGTAGGGCCCATCTGTGAAGGCTCGGACTTCTTCGCAAAAGACCGCGAACTGCCGCCGGTAAAAAGAAATGACTACCTGTCGATATTCACCGCCGGGGCATACGGCTTTACTATGGCAAGCAACTATAACGCCAGGACAAGGCCACCCGAAGTTCTCGTTGACGGCGACAGTTTCACCGTCATCAGAAAACGGGAGACATACCAAGACCTCATCGCACAGGAGAAACAGCCTGATTAAGATTATGATTATTACGGCCATCCGATGTTATGATTTGCTGCCGGACAACAATCCTGCTTTTTCTTGCGCCTCGGTATAAATGTGAATAAAATAACTCTTACCAACTTTCTAAAAAGCGAACGAGCATATTTTGGAATATATCTCGGCGCGTTTTTAGGCGCATGCTCCATTAGCGGCGCGTTTACCGCACTGCCTTTTGTTATCAAGCATTTTCACGGTTCTGATACCGCTGCGGGAGCAACTATATCGGCTTTTCATATATTATACCCGCTCTTTTGTATCCTGCTCGCCTTTTTTGTTGACAGGCTCAGGCCTAAAATCACTGTCATATTATCACTGACATCTCAGATAGTTATATGTTTGCTTCTGTGGCTGACTGTCAGGTTTAATAGTTCATTGCAATTTGACCCGATCGGCATCATCATACTGCTTTGCGGATTATGGGGAATTGCTTTGGTGTTTTTGTGGCCGCCGCTTATGGGCTGGCTCTCTACCGGATATGAAGGCCCCAATCTCAATCGAAAGCTCGGCATTTACAACACAAGCTGGTCATCAGGAGCCACAATAGGCCCCTTAATCTGCGGATACCTGGCGAGCATAGATGTCAAACTGCCCTTGGCCCTGGCGGCTGCAATGCTTGCGCTGGCGGCCATAATGGTAAATTCCAGTAGAAAACCACAAACCTTTCGATCTCCAGCCGTTAATGAATCTGGAACAGGCATCATTGAGCCGTTACTGACGAAATTCAGAATCGCGGCAAGGGTAACATTGTTCACCGGGTTTGTATGCCTGGGGCTTTCACGCGCACCGCTGGGCCTTTTAATGAGATATGAACTGCCTTTTACGGAAGCTCATTTCGGTGCGGCTGTTTCAATAATTGCTTTTACAAGCACTATTTCGTTTTTTGTTTTGGGCAAGTTTCACGCCTGGCATTATAAAGCCATTCCTGTCATTCTCGCACAGACAGGACTTATCGCGGCCATGATAATAATTCTGTTGTTCGATACATTAATAACGATATATTTTGCCGCTTTTATTATCGGAATTGCAACGGCGTTTTGTTACACATCTCATATGTTCTATGGGGTTTCGGCAACAAAAAGACGGTCTGGCGCTATGGCTGTCCATGAAATAATCCTTTCAGCGGGAATTGGAGTTGGCGCCTATGTTGGAGGTTATTTAAGCGACATATACGGCAGAAAGCCCGCACCATACCTATTTGGTCTGGCGGTTATAGGTCTGGGTATAGCAGTGCAGTTATTTCTGAATTTTCGCTCCAGCAAAAGGAAGGGGCAATCTTCGGCCTGAATATTTTCATTTACGAGCTGGGGGAGAAATCATAATCATCTCTAAGGAGCGTTTTGAAGTCATACACATTGTGGAAATCTTCTATCGAATCCTCCGGCTGACAGCTCATCCACTTGTGATCTATCATCAGATACACAATCTCGCCGAAATCATCGGTTGTTTTAACGCCCCAGGAATTGAGAACCAGCATAGCCAGCCTGCCCCATTTTTCTACCGCAAGATGTCCCAGTCCCTCGCAAAGCTGCTGGCCGGTAATATGGCCGGGCTCGGCACAAAACTCTTTGGTGGCATAAGTCAACCCCTCATAGACAAAACCAAGAGCGGCAGGGCTGTATCTGCCGTCTTGTTCAGCTATTGTCTCAAGCCGCTGTTTCATACTATTTAACCCTTTGGCCGGTCTTTGCGCCTGAATCCACTGAGAGAAGATGAATATCAGAACCGCCGGGTCCCGACGCCAGAATCATCCCCTCGGAAACTCCAAATTTCATCTTTCGCGGCTTAAGGTTTGCAACACAGACCACACTCCTGCCCAAAAGCTTCTCCGGCTCATATGCTTTGGCAATTCCCGCCAATACATGCTTTTTCAGCCCGCCCAGATCAAGTGTCAGACTAAGCAGCTTATCTGCACCTTCAACCGGTTTAGCCTCGACTATTTTAGCTATTCGCAAATCAACCTTTGCGAAATCGTCAATCGTTATCTCCGGCGCTATCGCCTCTTTCGGACCGGTAGGTTCCTCGCTCTGTTCCGCTGCCGCATCACTTTGAACTTCCTTGCTTTCATCAATCATAGCGTCAATCTGCTCCTGTTCAATTCGCTCGAATAATCTGACAAATTTACCAATTTTATGCTCTTGTAGATGCTTATCAACATCATCTATACGCTGCTGCCGGATGTTAAGCAGAGTATGGACTTTTCCGGCAAATTCCGGCAGAACCGGAGAAAGATAAATACTTAAAACGCGAACGGCATTAAGCACAGCAGTCAACATCGCACGAGTTCCCTCGGGGTCGGTTTTTATTGTCGTCCAGGGTGCGTTGTTTTCCACGAATCGGTTGGCGCTGTCGGCAAGTGAGTTAATGACTCTGACCGCCGCTGCGTAATTCAACGATTCATAATGCTCTACAATCTGTTCTCTGGCAGAGGTAAGCTCATTCAGCAGAGCTTTTCCTTTATCGTCGAGCCTGCCCAACTGACCGTCCAGCTTCTTTATAAGCATCTGGCCCGAGCGCGACGCCAGGTTCGCGAATTTACCGACAAGATCCGAGTTGGCCTTGGCAAGAAAATCACCGGTGCTCAAATCCAGATCGTCTATCCCGCCGGTCAGTTTGCAAGCGTAATAATAGCGCAAATACTCGGCCTGGAAATGATTAAGATAAGTTCGAGCCTTGATAAATGTCCCGCGCGACTTGCTCATCTTCTCGCCGTTGACCGTCAAAAAACCGTGCACGAAGAGCTTATTGGCAGGGCGAAATTGAGCGCCCATCAACATCGCCGGCCAGAACAACGCGTGGAAATACATTATGTCTTTGCCGATAAAGTGATAGACCTCATAGTCGCCGCTGTTCCATATCGCATCAAAATCCAGCCCATGCTTATCACAGTAATTCTGCGCCGATGCCATATAACCTATCGGGGCATCCAGCCAGACATAAAAAAACTTGTTATCCTCTCCCGGAATCCTGAACCCGAAATAAGGCCCATCCCGTGAAATATCCCAGTCTTTCAGTCCCGCCGAAAACCACTCATCCAGCTTGTTCTCCGCTGACGGGGGAATGTAACCCTGTCCGAAAAGCTCTTTCAACTGCTTTTCATAGTCAGCCAATTTGAAAAAATAATGCTCCGAATCGCGAACGACGGGTTTTTGCCCGCAGACGGCACAGCCTGCGTTGACTAGGTCGATCGGCTGATATGTCGCACCGCAAACCTCGCAGGAATCTCCGTACTGATCCTCAGCGCCGCAGTGCGGGCATACACCCCGAATATATCTGTCCGGCAGAGACATATCGCATTTGCCGCAATAGGCCTGTTCGATTTTCCGCTTGGTTATGGAGCCGGCTTCATTGAGGCGAGTAAATATCAATTCCGCAAAATGACGATTCTCCTGGCTGTGTGTTGAGTGGTAATTATCAAACCGCACCAAAAAATCATCAAAGTCTTTCTGATGCTCAGCGTGCATACGCTCGATAAGTTCCTCAGGAGTTGTGCCCTGATTGCGCGCGCTTATCATAATCGGTGTGCCGTGAGCGTCATCGGCGCAAAAATAAAGACATTCGTTGCCGCAAAGCTTCTGAAAACGAACCCATATATCCGTCTGAAGATATTCAACAAGATGCCCGATATGAAGCGGGCCGTTTGCGTATGGAAGAGCCGAGGTCACCAGTATTTTGCGAGTCATAGTATTCCTTTACTATCTGCCGCTGTTTGCTTTATTACCGTTTTTATTCTTTGCCTTGCCGGCCTTTCTATCACCGTTGTTATTGCGGGTGTTGTTTTTGTTTGCATTGTTTGCAGCCCCGTTGGAATTGCCGTTAGCTTTGGCATTGTTGCCGTTGTTGTCACCGTTTTTGGGCTTTTGCCGGCAATTTCTCTTGTTCGGCAATATCTCTATCTCATCAACCGAAACAGCCACCCGCTTGCCGTCACCGTGATCAACTACCACAAGCTGCGTAATTATCTGGCTGTCCACGACCCTGCCCTCGCCGTACTCGGTGCGGACGCAGGTCCTTTTGTTTGGCAAGTTCTTTTTAAGCTCTGTATAGGTCTGGTCTTCATACCGCAGACAGCACTTCAACCTGCCGCAATAACCGGATATCTTCCCGGGATCCAGCGTAGCCTTTTGAACTTTAGCCATACGCATACTGACCGGCTTTAGGGCTTGAAGAAACCTCTGGCAACAGCACTGCTGGCCGCATGTTTCATAATCGCCGAGAATCTGCGCCTCATCTCTGGCGCCTATCTGGCGCATCTCGATGCGAGTCTGATATTCACTTGCCAGTTTCCGCACGAGCGTTCGAAAATCCCCCCTGCCGTCGGCCATAAAATAGTAAACAATCCGCTCACCGCCGAAAATATGTTCGGCATCAACAATTTTCATTTCCAGGCCAAGCTCTCGAACATAATCCTCACAGACTTTTATCTCTTCTCTGGATATCTGTTCAAGATGCCGCTGCTCATTGGCGTCTTCCTTATTTCCGAAACGGACGAATTCGCCCAATTTTTCAAAATTCTGATTCTCGTCATTTTCATAATACTCGGCCATCTGAGATGCGCTGAGGCGAAAATTACCGTCTTTATATGACGCCAGACCGCCGACCAGATGTCCAAGCTCAAGGCCGCGACCGGTTTTGACAACAACCGATGTTGGCTGTTTCGGCAAACGATTTTCGTGATGCTCAAACAAACCAAGCATATTCATCTTGCTGTAACGCACGAGCATATATTTTTTGTTTTTATTCGTTTTTTTTCTTTTTTCAGTAGCCTGCATAATATCTGTAACGCTTTCCGCGAATTTGTCTGTAAATCAGGAACCCTGTATTATACCAAAATCCGCAAGATTTAACAATAATCGCTCAAAAATCAACTTCTGATTTGCCGAAGCGTCAACCCACTGCGCAGCCTGTCCGCAAAGCTGGGCTTTTTCCGCCGCGATTTCCGGGTCAAAACGCCTGGCTAATGCCTCTACGCAGCTTTTCTGATCAGAGTTTGTCAGATTATCGTGTATGCCAACCCCAAATTTCATAGCGTCAGACAGTGCCAACATCACAATCCGTAACACCGTCTTATCGGCACGGCGGTTTATGTCGGTTTTGCTGGTCTTTTCCTCAAGCTCAGCCCATGCCGCGGCAATCGCCTTGCTATGGCCTATCAGCCGCTCGGCGATACCCAGACTCTGCTCATATTTTCCCGTAGCCAGGTCATCAACGATACGCCTTTTAATCTCGTACAAATCCACCTCATCCTGCAGCCTTGCCCACGCAAAGGCCAGACCGACACTGCCCTGCGATAAATTAGCGAAAAATCGCGATTTTGCACTATCCAGCCCCATCCGCTCAAGCTTTTCAGTGATAATCCCCGCCTTGACAGGACCAAACGAAACCAACTGGCATCTACTCCGCGTGGTTGGCAGCAATAACTCCGCGCTGGTGCATATCAGTATTATAGTGCAGTAGGGCGGCGGCTCCTCAAGCACCTTCAAAAGGGCGTTTTGTGAAGAATTGTTAAGCCTCTCGGCCTCGAGAACCACATAAACCCGCCTCTGCGAAAGCGACGGCCTCTGCGATGCTTTATCAATCAGAAATTCGCGAACTACATCAATCGGCAAATCCACCGGCGTCGTCTTGTTCCTGCCTTTTTCGGTATATTCCGACAATTCCTTATAAATCAGTGCAAAATCCGGGTGAGACTCCGATTTTTCATCCGATTCATACAGCCTGCACGAATCACATTCGCCGCACGGTTCAAAGTAACCGCTGCCCTCATCCCCGGCCGGTTGCTCACACAAAAGCAGCTTTGCAAACACCCGCGCTGTGGTGTCCTTGCCGACCCCGCCCGGCCCGGCGAAAATATACGCACCGGCCACACGGTCAGCAGCGTAAGCACGCTGCAAAACCCCAATAGCCCTGTCCTGACAATAAATTTCGCTAAACAACATTGCTAAAAATCAGCCTCTTCAACGATTTCAATGATTTTCTGGCTCACTGCCGCCATATCCGCTGACGCGTCCAACACCGCCAGGTTTCGCATTTTCGCCAGTTCGAGATAACCCTGCCTGACGGCATTATGATAGACCCTGCCTTTTTGTTCCATTCGGTCAAGCTTACCCGGCATTCGTCCGGCGGCTGTTTCCGTATCAACATCCAGAATAACAGTCAAATCAGGCCAGGGTCTTGGCAGCGAATCCTCCGCTATCTCTATCACTTTTTCAATTCCGAATCCCCCGGCATAGCCCTGATAGGCGCAGGTACTCGATAACCACCTGTCCAGAAGCACCGTTTTGCCGGCGGCAAGGGCAGGGGCTATTTTCTCGTGCCAGAGCTGAACCCTCGCTGCCATATACAGCAGCACCTCTGTCGGCGTGGTCATCGCCGTATGCTCATTGGAAAGCAGAATATCGCGAATCCTCTCGCCTATGACCGTAGTGCCAGGATCGCGAAATGACTTCACCTGTGCGCCTTTGTCGGCAAGAAAATCCCTCAACATACCGCACTGGGTAGTCTTGCCGCAGCCGTCCGGGCCGTCCAGCACTATGAATTTTCCCGCGAACTTATTGCTCATCAGCCGGTTGCTCCTGTGTTTCAAAACTGCCTGTAAATCTTACCGCCGCCACCATTATCGGCAGAATCAGAAATTGTACAACAGCCGAGAAAAATCCGACCCACGCCAGATTACTGTCAACGCCTGTCGCTTCGATACCCAGCCCAACCTTAATACCCTGCAGCGCACCAACAGCCAGATACAGATATATAATGATTTTCGCGTCCCGCAACTGATACTGCCGCGGCATAACCAGCGTCCGAAGCAAAGGCGCATCCTTTACCACCATAACAGCCGGGGCAAGCACAAGATATTTCATCAACACAAGCGCAGCCGCTGCCGAGGCCGCACCTGCGACCCATATAGGAGGCTCAACAACCGAAACATCGGGCAATATCCCGGCCAGAACAACCAGCAGCACCTGTGCCAACAGCACTATCGCAAGCGGAGCGATAATACTGAACCCCAGAGCCCGCCAGAAAAAAGGCTTACCTTTTGCCAGCAACTCTGTCGGCATATTTGTCTGCTCCGGTTCAGAAAAAACCGACCGCAAAAACCCAAAAAACATAGTAAGCCAGACAAGCCCCACAACCATCATAACCAACAGCGGTGCAATACCCGCCTCAGCGGCCTGCTCAGGGTCCGACAAATGGAAAATCTCCGCCATCAGACGCAGCATTACCTGCCCGCCGACAATCAGCACGGCCTCAGGCCAGCGAGCCTTCAATATCGCCAATATCTTCAAAAGTTCCGTCATAAACACCTGTTATTAAGCTAAACCCTCCGCCGGCGCCAATAAAAAAGCGGATTATAACCGCAAGCACCTAAACCTCAAAGCCCAAAACAGACGCGAGGCTCATGCTCGCCGAGCCTCTCTGCAGAACTTAAAGTTGACTTGTATGAAACCAGGCAATAAAGTCTGTAGCCTGAAATATGAACTCTATATTACAACAACTATGAATTGAAATTTGACATTATGTGGTTGATATTCGCCTTATCCAGCGCCTTTGCAGTTTCGCTGAGGAATGTATTTTCTCGCAAGCTTGTCTTTGTCACCGACAATGATGTCCTGCTTTTTGCGAGATACTTTATTGTTGTGGTACTTTTGCTGCCGGCGCTATTAATCCGGCCCTGGCCGCAGGTGGAGACTGCGTTTTATTTTGCCGCGCCAGGCGCCGCCTTTGCCGAACTTTTTGCTTATATCGCGATGTTCAAAGCGATTCGTCGGGGTGAGCTTGGCAGCACATTTCCACTGATCGCGTTTACGCCGATCTTTATGATAGCTACGGGTTATTTGATACTGAGCGAATTACCCTCGGCAATGGGATTGATCGGCATCTTTGCTATCGTCATCGGCGCGTATTCTCTGAGAATAGAATCTCTTAACGGCGGCCCCTTGGCTCCTATCCGGGCACTGGCACGGGAAAACGCCGCAAGATATATGCTCACGGCGGCGTTTCTATTCAGCTTTGCCGCGGCGTTTTACAAAAAAGCTGTCATCGCGTCTTCAGCACCGCTGGCGTTGTTTGCGCCGCAGGTGATAGGTGTGGTTTTATTTACATCGTATTTTATATTCACAAAACGCCTGCCTGCCTTGCGATTTCAGATAAGCAAATACCGCGTGGGAATATGCCTGCTCGGTCTGGCGGCTTTTCTTGAAAGCATAGGATTTATAATAGCGATTAATATGGCTCTTGCCCCCTATGTAATCAGCGTAAAGCGAACCAGCATATTGTTTACGATAATTCTGGGATTTGTAGTATTCCGTGAAAAATACATTATCCGTTCATTGCTGGCCGGAGCGATTATGTTGCTGGGGATTTTCCTGATAGCAATCGCCTGAAGTACCCAAACCGCTGCAAAAAGCTAAAGCTCTTGTTCAGGTTCAGACTCTGCGATGCCCTCATTGGCGCCACCATTGAAACCGCTGTCATTAAGCGAGATTTGCCCAAGCTGCCTGATTGCCCATGCCCCGGCAGGAGCCGTCAGCACAATACTGAGAACACCGACCGCCAGGATAATTTCACCGGCGGCAGTGTCCATTTCCGCTGTTCGCATAGCTATAAGCGGCCCTGCCGCGATGGCCGCCTGGACGGTTGCTTTCGGCATATAAGAGACAACCACAAAACACCGTTCGGCAAAACTGAAATC
This sequence comes from Phycisphaerae bacterium, assembly GCA_003553245.1. Lineage (GTDB taxonomy): Bacteria > Planctomycetota > Phycisphaerae > Sedimentisphaerales > Anaerobacaceae > T1Sed10-97. The sequence continues at coordinate 13,791 of PWDX01000160.1, forward strand.
GCTTTTGAGCATACACAAATAGGTCGCCGCTGCCCTTGACGCAAGGCCAATGAATATCACTGCCGCACCTGCCAGACCAGCCTGCCATGCTACAGTCAGATTCACCTGCGCGCCGACCATTGAAAACAGTATTATCTCTGCGAATATCCAAATCTTGCCAAGCCTGACCGAAATTTCGTGCGCGGCCTCCTCACGCTTTTCCAGTATGACAAATCCAATAGCCATAGTCGCCACAAATGCTGCGAAAGGCACATACCCAGCCAGCAAATGCTCAAGGCGAACCAGCAAAACAGATATCGCTATCAGTCCGAGAACCCGTTTGGTTGCCCGCGGATTAAAGCGGTCAAAAAGTTTATAAAGACCGACGCCAACGGCGGCGCCAACCGAAGCCCCTATAACCAGCGAAAGCGGAATACCGGCCACCTGCCAGGCCACTAAAACATCCCTACCGACATATAACCCGACCAAGACCCCGTGAGCCACAATCACATAAACATCATCAATCGAAGCGCCTGCCAGCACCAATGAAGGTATATCCTTATCCGCGCCTTTTCCCCGCTCGATAAAATCTATCATCATCGGCACAACAACCGCCGGAGAAACCGCCGCAACTACCGAGCCCAGTAAAGCAGCCTCAAAATAACTCAAAGGCAAAAATAACGGAGCGATAAGCGTAACAGCCAGCCCCTCGGCAGTTGCCGGGATAAACGAAAGCAGCAGCGCTCTGCCGTAAACACGATGCAGTATCCTCTTGCTTATTTTAAACCCCGCACGCAGAAGAATCACAATAAGCGCAATAAGCCGTAAATCCTCGCCTATCGCAAGAAGTGACGGATCCATCCAGCCCAGAGCGTAAGGGCCAAAAATCACACCGACAAGCAGCATCCCAAGCAAACCCGGAACATTAACTTTACTCAGCAGCCAGCTTGCTATCAGGCTCACAATAATTATTTCAGCTATCCCTGTCGCCATCGATACCTCTGTTATAAAAAATCACTGTGCGAGCTAGCCCTCATCCAGTTGACGCACTATAAGGTCGTAATCTCTGGAACCGACAACCTCTGCTTCGATAAAATTTCCAGCTTGGACAGAACAGTTATTTATCAGGCAAACGCTGTCAATATCCGGGGCCTGTCCGTAATATCGACCAACTGCGGGACTGTCTTGCTGCTGCTCTGCCTGGTGATCCACCAGTACTTTGAGCCGCTGGTTCTTCTTTCGGGTGTTTTTTTCAAAGGCGATTTCCTGCTGCTTCAGCATTATCTGCTCGAGCCTTTCGGCCTTAATATCATCGGGTATCTGGCCCGGCATATCCGCGGCGTCTGTCCCCGCCTCGCCGTAAAAGCGGAAACAGCCCAGCGCATCAAACTTTGCCCATTCGACAAATTCCAGCAATTCTTCGAACTGACTCTGTGTCTCGCCAGGAAAGCCCACAATAACCGTTGTTCGCAAAACGAGTCCCGGTATCTGCTCGCGTAGTTTTTCTATCAACCGGTGCAGTTTCTCACTGGTGTCAGGACGACGCATCCGCTTTAGAATATCAGAATTTATATGTTGAATTGGAATGTCCAGATAAGGCAGCGTTTTTTCGCTGTAATTTATCGTCTCTATTAACCTATCGCTAATCCGTTCGGGATAAATATACAGCAGTCTAATCCAATCTAAACCAGAAATTTTGTCAAGCTCAGCTATTAGCTTGACCAGTCCGTGGCGCATCTTAATGTCCGTTCCGTAATAAGCCGTGTCCTGAGCGATAAGGTTCAGCTCGACGGCGCCGGATTCGACAAGCTGCCTGGCTTCAGCTATTACATTTTCCGGCGGCTTACTGCGAAACCTGCCGCGAATCATCGGTATGGTGCAGAACGAACAGCGATGATCACAGCCCTCGCTTATACGAAGATATGCCCAATGACCCGGCGAAAGCAGCAGACGAGTATCATCTGCAGGACATTTATCGCAGTGCTCAAGGAATATGCCGGTTTCTTTTTCCTGAATAATCTTTTTTATAATATCGGGCAGATTATCACGCTGGCCAAGACCGACAACGGCGTCAATACCCGGAAGCTGCTCAAATAGCTCATCGCCCATTCGTTCCGAGAGACAGCCGGCCACGACAACCTTATCCACAGTTCCCCGGTTTTTGCACTCTAAGCTATGTTTTATTACCTCGAAAGCCTCCGTTTTGGCAGGCTCTATAAACCCGCAGGTATTAATAACGACCACATCGGCCTCATCGGGATCAGCCGTTATAACAAGGTTCGCCTGCGCGATGTCAGCGAGCATCTTCTCACTGTCAACCACAGCCTTGGGACAGCCTAACGCGATAAAGCCGACTCTTATGATGTTTTTGTCAATTTTTTTATCCATCGCGATACTTTATCAGAATGCAGCCAAACAGTCTATTGATAGATTAGTTCTTTTCCTATTCGGAAATTGACAATCCAGCAGCTTTGCGGTAAAATACCTCCCAAGATGGAAGAAGAAAAGCAAATCTATGATGCCGTTGGCCAAAACGCCAATATTGAGCATGAGCTTGCTGATGACGCCATGCCGCTGTGTCCGCAGTGTTTGAAACCTTGCGACCCGCTGAACTACTACTGCCCCAATTGCGGCTCAAATGAGGCCGTAAACCCCCTTTCTACATATATGCCTTTCGTTGAACTAAGATTCAATACTGGTATGGCCGGTAAAGCCTGGAGGCGACTGGCCTATGATAAAGATACCTCACTGCCCAATAAGACACTTTCTTTGATAGCAATAGTAGCGACATATCCTTTGTTGCTTGTGTTAGGTATTCCCCAATGGGTTTTATCTAAGTTTAAAGCTTTTTCCAAAGCAGATATTTCTTTGCAAATAGTACTGTATATAATCGCATTGCTGGTAACATTGGCCTTTTGCTATTTCATCTTGTATTTGTTTAACGGCCAGACAGGCATATCCGTCAGGATTCGCTAAAAGACTCTTGTCGTTTCCTGAAATAGGTCAAATAAAGCCCTTTCGACAATAATATATTGACACTGGCCCCAAAACAGGATAGAATTTCGGAAGTCATAAATATAGGGAATGAATCGTGAATATTGTTGTAAAACAAAACGGCAGTATCATAAAGAAATTTAATTTCAGTAAAGGCCCTATCTATATCGGCAGGCATACCCATAGCCAGATTTTTTTTCCAGATAACAGTGTTTCTCGCCAGCATGCGGTAATTTTTACCACGCAAAAAGGCAAATGGGTGGTCGAAGACCTGGATTCAGCCAACAAGACATACCTCAACGGCACCGCTATTCATAAATCCCATATCAAAAACGGCGACTCTATCAGTATCGCCGACTATTGTCTCGAAGTTGATTTTGAAGAATCTGTGGATATTGAAAAGCCGATCAACCTCGAGGACACCCTGACTACCGGCTATCGCTATACTCAGACAATAGTCCGAAAGATGGAAACCAAGTCCGGACCATCTTTGAAAATGCCGCCGAGTCGTGTTAAAGACTATCTTGAAGCTAGTGAAAATCTGTGCAAGGCTAACACGCATGAAGAGTTGCTTATGGCGATGACAACTGTCGCCCTGCGTCAGCTTTCGGCTAACAGGGTCTGGGGTGCAATCCGTCAAAGCCCGGAAGGAAGCATGACACTCCACACCGGCAAAAACCTTGACGGAACAAAAGTCGAATTGGAAGATATACCTCTACAGAACCATATAAACCAAGCTGTTGAAAAAAACCGTTTCCTGCTGCTACCTCGAGTCGATCCGGAAATTGAAAAAAAATTCAGAATATGCTCGGCAATGATTGCTCCACTGGCGGGCCCGGGAGGAAGCTACGGAGTTATATACATGGATAATATGCTCGGCAGAGAACACTATACAACATCAGACCTCGACTATCTGATATTTCTGGCCATCCACGCCGGCTCGACAATAGCCTGCGGTTAAAACCAAACCGTTAAGCGACAGCCAAAATAAATCATACCCCCAGATGCCGCCTCAATACACGCAGATTTACCACATCCTCACGATTATACTCAAGCAATGTCTGTAGTGCTTTTATATCTCCATTGCGAACATAGTCCCGCCAAAGTTTTACAGCCATATAGCCGTTAATGTCCGCCAGCTCCCGCTGGATACCAATCTGTCGCTCGACTCTTTTTAGACCGCCTTTGAGATTCTTTTTCCAGCAATGGTACATCAAGTCTATGTGTTTGTGGGTCTTTCGGATATCCACGCCAAGATGGGCATTAATAAAAGGCAAATCGAAGCGGGAGCCGTTGTATGTATATACTTTTTGCACCCCATCCAATGCCTCAACCAGTGCCGAGCTGTTTATCTGGTTTCCTGTAATTTGTATCACATCGAGCTTATCCGCCTGCTCGACGGCTATTCCTATTACTGTCAGCTCACAGTACCGTCTGCTAAGGCCGGTGGTTTCTATGTCGAGATAAGCTGTAACTTCCATTTTCTCACAATACTCAATCAAAAACATTACTGTAATCAGAACTGCTACGGTTTTTAAGCTAAATCCGTGCGTTCAACCTGTGTGATTTATTGACAAAACACTATTGTTATGCAATTATCCTTGGAAAGCTGGCTCATCCAAATAAAAAATTTAAGGTCTGCCTGGCCAAAGGAAATATAGAACTTTGATAACTGCCGAAACAGTGTTTTTATATGATTTTTTGACAAATGAAGGAGTTTTTTCGCTACCTGTCTTATTTGTCATATTAGTGATCAGCCTTGCCGTAATGATGGCCGGGGCCCACTGGCTCGTCGAAGGTGCCGCCAGCCTCGCATACCGCGCCGGCGTTTCCAAAATAATTGTCGGAGCAACTGTCGTATCATTAGGCAGCACAGCTCCCGAGGCTGCCGTTTCCGTACTGGCGGCTGTCAGAGGCCAGGGGGGGCTGGCTCTTGGAAACGCCTTGGGGTCAGTTATAATTGATACTGGGCTTATTTTTGGAATTTGTGCGTTGGTGACGCGCATACCTGCTGACAAGTACATATTAAACAGGCAAGGGTGGGTTCAACTAGCCGCAGGCGTCTTGCTTGCCGCCATTGCGATGTTCACTTTCCTGTCCCAGGGAATTTCCACTATAGGCAGGCCGGTGGGCGTATTTTTGCTGGTGTTGCTCGTCCTTTATATATGCGCATCTATACACTGGTCAAAACAAAGCCCGGAAATTTACGAAGAAAAAGCACAGGCAGTCCCGTTACTTTCAAAAACTTATATGTGCGTAATTTGTATCATCGCCGGCTTGGCTTTGGTAATAGTCGGCGCACAGTTCCTAATCGGCTCAGCGACGCAAATCAGTGTAGTGTTTGAAGTTCCCCAGTCGGTCATTTCTGCGACAATCATCGCACTGGGAACTTCACTGCCAGAACTTTCCATCGGCATCACCAGCATTCGAAAAGGCCATCCGGAGATTATGCTCGGAAACATAATCGGAGCCGACATACTGAACATACTTTTTGTAGTGGGCGCCTCTGCCGCTACCACACCTCTTGCTGTGCCGTGGGAGGTTGCGTGGATTCACTTTCCGGCGATGCTGCTTATTCTGATAATTTTCCGAGTATGTATTTTTACTGCCAAGGAGTCATTCAGTCGATGGTGCGGCCTGCCTCTGCTGGCGGTTTATATAGCGTTTAACATAATCGCATACACCGTACGAAGCCCGGCAGGATAATTTTTTACGCCAATAGCCTTTACCAGCGGCTCAAGTCCGCATTGAGCATCCATTTACATAATGATAGAATCAGCTTTGCCGAAGTTGAAAAGCCTCAAGCTGAATACAAAATAAGGAACTCTAAATGTCCGTTACAACACGAACCGGTGATAAGGGTCGAACTTCATTAATGTCGGGACTGCGAGTGGATAAAGACGATCCGCGCATCGAAATACTCGGCTGGATTGACCATTGCTCAGCGCAGCTCGGATTAGCTAAATGCCATATAGCTGACCCTGAGCTAAAGCAAATAATAGAATCCTGCCAGAAAGACCTCGCTGTAATCTCCGCCGAGGTATGTGCGTTCCCGGATTCTGTGAGCCGCCTTAAAGAACACATTGACAACAGCCGCATTGAAAAACTCGACAGGCTGACAGCGCGGTTCGATAAAAACGATAAATGTTTCTGTCTGCCCGGCCAAAATCCAGAGTCCGCCAACCTCCACCTTGCCCGTGTCGTAACCAGAACTCTCGATCGCCGGCTGGTAACTTTCAAAAAACAAAACCCATCACTAAACGAACAATTGTTAGTTTACATCAACCGCCTTTCAGACCTGCTCTTCGTCCTTGCCCGAAAATACGAATAAAAACTCAATGTTAATTCCGTAGGAACAAGACAATGCCAGCTTTTCATATTTTGACCATCGCCTTTATTACGCCGTCGCGATAGTTGGCTACTATATCGAAAGCCTCGGCAATCTGGCTGATATCGAAGTGATGTGTTATCATAAAATCAGCGTCCAACTGTCCGTCGGCCACCATTTCCACAGCCTGATCAGTACATTCGTTTTGCCGCCGCACATTTATCATAGTCAATTCTTTCCGTCGGATCCTGTCAATTACAAAACTTACCCGGTCCTGCTCCGGTATCCCTATCATCATAAGCTTTCCGCCGGGCTTTAGAATCTCAACCGCCTCATCGAGCGTTTCCTGCCGGCCTGCGCATTCAAAAACAACATCCACCCCCGCCGAACATTTAGCCAGAATGCTCTTTGCAATGTCTTTGCTTTTGGGATTGAACACATAGTCGGCCCCGGCCTTTGCTGCCGCTTCTATTCGCTCGGCAATCAATTCCGTAGCGAAGCATTTACCACCGCTTGCGGCAACTCCAAACAGGATACACCCCAGCCCTATCGGCCCGGCGCCAAGCACAGCCATATCCGAATGCTTGTCAAGCTGCGCCTGATTTACCGCATAAAGAGATATAGCCAACGGCTCGGTAAGCACTGCCTGGTCAAGACTGATAGCCCCTGCCGGAAAGCAGCTTTGCTCTGGCATCACAAGATATTCACACAAAGCGCCCGGCATCTGACCCGGACAACCAAGAAATTTCAGCTTCCGGCAGGTATTGCCCCGTCCGGCCCGGCACTGATCGCACTGATTGCAGGATACTGCCGGGTCAACCGCCACACGATCACCGACTTTGACCATTTTAACACCGCTGCCGACCTGCTCGACCTGCCCGGCACACTCATGCCCTACGACAAAAGGAAACTCCACAACCTGTGAGCCAATCTTGCCGGTGCGGTAATAATGCATATCAGAACCGCAAAGTCCGACCCGCTGGACTCGAATCAGCACATCTTTATCACCTTGAATTGCAGGCGCAGGCATATCTGCGATCTCAATCTTTTCAATACCGGTTAGCACCGCGGCTTTCATCAACTCTTTCCTATAAAAAAACGCTTATCAGAACTGAAATTCCTTCCTGTTGCAGCAGGTTCAACCTTTCTGCCTGTGACTTAGCAGGACAAGCTCCTTTAGTGCCTGGGGATTTTTCGCCGCCAGCCATTGCTCCTCAAAGCCAGGATTCTGCATTATCTGGGCAATAGAAGCAAGGGCGCGTAAGTGAAAGTTTCTTTCATCTCGAGTCCCTGCCATTACAAAGGCAATTTTCACTGCCGGGCCATTATCGGAAAATTTTATACCCTCTTGGCATCTTGCCAGCAGGATGTCCACGCTTTTGCTTCCGTCAATAATAATGTGAGGTATCGCAAGGCTGGGGCCAAGAACAGTACTGGTTTCTTTTTCTCGCTCAATAAGGCTGTTATAAAGGTTTTCCGGCTTTTTCTTGAGTCTTTCTCCGAGATGCTGTGACGCTATTTTGAAAAACTCCTCAAAATCAATCTTATGGTCTATATCAAGTACTACGGCATCTTTTATAATTTCATCGAAACGGTCATAAGCAAGAGCCTCTGCCTGCACAGTCCCAATTGCCGCCTCTGCTGCAACTTGCTCGGTAGTGAATTCTCGCGTTGTTGCTTTTTCAATTTCTGTTATTATCCGGCCCTCACGGAAAATTGTAACTTTCCCGGTCGATTTGCTCACAGCGATGGCAACAGCGTCTGTCGAGGCGGTTATAGTCGCCGCTGCGTAATGACGAGAGCCAAGGCCCCGCGGCAATTCAATGTCTTTGGATGTGGTGGTCTTGAGGTAAGCCCCTGCGCTTAATATGAGGCCGTCACCGCTGATGATAAAAGCACCGTCAATTGTCGCAAGTTCCTTAACGGTTTCGGCAAGCTGCTCATCAAGTATATTTCGCTGATCCTTGGGATAGCCCTGAAAAGGATTCAGGATTAGCTGACGCGTAAGCGGAAGTATCTGCTCCGGGTTTCCGATAACAAACAGTGCCCCCAGAGGAGTGCCCTCGCGTCCTTCGGAGCCAAGCTGAGTAGCAAGGTCTATGCTTCTTTCGATAACCTCGGCCTTTACGGACGAAGCGCCGTTGCGCTGTGATTTCGATAGAATTTCATGCTCTTTGGTAACCTGTGCTGCTATAATAGTATCCAGTTCACCGCTGGCGGCCATACCGGAAAGAAAAATCACGATATCTCCGGCTTTGACTATCTTACGGCCTATCGCAAGCAGCATCGCGACTTTCACCTGACCGAGCCTGCTAAGCTGAATATCGGGCACTTTAAGCACTTCAGCAGAATCCGCCACGGCAAGCTCGCGAATATCTTCATTATTATCAGTCCTGGTTACATAGATTATTCTTGGCTGTAACTGTTCTGAGAGGTGAAGCTGCCGGTTTTTGAGAGTGTCAACATAGACGAATATTGCCTTAGCTGAGCAAGATTCGGCAATTTGCCCGACATGCTTAAGCAGCGAATGAGTTATAAGCTGCGAAGAATTTCGAAAAGCGTCTTTGTTTTTGTCCTGCATATTTTACAATCACTGCGAGTTTATAAACGGATATATTCAATCGAACCAGCAATTTTGGTGATTCAGATAATATATAGTATTCATCGGTTCTGCAACAAGCTTGCTTTTAATACTTTTGCATTTAGTGCGGCAAAATTTACGCGGATTCGTTGATATGCTGAAAGAATTCGCCAGATTGCGGCTTTGATTAGCTTTTTCTACGGCAAAAATGTTAATCCGAACTGTCTGTTCTAAAAGGTGAAGCCGGCAGAGCCGCTCCGTTAAAAAAGTTGCCTTCTGCTATATTTCGCCAGCAATACCGAACGGCGACAGGCTCAGCTACTTCATCGCTTGAGACTACCACACTCCTGCCCTCAGTAGTCGCGGTGGCCGGATAAAATACCATGTCGTCTCCGGCGATTGTGAACTCACGAAGCTTGCCATCTTTAGAGATCAGTCCGCCTTCATCGTAATAAAAAAATAGACGTGATTTAGCTCCCTCAACCACCATATCTCTGTAAACAGGGCCAGAATAAGGCACATTATGCCCATAATTTCTGGCCAATGCCCAAAGCGACAATCTCTTTCCCACATCCACTTTATTGGCAGGGGGAATGTCATTAATATCTCCGATATCCGTCGTAACAACCATGCCGGTATTAGATACGGTCTTCATTGTATATAGCTGGGCTTCCTGTATCTCTGGACAGCCGACTCCGTCAGGAGACTCATAGTTATAAGGCGCTAACTGGACAAAATAAAACGGGAAATCACCCTGTTGCCAGGCTTGACGCCAGCTTTCTATCATGGCAGGGAACAGCTCGGCATACTCTTCGGCCCTGCCGAGATTTGATTCGCCCTGATACCATATTGACCCTTTTATTCTGTAAAGTAAAAACGGGTGTATCATACCATTATAAAGAGAACCCGGGGCCCAGTGCTCCCTATTGTCAGATCTGTCCATGATAGGCGCAAGAGAACTATTTGTTTTGATAACATCCGTCGGTGTCCATGCCTCGGCTGGCGAACCGCTCCAAGCAGTATGTATAAGCCCTATCGGAATGTCGAGTTTGTCGTAAAGCTCTCTGCCAAAATAATAAGCTACTGCGCTAAAGTCTCTGATATTATCACCGCTGGAGATTTTCCACTGACCTTCACAATCATCAACCGGCTCTTCCGAAGCATTACGAGCAACCTTAAATAAACGAATATTCGGCAAGTCGGCTGAAGCGATAGCTTCTTCGGCTCCGGGGAATTGCATGATAGACCAGTCCATATTCGACTGCCCGGAACATATCCAGACTTCACCTATAAGAACATTTTGAACTGTTATAGCTTCTCGTCCATCACTTATTACAAGGCTTTGCTGTAACTTTGTCGCTTCCGGAGTTTCGATGGTTGTAGTCCATTTGCCGTTTTCATCAGCCTTGGTGTCGGTCAGCGTTTCGGACCAGCTTGGTTTAATCGTAACTTTGCTGCCTGGCGAACTCCAGCCCCAGACGGCAACCTCGCTTTCCTGCTGCAAGACCATATTGTCTGAAATCACAGAAGGCAGCCGTAGATTTGCAGATACCGAAACCGAAAGAAATAATACAACTGATATGAAAAACAGCTTTTTTGCGTTCATATCTATAATCCTTATAGTTTAGTCTTTAGAAAAAACCAGGGCAGGCCACTGCCCTGCATAAGACACAAGTTTACTTGTTAAGGATAGAGCCGTCAATATCTCCTCGCTTGTGCATTGACCTCGATTTATTTTGGCAAATTTACGAAGATTCGTTAATATGCTGAAAGAATTCGCAAGGCTGTTGCGATAGTTATGATTGCCGATTATAAGGAATTTTAGAAGATGCAGGTTAATAGTGAGATTTACGCTTGGGTGCTGTTGCCGATACTGATATTTCTGGCGCGCGTTATGGATGTTAGCATGGGAACAGTCCGCGTCATAATGATATCAAGAGGCCATAAACTATGGGCGCCAATAATCGGCTTTTTTGAAATTCTTATCTGGCTGTTAGCTATCGGGCAGATAATGCAGAATCTTAATAATCCTATGACCTACCTTGCCTTTGCAGGCGGATTCGCTACGGGCAATTTCATCGGGTTGAAAATAGCCGAAAAACTCTCGTTAGGCGTTGTGATGATACGAGTTGTTACAGATAAACCTGCCGAAGGTCTGCTTGAAAGTCTCCGGGCAGCCGAATATGGAGTTACAAGCGTCGATGCCCAGGGCGCCAGAGGCCCAGTTAAAGTGCTGTTTACGATACTTCCTCGCAAGCTCGCTAACAAGGCAATAGACCTTGTCAAGAAATTCGATAGACAGGCATTCTACACGGTTGAAGAGGTAGGCTTTGTTGCCGAAGGGGCACGGATGGTCAAAAAAGACTTCATGCAGTCTTTTTTCGATTTCCTTAAGCCGGAACGAAAAGGCAAATAACTGCCCAAGCCGGCATCAGGCTGTGCATACTGAGAAAAGATAAGGCACTTATATTTCCCATCTTGCCGTTTTTATCAAAAGTTCTGAGCTGTCATAAAATTCTTACCACCAAAGCCGCCAAGCGTTAGAAAAAGTGTGTAATTTACCACAATTATACAAGACAACGCCGAATTTCTGTGTATAATAATGCATCGGGATTACTATGATTATTTTGTTAAGCAGGGTGTGAAGAGATGCCGTTTGTCACTTTATATTTTGAGCTTCATCAGCCGCTCCGACTTAACCCGGA
>PWDX01000165.1 GCA_003553245.1 Phycisphaerae bacterium
AGTATAATTATTCCCGCATTCCGAGCCGAAGACTTTATTGAAGATTGCGTGGAAAGTATAAAAAAGCAATTAGACTGCGTGCATGAGTGCTTGATAGGAGTAGATGGTTGCAAGAAAACCTTCGATAAATTGTTGTCGTTAGATCTCCCTAATTGTTTCAGTGTGTTTTGGTTTGAGCGTTCTTACCCATATATCATTAGAAACACACTTGCAACAAAAGCCACAGGTAAAACCCTTTTCTTTTTTGATGCCGACGATTGGTTGCTTGATGGGGCATTAGAGACAGTTAAAAAGGAACTTGCATCGTGTTCTTGTGTCAGAATGTCCTATAAACAATTTTGGGAGAAAAATTTATACGACCTCGTTGATCCAGAGTTCCCCTTTGAAGATGTTTGCACACCGCACATTCCTCGAAATTATGATGTTGAGTCGGATCTGTTAAAACACTGCCGAAAGAAAAGGGTCGCCGGGGGTGTGCTTGGGATAAAGAAATGGATTTTCCTTGATCACAACGGTTTCAGGCCGTGGAAGTGTGGCGCTGACACAGAGTTCCACAAGAGAGTTGGGAGAAAGCACAACATAAAAAGATTGATGAAGCCTGTGTTCGCCAGGAGGTTGCATGGCAGTTCGCTCACAGTCCATCCGAAAACCGGTTATGGTAGCAAAGAAAGGAACTCAAACACTTCGGGTAATGGTAGCGATCCAGGGGTGCTTGTTGTCGCTGAATGTAAGGAAATGATAGATACCGTTTCAATTATAACAACCCTTCGCTGTCAGAATAGTTGCCCTAATTGCACAGCTAAGAAAACGATGAGCGCTTACCCGGAATATAGCCTCTCTATGAAACAGTTAAGGGCTTGGCTTGTGGCTAACAAAGACTCTGGTTATAGTTATAAGAAAATGCGCCTTACGGGTGGGGAACCATTCCTTTGGGAAAATATTGTAGAAGGTCTCAAGTTGATCAGGGAGTTTCATCCAGATATTGAGATTTCTGCTTTCACTAATGCTGAATATGCTGTAGAATCTAACAGGGTTACAATCGAGTCAGTTTTAAGCTTGGTTGATAAAGTAAATGTGTCTGATTATGGAAGGTGTCCCGGGAGAATAGAATACCTAAAGGAGTTGGGCGGTGAGAAGGCAAGGGTAAGGGACAAAACAATATTTTGTCAAGTAGGTAATTTCTATAAAGCGGATGAAAAGGGTAGAATAGAGGAGTATTTACCTGCAAATTGTGGGTGCCCGGGGGTATCACTATGGGGTGACAAGGTTTTTGTTTGTGCCAACTCAGTATGGATGTTTGGCTGGCGCGATAACATTCCGGAGGGTATAAGTACGGATGTTCAGAAAGATTACTTGTCTGAATTGCCGTTAAACAAAAGAGATAATTATGACTTTTGTTCCCATTGTGTAGGCAACATAAAAGTTAGGCCGACGCTAAAAAAGATGAAAAACCCTGCTATTAGTGATTGCAAAACTTAGGGGAAATAACAATGGCAAATGATTTCTATTGGGACGAGTTATGGTATGAGGTTCAGGAACTTACCGGTTACCTGAACATCCAAGATTTACATGAATGGAACCGGCTGGAGACCATTATAGATGGTGGCATCCGCAACTTCTATTACCCCCCGCCTTCCTCACATTCATACGGCCATGCACATATCTGGAGCTTCCTGTGGCCTGAAACTGCCGATAATCTCACTATTGGTGAAGAGAACTTTAGCTTACCGGAGGGGTCATCGTCTATCGGTGGACAGATTATGATTTCTGACTCTGGGAGTTATAGCCCTGTTAGGATGGTGACCCAGAGCAGGTACCGGTCGCTGAAAGTGCGGGACAATGATGGAAAGCCGATGTATTTCTGCGTGGAAGCGGACGACCAGGGTGACTTGCAAGCAAAGTTCTACCCGACGCCGGACGATACTTACGAGATACTGTTCAGGTATGAAAGGGCGCCTCGAACTAAACTCACGGTTGAGCAGGAGGGCACAGCGACGGTGAATGTAACCGGCACTGAGATCGCCATAGAAGACACCGGGGCATTCACAGACACCGAGGTAGGGGATAGGGCAAGGCTGACCGGAAACGACATAGAAAGCGGCAATGTGTTGCTTGTGAAGGTAACTGAATTGAAGAGCGACAACGAAGTGGTAATTGAACAGGAAGATTTATCTGACGAATTATCAGATGGTGACAGCGTAGAATACAAGGTTTATAACGAACCGGAAATACTGGGGGGCAGTCAGCATTCGGAAACAATACGTGCAAGTTGCCTGGCGTTTGCTGAGAAGCTGGTCGATGAGGTGCCTGGTCAGCATTGGCGGTGGTTTGCCGAAATTGAGCTTCCCAAGAGTATCAACCGGGACAAGTCTCTTAATAAGCCGAGGATTATTAGTGATGACCCTACTTCCAAGGCACGTGAGTATTATTCTGACTGGGATTTAAGATGGCAAGAAACTGATCTTTAGGGGTAGTTATGTAAAAATTTTGGTGAAATACTATGGCTGAGCCTTTTACAAGATTATATGGAGAAGTTTTATTCAGCGGATCGGAACAGCATGTAATGAACCCCGCTATGCGTGCGATGTTTTCTCCGGATGGGACATTACTTGCTTGTTGTGGCGGGGGCGGTGAACTTGATAAATCTCTAATAGTCCTCAACACAACGGATTGGTCATGGGTTCATTCGAAAACAGCGCAGAGGTGGACAGCAAGCCATGCGCCTGGGAATGAAAGAAACTGGTCTACACTGTGCTTTTCCCCGGATGGTAAGTATTTGGCGCAGAATTATTCTGGAGCGGGGGTTCAAGTTTTTGACGTAAACGATAATTTTGCGCAAATAGCAAGTATGTCTGTTCGTGGTGCTCCAGCCGTGATAAAATACACCAACGATGGAAGATTTATTCTTATAGGTTCTCGTGATTACGATGCAGGTGGTACCCCCCCGTATTTGGGTTTTCGAGTATTTGATGCTGAAGCAGATTATAAAAAAGTACCTCTGTTTGATCCACATTTTGTAGAACTTTCAGGTATGGCTTTAGACCCCCTTGGTAAATATCTGGGGCTTAGATCCGGTCACTCATTCTATTCTTCACAAATACGCAATATGGATTATGATGACTATGCCCCACCTGGTCAATACTACGAGGTAGCAAATGATTCTCTCCGTAACAGTATAGACGATGAAAAGTATGACGTTGCGCTTGTCGAGGATAGTGTGGAGGCCGGTGGTGGGCCAGCAAGTTACCAATCGCAAGGGGTAGGGGTTTGGAAAGAGATAAAAACCCCTTACACATGGCAAAAATTATATGAACTCCCTGAAACAACTAGATGGCCTATTGCATTTCACCCTTCCGGGAGTGAGTTTTATCAAGGCCGTAGCGATGAAACTGTAAGTGTATTATCTCTATCCGATATCGGGTATGAGATTGAAGAGAGTGTTTCACTTAATAGTACATTGTTCTTATCTTGTTCTCCAAATGAGGTGTGGTTAGGTGCAGGCGGGACTGACAGTATAGGCTTGGCCAATAGATATACAGGTGACGATTCGCATACGGTAGTATTCAGCATAGATAATGTGACCGATAGGGCAGGCATGGTTTTAAGCATAGATTTCAGCCCTGATAGTGAAAAGTTTGCAGTTGCGCGTCAGAACGGGGATGTTTTTGTATATGATTTCACCATCCCGCTTTCAGTTCAAAGATACGGAAAAGGAAATGTTGTTTTGAGAGGCAAAGATGGGAATATCATTGAGGGGTCGTAATTATGGATAAACCAAGAATAATAGAGTGGCCTTTCCCATTCAGCGGTCTTTCTACAGTGATGAGCCATCGCAATGCGAGGGAAGGCACTTCCCCTGATCTGGCTAACGTCCGATTATTTGACGTGATCGAAGAAAGGGCACGAGGTGGACAACGCCCTGGACTGGATCTTTCGATTGATTTGGGGGAACCAATATATTGGATCGGTGAAATACCGAAGATAGACTCAGAGTTGGGCATTATTGATAGTCGTGATTTGGTCGTAGCTACAGAGAATAATATTTGGATTGGGACGTCAGCCGAACAACTTTCAAACACTACTCAGTTTGTTGATTACGTTGCCCCATCGGTTTTTATTCCCTTTCGCAACAAATTATACGTTTATGTTATTAGCAAGTCTTCTGGTATTGTTTGGGATGGAGATGCCGGCTGGAGTGATTGGGACAGCGAAAACATGCCGTTTGATGTTACCGTAGGGTGTGTTTATAGGGACAGGATAGTACTTTCTGGGGGGTTAACAAACGGTCACAGATATTATGCAAGCAGGGTTGGCGATGCGAGTGATTGGGACTATGGGCAAACTGATTCGGCGGCAGCATTCCAAGGCGGGGATATAGGAGAGACTGTAACGGCACTTGTGCCGCTCCAAGACGACTACCTTCTTATAGGATGCAAGACCTCTGTTTATTTAGTAAAGGGTGATCCTATGGCAGGCGGACAGATAGGGTTAGTTGATGACAAGGTCGGGATAATGAGCAACAGTGCATGGGCAGCAATGGGGCCGGGAACTGTATTGTTCTCAAATGGTGTTGACTTATACACTTTTTCTGTAGAGGCCGGGTTGAACGATGTTTCTTCGGAAAAGGTTAGCAATGTTGTTGAACATGGCAATAAATATATTGACATACCAGAAGAAGATGCAGAATATGAAGAAACACATCATTTTGCTGTGCCTTTCATGGCGCCAGTTGTGCTTTATTCGGTTCGAACCAGCTCTTTGTGGGAGCATGATAAGTGGGTATTAGAAGGCGAGGAAGTTGCCGGAGATTCTTTGGCCCTCCACTTAGATGAACCGCCTTCTGAAACAACAGAAGTACACTTTAAGTTTGTTGACTCTGTGATGCCTGCGGTTGCCGTAGATGCCGAGTGGTCTGAAGTGGATAAAGGCGTGTATTTAATAATACAATACGAACAGGGATGTGGTGGAATTTTTCTTGATCTTAGGTCAGAGGGTATATTCCCAGATTATTATGATGCAAATATAAATCCTGTAGTTTCTCATTTTTTTGATAGCGAAAAGTCTTATCACAGGGGGATGTATATAGGTTCTGCAGACGGGAAGATATTTCGATTTAATGACAAGTCTTACAGTGATAACGGATATGATATTGACTCATATATTACCTTTTTGCCACGTAGAATAGGTGGCAGTGAATTCATTAAAGGGATTGTTCGAAAGCTATGGCTGGTTATGGATGAGAATAGTGGCCCGGCAGATTGGACATTGCGTGTTGGGGATACATTCCAAAATGTGGTTGAAAGCAAAAATAAAGTCAGCGGGTCCACAAGCAAGGGTGGTCGCCAGCAGGTTGCAAGAAAAAGAATTCGAGGAAGTGTGGTAACTCTTACGCTCGGGAATAGCGAAACAGATAAAGCGTGGGCTTTGGAGAGTGTTGTCGCAGAGGGAAGGCCAAGTGGGAGGCAAAAATAGTGGCTCAAAGGTTAAAATCTACACCAAGCACAGCTGAAGAGTTTAGAAGAAATTGGCAGATATTGTCTGGGATTTTAGATGAGGTTGATTCAGAAACGGGTGATTTAATTATCTCGGTACTGTGGGGTAATATATCAGGCAGTATGGAAGATCAGATTGACCTGATGAATCGTTTTGGCGAGACGGACGATGCAATTGCGCTGGTGCAAGGTAATCTGGACGATCACGAAGCTGATATAACAAACCCGCATAGCGTGACAAAGACGCAGGTTGGATTAGGAAACGTTGATAATGAACAGCAGGCTACAAAGACCGAGTTCGATTCTCACGTGGGCACAGAGCCTGCACATGGCGGGGATTTGGCCGGAGCAGAACGACCGCCCGAAGAACATGGAAACGAGAAGCATGCCGAAGCATACTTGGTTGAGGATGACATGGCAGATCAGGATATATATTTCTATGGAGGGGAGTCTGATACCGATATGTGGGCTATGACACTGAACTTGGGTGATTCTGATATACCCGGATATGACAGGATTTACAGTGGGGGTAACGCATGAGCAGAACGAGAATACAATTTAGATCTGATACGGCTAATAACTGGACAAATGAGAATCCAACCTTGCTGAAGGGGGAAATTGGATTTGAAGAGGATACAAACCTGTTTAAGATAGGTAACGGGAGTGATGATTGGAATTCGTTATCTTATGCAGAGACTGAAGAAGCCACAGCCCATGATCTTGGCGGGGATAAACATAATTCTGATACGCTTGCCGATTTGAATAGTAAGGTTTCAGATGCAACGCTGGATGACAGCGGAGACACACGACCGCCCGAAGAACATGGAAACGAGAAGCATACCGAAGCATACTTGGTTGAGGATGACATGGCAGATCAGGATATATATTTCTATGGAGGAAAGTCTGATACCGATATGTGGGCTATGACACTGAATTTGGGTGATTCTGATATAACCGGATATGACAGGATTTACAGTGGGGGTAACGCATGAGTAGAACGAGAATACAAATTAGAACTGATACAGCTACTAATTGGACAAACAATAACCCTGTTTTGCTGGAGGGTGAGTTTGGTTATGAAAGTGACACAAACTCGTTCAAGATAGGGGATGGAACATCTAACTGGGCTGATTTGGATTATGCAGAAGTTGAGTCTCACATGTTCGGCGGGGCTTCACATAACGCCGATACCCTTGCAAATGTGAACAGCAAAATCAGCGATGCAACG
>PWDX01000239.1 GCA_003553245.1 Phycisphaerae bacterium
GGAAACAGCCCCTGCTCACGAAGCCAAAGCACTACATCGGACGATGAACTGCCCTGACGAACACCCTGTTTGGATTTACCTGAATGATCCCGCGCAATAAATGTATAACTTTTCATTCAACGATCCTGTTCGTTAAATAATAATATGTTTACCCATTGGAACCGAATTTATCTATCGACACCCGAAAAGTCGGTCTTTAGTGCAAAATTTACAAATTACTCGTCCTGTTTTTCATATTCGGCAAAGGCAACTTTGAAAACCTCTTCAGGGGTAGTCAACCCCTGGACAACTTTACTTATGCCGCTTTCAAGAAGTCCGCCGTAGCCTTTATCGCGCGCACAATTGCGCAACTGAGACTCTTGCCCGCCGGCAATAAGTATCTCGCGCATCTGCTTGTCCATAACCATAAATTCAAAAATCGGCAATCGACCCGAATAACCGGTATCACCACAGATATTACACCCGACCTCTTTATAAAAACTTGCCTTTTGAGCCTGCTCAGAGCTAATGTTTAGCTTCCTTAGCAGCTTTTCATCTAATTCAACAGGTTCTTTGCAATGCTTACAAAGCTTGCGAACCAGACGCTGAGCGATTACCAGATTCAAAGTCGATGCAAGCAGGAAAGGCTCGACCCCCATGTAAACTAACCTGCTAACCGCGCTGGGAGCGTCATTCGTATGAAAGGTACTAAGCACCAGATGACCCGTCAGAGATGCTTTTATGGCGATATCCACAGTCTCTTTATCACGGATTTCACCAATCAGTATAATATCCGGATCCTGTCGAAGTATCGCACGCAAAGATGACGCGAATGTCAGGTCAATATCGGGCTTGACCTGTATCTGATTTATACCCTTAAGACGATACTCAACCGGATCCTCAACGGTGGTAATATTTTTTGTCGGATCATTAAGGTAGCGAAGTGATGAATACAGCGTAGTGCTTTTGCCGCTGCCTGTCGGACCCGTTACGACGATAATACCATGCGGCTGAGAAAGTATGTATCGGTACTCCTCGAGAAGCTCCGGCTCAAAACCGAGCTCATCTATACCCTGATTTGCGGCAGAGGAGTCCAAAACACGCATTACAATCTTCTCGCCGTATATGGTCGGTATGCTCGATACACGAACATCAATTTTCCTTCCACCGGTTTTCATCTTAAAACGACCGTCCTGAGGAAGCCGCCTCTCGGCTATATCCATAGACGACAAAATCTTGATTCTGGCTATTACCGCAGCCTGCATGTGCCGAGCCGGTGGAACCATATCACGCAAAACGCCGTCAACACGCATCCGTATCTTCATCGTTTTTTCCTGAGGTTCGATATGAATATCACTGGCACGACTTTTGGATGCCTGGCTAAGAAGCAGATTAACAAACCGTATTACCGGAGCCTTAGCCGCCTCCTGCTCGCTGATGAGGTCTGTATCCTCATCGTCATCTTCAATATCTGCCGCAACAATCGCCTCGTCGTCGTCCTGGGCCAAATCACGCAAATGCTGCTCCTCGACATCGCTGCCGTGATAAACAGCATCTATAAGCTTGCTAATCTGCCCCGCAGAGCTTAAAACAACTTTTATAGGACGGTTCACCTTAAGCGAGACAGTATCAGTCGCCACAACATTGAGCGGATCCGACATTGCGACAACCACCCTGCCATTGTGTTTTCCTGTCGCTATAACGCCGAACCGCTTAGCGACAGTCTCAGGAAGCATCCTCGCGACCTCTGTATCAACTTTCGATACATCATCAATACAGATATAGTCCATATTGAGGTGTTCGGCAAGCGCAGCAGTGACCTGTTCATCGGTAAGCATCTTAATATCCCGCAAAGCATCACCAAGTCTTTTGCCGCTGCTGTGCTGCTCTTTCAACGCCTCATCAAGCTGAGATTGATTGATCAGGCCTTTTGACATAAGAAACTCGCCAAACAAATGATCAACTTTTCTGACATTGCCTGGAGTTTGGATAGAATCTACTGCCATTGATAGCCTCTTTCAATATCCTTAACTTCTCGTTCGACTAAAGAAATGCACCGATTAAACATAAACCAACCCCTAATAAAGTATTACAGATAAATCCACCTTACCAAATACGAATTTAAGTCAGCTTAATAACTTTAATTGCCTGATATTTCCTAAATACTAAAAACCAAGCTTTTATCGGGCTGTATAAAAATATCGCAATAATAACTCTTTCATACATCCGCTAATGTGCTTACTTCGGTAAAATACGATGACACTTTAGTACTTTCCTCGCACTAAACGCTTGACGACCAATAAAAAAAAACATATTATTCCCATTACTGCGGATGTGGCGGAATTGGCAGACGCGCAGGCTTCAGGTGCCTGTGGGCTTACGCCCGTGGAGGTTCGACTCCTCTCATCCGCATTTGCCCCCGGCATTTCATACCCTCCATAAAGCCTTATATAACAAGGTTTTATGGCATTTTTCGCCAAGCCTAATTTTTGGGGCAAAATATGGAACTATCTCAATTTTTCATTTCGTGGTTACGGGTTATTCAGATAGGCCCTAAGTTCGGGGTGCTTGAATGCAAATCCGGCATTAAAGAGCTTCTCAGGAACGGCCCGCGTGCTGGCCAGAAGCGTTTCCTCTGCAAACTCGCCAAATATTAATCGCAGCATCTTCGCTGGAACAGGCAGTATCGTCGGTCTATTGAGAGTCTGACCGAGAATTTTCGTAAAAGTTCGATTGGTAACAGCTTCCGGTGCAACCGCGTTAACCGGACCCTCAAGCGATCTTGTAAGAAGCGCAAATTTGATGATTCTTGCAGCATCAACAAGTGAAACCCAACTTACCCATTGGCTGCCGTTGCCGAGCACCCCGCCCATGCCCACCTTAAAGGCCGGCAGCATCTTTGAAAGCGCACCGCCTTCTTTGGCAAGCACCATCCCAAATCGAAGATTAACCGTGCGAATACCTGCTTCAATCGCAGGCCCTGTTGCGGCCTCCCAGTCCTCGCATACGGCAGATAAAAAACACTCTCCCGCGGTGTCCGTTTCTGTTAACGCTGAGTCTCCGCGATCGCCATAATATCCGACAGCCGAAGCGCATATAAAAACCCTGGGCCTATTCGACATCTTAGCAATATTTTCAGCAAGTAATTGAGTGCTTTTTACCCTGCTGTTATAAATCCTCTCCTTTTTCTTTTGTGACCATCTGCCGGAAATATTTTCTCCGCCAAGATGAATTACAGCATCGATGTTTTCGGGCAGTGAGTCAACTATACCCTCTGATGGATCCCAGAACACAGAAGTATCACCCGCTTTGACAGGATGCCGAACCATGCGGATTACCGTATGGCCGGCATTGTTTAGGTGTTTTAGCGCCGCCGAGCCAATAAAGCCCGTAGAACCGCTTAGCAGTATCTTCATTTGATTGTCCTTTTGAAAAAAGCTAATCGATTTTAACGGATATTTGGCGATAATCAATACTACTTAATCTTGGTTGCCGTTGGTGGCCTCCAGTCGTATGGGTTTTGCTTTTACTGACATTTGCTTTTCAGCATTTTGC
Source organism: Phycisphaerae bacterium (assembly GCA_003553245.1). Lineage (GTDB taxonomy): Bacteria > Planctomycetota > Phycisphaerae > Sedimentisphaerales > Anaerobacaceae > T1Sed10-97. The sequence continues at coordinate 3,535 of PWDX01000239.1, forward strand.
GGTTTTTGATCAATGATCAGGCTTTTAATTGAAATTCAGGCTCACTGCGAATATTATGTGGGAGTTCAGGAAGCCATTAACTTTTAATTTTGCAGTTTAAGCAGAAACGAGATAAGACTTGGAATCTTCAATTATCAGAACCAGTATAAATGACACGGATGTCCAATTTAAGGACAGGAGTATATCCGCAGAGCAATTGCGGCAAATAAAAAAAGCACTTCGGACATTGCATACCCTGGAGCTTATGGCCGTAAACATTTACAAATTCCAGATAAGCAGACAGAAAAATGAACATAACCGTCTGCTTATTGCAGCAATGTGCAATGAAATGACCCATCTGCAGGACTTTCAAGTAAAGCTTTATGAATATGGTTTCAGACCCAGCCCAATCAGGTTTGGATACTGGATTGTAGGGTTGTGTTTTGGGTTTTTCTCAAGGATACTTGGCAGGAAAATGGTCTTTAAGACAGGCATATGGGTAGAGTCCAAAGCCGTTGAACATTATAGCCGGTTGCTTGAATCTGTTGACTGGGATGAGCCAACCCGAAAAATAATAGAAAAAGACGCTCGCGATGAGTCCGGTCATATAGAAAAATGGAAACAAATGCTCGAATCAGAACAAAAACGCTAATAGCAAAACAGGAGATCATTGATGCCTTTTAGAAAAAATTATTTTATTTGGTTGTGGATGCTTTTGACAATGTTTTGTATTTTTCAACCGTCCGAATCGGTCGCTTCGCAAGAGGATACATGGCGGGTAGGTCCTGGAGTGGTAATAACTTCAAAACCGTATAAAGGGGTTAGCGAAAAGGTTTACCCGATTCCGTTTATTGTTTATGAGAGCGGACCGTTTGAGTTTCGGGGCATATCGGTAAGTTATGAACTGCTGGAGATAGAACAGTGGTCTTTTTATGGGCTTTTGAGTTGGCGGTTCGACGGATATGATTCTGGCGACAGCATTGCGTTAACCGGCATGGCTGACAGGGATGCAACCCTAGATGCTGGTTTTGGCCTGACAAGAACATTTAACTGGGGAACACTAACCTTTAGCGGGGTTGCTGATACGATGAATAAATATCAGGGGTATGAGCTAAGCGCAGACTATTCTTTGTTTTTCCCTGCCGGAGACTGGTTGTTTTTTCCTTTTGTAGGTGCTGCTTACCAGAACAGCGATCTTGTGGATTACTATTACGGCGTCAGGCCGAATGAGGTGCGCCCCGGCAGGAGTCGCTACGATGGCAACTCCGCAATTAACTGGTTTAGCGGTGCAGGTTTTCGTTATAAAATAGACGATAACTGGCGATTAATCGGAAACGCTCAATACGAATGGTTAAGCAATGAAATATCCGGCAGCCCTATAGTAGATCAGACATACAATATCTCGGCAGTGCTGGGATTAACATATCAATTTTAAACCAAATTGGCCATTTCAATGGCCCAGTAAACTTTCTTACGCTGTGGGTGAACATCAACTTTATCACAGCCGGACATTCGACCTGGAAAATGTGCCGGGGCCCTGGCAAAACTCTGTCACCATAGGCGTAAAATTTCCCCACTACAACGAGAAAAGCTCGTAGTGAATCCGGCTATGGCTAACCCCCTCGGCCATCAGTTGGCTTCGCAGCTTTTTCGTCATTACCGCGGGGCCGCAAAGCAAAAACTCATAACCATCAAGTTCGCCCGGCAGATATTTTCTGAAAAGCTCGCATGTAATATAACCCTGCTCGCCCTGATAATCAGGCTCATCGCTGATAACATGCACAACCTTGATATGACTAAGCGACTCAAGCTCTTGCTTATAAGCAATCTCGCCGGAAAATTTATTGCCGTAAAACAACCATCCCTTGCGGTGCTTTGTCCCTTCCAGATACTCGCCCAGCCGTAAAAACGGCGTAATGCCAATCCCTCCCGCAACCATTACCAGGGGTCTGTCCGTCGAAAATGCCGCATCCAGAAACACCCCATAAGGCCCATCAACATACATCAGCTCATTGGGCTGGACAGAATGTATTCGCTTGCTGCCGCTTCCAAAAGCCTTGACAGTTACCCCCAGCCGCTTACTCTGCGAGTCAAAATGAGCCGCGGTATAAGGCCGCGCGCTGCCGCACCGCCGGCAGCGAACATAAACAAACTGTCCAATGCCGGGGCTCAGCGCACCGGCTTCGGGATGCATTATAATTTCGTTTGTATCCGACGACACTTGCTTTACAGAACTGACCCGATACCGTCCCGTCCAGGCGCCGAATAATGCCGCGATCCGAACAGCCGTAAAACCGACGACAATAGTCATCAGCACATACCAGTAATACTTCAGACCTGAACCGCGCAGCGTCATACCGATAGCCAAACCGTGAACAAATATCAGAACAGGCACGGCATAAGTGGAAAGATGAATCCGGTACCAGATTCGCTTGCTGAGCTGAGCACGCCAGAGTGTACTGGTCAAAACCACCACGGCCATGATCAGATATGCAACCACCCCTAACAAAACCATAATGCTGAACCGCTCGCTCAGCCGAAACGCCCATATATTCCAGTCAAACATCTGCAGATAATAAATCGTGATAAAGACCGGATGCAGCAGAATAAGACTCACCCCGCCAATGCCAACAATACGATGAACCATATACCCCCAAAGCACATCACGACATAGCCAGGAACTTACCATCCTGAAACCAAGCAGAAACTGCCAGACCAGCAGCACCGTCCCAACAAGTGACCCGGTCTTGGCAAGAAACTTCGCCACTGCCAGCCACCGCGTCGGCTCATCATACTCAACAAAAAAAAGCCCGACCACGGAAGTAGCCGCTATAACCACTACTAATGCTATTTTGCCAATTAAGAGTTTCGTCTGCATCATCGCAAAAATGTACCACCGCCGGTAAACCCCGTCAACCGCTAATCCAGGCAGCGGTGATTATCAAAACCATTGACTTTCACAGCAAAATCCCCAAAATACGCATCGTAAGGCTGTTGACATACTGACTTATTATAAAGCGATTAATAAACGATGAATGAAAAGCTGAAAGAGATTTACGAACTTTTGCTTGAACGCTTCGGCCATCAGAAATGGTGGCCCGGCGATTCGACTTTTGAGATAATTATCGGCGCTATCCTGACCCAGAACACTAACTGGCAAAATGTAGAAAAAGCAATCGACAATCTCCGACGGGAA
>PWDX01000042.1 GCA_003553245.1 Phycisphaerae bacterium
GGAGAAGGCGGCGTTTTTTTCTGGCCGTTATTGTTTTTATCTATGTTTTTGTATGTCGCCGCGATGCTTATTATATTACCGAGATTAAGCAGGTGGTTTTTCCGTAATATAGCAACCGACGGTGTGGTAGCATTTACCGGAGTCCTTGCAGCGGTCTTCCTCGGTTCATACCTGGCTTATTTCGGAGGACTCGAGCCGATACTTGGTGCTTTTCTGGTGGGGCTTATCCTGAATACTTTTATCCCGGAAAAAAGCACATTAATGAACCGCATTCAATTTGTTGGACACTCGCTTTTTATACCTTTTTTCCTTATTTCGGTTGGTATGCTCGTAAATATGCGAATGTTCGTCGCCGATGCGCAAACAATGCTTATCGCTGCCGTAATGGTTTTTGCCGGACTTACCACCAAATGGGCAGCGTCATATCCTACTCAGAAGATATTGAAGTACACATCCGATGAAGGCAGCCTTATTTACGGATTGAGCGTTAATCAGGCGGCGGCTACGCTTGCCGCTGTTATCGTCGGATTTAACATTGGAATATTTCAGGAGCCAGTTTTAACCGGTTCGGTAGTAATGATATTGGTAACTATCCTCGTCGGCTCGTGGGTAACTGACCATTATGCCAGAAAAGTCGCGATTGAGGAAGAGGCACAGCCTTATCAGGCTTCGGAAGCTCCGCACAGGGTGCTTGTCCCTTTGTCAAATCCGCAGACGGTCGAGGAATTAATGAATCTGGCAATCCTGCTGAGGCAGCGAACCTCGCATGAACCAATTTATCCTTTGACAATAGCCCAGTCTGGAGATAACGCAGAGGAACGCATAGCAGAAGCCGAAAAGCTGCTCGGTCATGCGGTCGTTCAGGCTCTTGAGGCCGATGTTCCTGTTACCCCGATTGCCCGAACAGCAATAGATACTCCGGTCGGCATCCAGCAAGCTATAACAGATTTGCGTATATCAACAATTGTTGCAGGCTGGAAAGATGTCTCATCTTCTCGGGCTCGAATATTCGGAAAAATACTGGATTCTGTATTAGATAGCAGCGCACAAATGATGCTCATAAGCCGTTGTCCACTGCCATTGAACACCACCAAACGCGTTGTCATGGCCATCCCCCCTCTGATTGATCGTCAGCCGGGCTTTGCCACAGCCATTGGAACTATTAAAACCCTTACTCATCAACTTGATGCTTCTTTGCTTACGGTTTCAGCAGCACCCGCTATGGATAAAGCCCGCAAAATTATAAAAAACAATCCTCCAAAGCTTCAGGAGAAATTCTTGCTGTTGAATAACTGGAAAGAGCTGCTTCCCTGGCTGACCGAAACTTTAGAGAAAAATGATTTACTTATAATCGTAAGTGTTCGAAAAGGTAGATTGGCATGGCAACCGGACCTAAACCGATTGCCGCGTCTGATAAATCAGCAGTTTTCAAAAGTTAACCATGTAATTGTCTATCCTCCGGACAAGCCGTGGGGTGAGGTTATTGGCGTTAGCAAAGATCAAGCCTATCACCCCTCATTTCTCCCGGCCAGCCAAATACAGCTCGATCTTAGCAACACAACTCTATCTGAAGCCATATACCGTCTCTTGTCGGTAGCATTTCTTGAACAACCATCAACGCTGAAAAAAGCGGCTAGTGAACTTATTCGTATATCTGAGAGTCAGCCCACGGAACTTTTGTCGGGCGTGGCTCTTTTACATACACATATATCGGAGATTCAGACCTCTACGGCTTTTTTAGGTATAAATAAAAAAGGATGGAAGATGCCCAATACCACGACAGATGTGCAGGCATTATTTATACTGCTTAGTTCAAAAAACGCCCCTCCCGAAATACACCTTAAAGCTTTAGCGGATATAGCAAGGCCGCTTCTGCGTTTTCAATCTGCCGAGTCGCTAACTCAATTGGAATCCGTTGATGAGGTTATGGAGTTGTTTTATGGCAATGAGCAGGGACACATAGAATAAGCCTTTCATACAGTTAAATTTCTAAAGTCGAGTGGCTTCATTGCTGATTAATAAATAAACAAGTTTGGCTTGTTAAGAAATTCTGATTATATTATAATTAAAGCTTAAGAATCGTCGTAAGCGATTTTTCTGAAAATTTTTAATTTGAGGGATTGCAATGTGTGGAATTGTGGCTTATCTGGGCAAAAAAGCGGCTCAGCCGATACTGACCGAAGGGCTAAAGCGGCTCGAATACAGAGGATATGACTCGGCAGGGGTAGCTTTGCTGGACGGCGGGGCTCTCCAAATAAAAAAAACAAGCGGAAGAATCAGCGGGCTGGAAGAAATACTTGAAAATCCAAGCTACACCCAGACACTTGGCATTGGGCATACCCGCTGGGCAACCCACGGCAAGCCGACGACGATCAACGCCCACCCGCAGACCGATTTTTCCGGCAAAATCGCCGTTGTACACAATGGCATTATCGAAAATTACGGCACTCTAAAAACCTGGCTAAAAAGCGAAGGCGTCGAGTTTGTAAGCGAAACAGACACTGAGGTAGTCGCCAATCTGATCGGTTATTTTTACAATCAGTATAAAGAAAAAGACCAGTGCGACAAAGAAAACGGCCAGTGTCGATTTGAACGAGCCGTGCAGCGGTCGCTTCGAGAAGTGCACGGCACTTATGGACTTGCAATACTTTGCAGCGATTATCCTGATATGATCATTGGTGCGAAAAAGGGAAGTCCGCTCATATTGGGCGTGGGCAATGACGAATATATTCTTGCGTCGGACGCATCTGCGATAGTTGAGCACACCACACGGGCGATATATCTTAATGACAATGAAATGATTGTGGTTGAACCTGGCGGTTTTAGAACGCTCACCAGCAATAATGTCCCGGTTACAAAAAGTCTTAAAGACATAGAGTTCTCGCTCGAACAGATCGAGCTTGACGGCTTTGCCCACCACATGTTGAAAGAGATTTTTGAACAACCGAAATCTCTGGAAACCTGTATGGGCGGACGATTGGATGTCCAGGATTCTCGCATAGTTCTCGGGGGGATCGCGGGCAAACTGCGAGATTTGACAAGAACGAAGCGTTTGATACTTACAGCTTGCGGCACTGCTTTTCATGCTGGACTTGTCGGTGAGTTTCTTTTCGAACATCTTGCCAGAATTCCGACAGAAACAGAATACGCAAGCGAATTCAGATATCGAAACCCCATCATTGAAGACGGCACGGTTGTGGCAGCAATAAGCCAGTCCGGCGAAACAGCCGATACTCTGGCAGCGGTTGAACAGGCCAAGGAACGAGGCGCCACAGTAATCGGACTGGTCAATGTAGTCGGCTCGACAATCGCCAGAACCACCGATTCAGGTATTTATCTGCATGTCGGTCCGGAAGTCGGCGTGGCCAGCACAAAAGCTTTCACAGCACAGGTTACCGTTTTACAGATGCTGGCAATCGAGCTTGGCAGACGAAAACATTTAAGCAGTTATGAAGCGGCAAAGTTGATTGAACAACTGGCGGCTATCCCCGAAAAAATTAAAACCATACTTGAGCAATCCGAACATATTAAACAAATAGCGGCAGAAAACATTCACCATAACAATTGGCTTTTCCTTGGCCGAGGATTCAATTATCCGGTCGCGCTAGAAGGGGCTTTGAAACTCAAGGAAATCAGCTATATTCACGCCGAAGGCCTGCCGGCGGCAGAAATGAAGCATGGACCTATCGCTCTTATCGCTGACGGTATGCCGGCCGTATTCATCGCTCCCAAAGGGCCTCAATACGACAAAATCATTGGTAATATCGAAGAAGTCCGTGCAAGAGGAGGCAGGACCATCGTTGTCGCCACTGACACTGATACCGAGATTGAACAATACGCCGATCATCTGATAACAGTTCCAGATGTGCCGGAGATGTTCCAGCCCATACTTACTGTAGTGCCTTTACAGTTACTGGCTTATCACGCCGCAGTGCTCAAAGGCAGGGATGTTGATAAGCCCAGAAATCTGGCCAAGAGCGTAACAGTCGAATAGCTGCCAAGATTAAAGTTGTTGTTCACCGCGCGGCAATTTCGCATCACCGATTACTATCGCGCGGATTCGCCGACGGTCTATCGGCGGGCACTGAATGGTTAGTATTTTTTTGCGGCGGTGGTATCCCAGAACATAGGCGATAGCAGTGTCACAACCCGTACGGTCGCGAATAGATATTATTCTATCCTCTATATTGTCCATGCCCTGAGAACCGTGATACTGTATCCCGACCTTATTAAGGTCAATGTCACAGCGTTTACTTTTGGCAAAGTATCTCATAAATCTTTCATAGCGGTAGCGGCTTCGCTTTTCTTTTGATTTTTGGCCTATCTCGTCACTTGGATGCACCGTTTTAATATAACAATTGAAAGATTGTAACGGTTCTAAAATAGGCTCAAGTTCATTTTCGCGTGCCACCGCAAGAATAGTGTCCGGCTTTACAAGCTGATATACACTCCACCACAGAGCCTGAGCAGGAGCTGTTTCAACATATCCCGGTGTGTCAATTATGACAAGCTCAGCCTGTTTGGCCGCCTGGTCAACGCACTGTTTTATAGCGGCCAAAGTCTGGAGCATGTAATTGACCGGCATAGTATTGCCGACAAAGGCCAGCCCACCGGGCTTAATACTCTCAAAAGGCACCTCAGGGTTTTCAATTATCGCCCACCCGACTGTTGTCGGCGGACCGATTCGGGATTGTCCCATATCGGCATCGACAAGAGCTGTCTTTGTTGCGGGCAAGGCCTTTTCGAGTAACTGCCGGACAAGGGTCGTCTTGCCGGTATCAACCTGCCCAAGAACAAGACAGATTCCTTTGCGAAATTTCTTATTCCTCCAGACGGATGAAGCAGCTTTATAACTCCATTTTGTCGTCATGTTTTTAAGCAACCTTTTCAAATGTAAAGCTACGCTGGGCAGTCATTACCCTGATGGTGTCTCCCTCACTGAAACTACCCGCAAGTATTTCAGTTGCCAGAGGATTTTCCAGCTTCTGTTGTATGGTTCGTTTTAGCGGCCTTGCGCCATAGCTGGGATCATAGCCCTGCTCAGCAAGGAGCTTTTTAACATCGTCAGTGAACTCGACACGAAGATTCTTACTGGCGAGCCTGTCAGCCAGATAGCCAAGCTGAATGTCTATAATCCGTTCCAGATGGTCTTTGTTGAGCATGTGGAAAACTATAACCTCATCAATGCGGTTAAGAAACTCCGGTTTGAAATACTGCTTCAGCGCATCTTTGACATGAGCTTCAATCTCCCAATCGGCCCCCTGCTCTTCAGTAAGCTGCTGTATCTGCTGGCCGGCTATATTGCTGGTCATGATTATCACCGTATTTTTAAAATCGACCGTCCTGCCTTTGCCGTCTGTCAGACGCCCGTCATCAAAAACCTGCAATAATATGTTGAACACTTCTCGATGAGCTTTTTCGATTTCATCAAGAAGAATCACAGAATAAGGCCTGCGTCGCACCATCTCGGTGAGCTTGCCGCCCTCTTCGTAACCCACATATCCTGGCGGAGCTCCGATAAGTCGAGCCACCGAGTGCTGCTCCATAAACTCGCTCATATCAATCCGAATCATAGCATTTGGATCATTAAACAGAAACTCGGCCAGCGCCTTTGAAAGCTCCGTCTTGCCAACACCGGTAGGACCGAGAAAAAGAAATGTCCCGATAGGCCTGTTCGGATCACCCAGACCCGCACGATTTCTGCGAACGGCGTTGGAAACCGCTGTAACCGCCTCATCCTGGCCTACAACTCTGCTTTTGATAGCATCTTCCATATTCATCAACCGTTCCCGCTCTCCGCTGAGCAGACGCGATATCGGTATTCCAGTCCACTTGGCAACAACCTGCGCGATATGTTCATCAGTAACTTCATTATGCAAAAGCGATCGTTTATCTGCTTTGGCAAGTGAGGACTCTTTTTCCTCAAGTTTTTTTCTCAGCTCCGCTATTGTCCCATACTTGAGTCTGGCTGCTGACTCCAGTTCGCCACGACGCTGGGCCTCCTCAAACTGATGCTGGGCGTCTTCAATGTCCTGCTTTAGCTTTTTTATTGAATCAATATCGCCTTTTTCCCGCTCCCACTGCGAGGATAATTTCTTGTCTTTTTCCTGCAATTCGGCAAGCTGTTTTTCTACATTTTTCAGGCTGCTTTTACTGGCAGAATCGGACTCTTTTTTAAGAGCCTCCCGCTCAATCTGAAGCTGAACAATCTTTCTGCGGATCCCATCAAGCTCGCCGGGCAGTGAATCATTTTCAATTCTAAGTCGAGACGCGGCCTCATCTACCAGGTCGATCGCTTTATCGGGCAAAAATCGGTCCGTAATATATCGCTTGGAAAGCATGGCCGCAGCTATCAGAGCCGCATCGGTTACACGAACTCCATGATGCGCCTCATATCTGTCTTTAAGTCCGCGCAGAATAGCGATAGACTCATCAACACTTGGCTCACCAACCACTATCGGCTGAAAACGCCGCTCAAGAGCCGCATCCTTTTCTATATTATTGCGGTATTCCTTTATCGTCGTAGCTCCAATACAACGCAATTCACCGCGAGCCAGCGAAGGTTTGAGAAGATTGCCTGCATCCATCGCACCTTCGGCCTTGCCGGCTCCAACGACATTATGGAGCTCATCAATAAAGAGAATTATCTGACCCTGTGCTGCAACTACCTCTTTCAAAACCGCCTTGAAACGCTCCTCGAACTCGCCGCGAAATTTAGTTCCTGCTATCAGCGCACCCATATCCAGCGCAACTATCCGCTTATCCCTCAAGCCAGCTGGGACATCACCTGTTACTATCCGCTGTGCGAGGCCCTCGGCAATTGCCGTCTTGCCCACTCCGGGCTCTCCGATCAAAACCGGATTGTTCTTCCTGCGCCTGTTAAGCACCTCCATACATCGTCGAATCTCATCATCCCTGCCGATAACCGGATCGAGCTTGCCTTTGCGCGCCATATCTACAAGGTCGATACCGTATTTCTCAAGAGCCTTATATTTTTCCTCTGCGCTTGCATCAGTTACTTTCTCGCCGCCGCGGATATCTTTAATAACCTTTTCCAATTCACTCGGGGTAACAGAACTGAGCTTGAGTATTTCTTTAGCGTCGCTAGCGACTGCCGAAAGTGCGAGCAAGAGATGGTCAACACTAAGGTATTCGTCGCCCATTTTGTCAGCACGGTTCTGCGCATCAAGAACAACATTGTTAAAGGCAGGCTCAGCCATTATCTGCCCGGTGCTTCCCTGCGGCAGGCGATTAAGCTGGCTTTCTGTCATTTCACCAATGCGCCCGGAATTAGCGCCGAGTTTTTTTAATATCTCAACCGGCAGACCCTGCTCATCTTTCAGCAGGGCAGCTAAAATATGCAGCGGCGAAAGCAAAGTGTTAGATTTAGCCATAGCTATCTGCTGTGCCGTGGCCAGAGCTTCCTGAGCTTTAATTGTAAATTTGTCAAATTTCATTATCGTGCCTTTCCATTCCATTTATCATTTACAAATAACCTGACTCTGAGAAAAAAAAACAAACTCCATAAAACACACCGATGAGTAATTGCAAAATCCGTGCCTGGCCACATTCGTCGTATATTCTGTCTTAAACAAGTATTCTTGCCCGAGATCGACCAAACTTGTGCCAAATTGGCAGTCTTTTTAGCTCAGAAGGCGGCATTACACAGAAAAATCCATAAATATCCTGCTCTTTTGCTTGCCAGTACTTCCCAAAACTGATAGTGTACAATTTTATTTAACCGTACTTAGACAAATTGATGACATTGGTCTTTAGATTTAGAAAAAGGGTAAAATTTTATGACTCGTAAGATGGCTCCAATTGACGGTAACGCCGCAGTGGCTCATTCAGCCCATGCAACAAATGAAGTAATAGCAATCTATCCAATCACACCGAGTTCGCCTATGGGTGAAATATCCGATGCCAAGACTGCTGTCGGAGAAAAGAATATCTGGGGCACGGTCCCCTCGGTAACGGAAATGCAGTCAGAGGCCGGTGCTGCCGGAGCGGTGCACGGAGCTCTCGCATCAGGGGCCCTGACAACCACATTCACTGCCTCGCAGGGATTGCTTCTTATGATTCCAAATATGTATAAAATCGCCGGTGAACTGCTGCCTACTGTTTTTCATGTAAGCGCACGGTCACTGGCTTGCCAGGCATTATCCATTTTTGGCGACCACGGTGATGTTATGGCCTGTCGCCAAACAGGATTTGCGTTCTTATGCTCATCAACAATCCAGGAAGTAATGGATCTTGCTCTTATTGCTCAGCAGGCTACACTGGCCTCCAGGGTACCTTTTGTTCACTTTTTTGATGGATTCAGGACATCACACGAAATTCAAAAAGTAGAGAAATTGACCTATGATGATATGCGTGAGATGATTGACGATGAGCTTATTGCCCAGGCAAAAGAACGGGCACTCTCACCCGATCACCCTATGATTAGCGGCACTGCTCAAAACCCCGATGTATATTTCCAGGGTCGCGAGACCGTAAATAAGTTTTACCAGGCCGCACCTGACATAGTGCAGGAAACAATGGATAAATTCGCTAAGATAGTCGGGCGACAATACAAATTATTCGATTATGTGGGCCCGGCTGATGCTGAAAAAGTTATTATTCTGATGGGTTCCGGGGCTGATACTGTTCATGAAACCGTTGATTATCTTAACAGTCAGGGCGAGAAAGTCGGCGTCATTAAAGTGCGACTGTTCAGACCTTTCAGCGTGCAACACTTTGTAAACGCCCTGCCGAAAACCGTTAAGAAAATCGCAGTTCTCGATCGGACCAAAGAGCCGGGAGCGTTGGGTGAGCCGCTTTATAACGATGTCCGAACCGCAATAGGCGAAGCTATGCATTCAGGTCAGGCGTCATTTGATAAATATCCTCTCATCGTCGGCGGACGCTACGGACTTGGCAGCAAGGAATTTACCCCGGCAATGGTAAAAGCAGTATTCGAAAATCTCGATGCTGACAAACCCAAAAACGGCTTTACAGTCGGTATTATAGACGATGTTACGGACACTTCACTTGAAATTAACCATGATTTTGAAATTCCTGAAGAGGGGCTGTTCACCGGTATGTTCTATGGGCTGGGTTCGGACGGAACGGTCGGAGCAAACAAAAACAGTATTAAAATCATCGGCGAACAGACCGATAATTGCGCACAAGGCTATTTTGTCTATGACTCTAAAAAGGCCGGTTCGGTTACTATCTCGCATCTTCGCTTTGGCCCTGACACTATCCGTAAACCTTACCTCATTAACAAGGTCAATTTCGTAGCTTGTCACAATCCGAGTTTTCTTGAGAAATTTGATATGCTCTCGAATGTTCGCCCGGGAGGTACTTTCCTTCTTACCAGCAGCCACGACAAAGATACGGTATGGGATACGCTGCCTGCACCAGTACAGCAGAATATCATCGACAAAAAACTAAATTTCTATGTCATAGACGCCATATCGCTGGCACAGGAAATCGGATTGGGCAGCAGAATAAATGTTATTATGCAGACGGCATTTTTCAAAATCGCCGATATCCTGCCGCTTGATAAGGCTGTTGGCGCCATAAAAGACGCTATTAAAAAGACTTATGGCTCTAAAGGTGAAAAAGTCGTTGAAATGAATAACGCCGCCGTGGACGGAGCTCTGCAAAGGCTGGAAAAAGTAGAATATCCTAATAAGGTCACAAGCAGCGCCCAGCTTCATCCGCCGGTGCCGGCAAATGTACCCGAGTTTGTGAAAAATGTTACAGCTCAAATGATTGCCCGCGATGGGGACTCGCTGCCGGTCAGCAAAATGCCTTGTGACGGGAAATTCCCGACCGGAACCACGCAGTATGAAAAACGCAATATTGCTGTGAAAATACCTGTGTGGGAGCCTGATGTGTGTATTCAGTGCGGCAGGTGCTCACTTGTTTGCCCACATGCGAGTATAAGGATGAAAGCTTACGACCCCAAATATCTGGACAAAGCACCTAATACATATAAGGCCACAGACGGCAGAGGCAGGGAACTTTCGGGATTGAAATACACCGTTCAGATAGCGCCGGAAGATTGCACTGGCTGCAGCACATGTGTTCAGGTTTGCCCGGCAATGGAAAAGGACGAGAATAAACAACCTACGGGCAAAAAGGCAATAAATATGGAACTGCAGGAACCTTTGCGAGATCAGGAGGCTGAAAATTATGATTTCTTCCTGTCGCTTCCCGAGGTGGATACGAGTCTTTATAAGGCTGACACCGTAAAAGGAAGTCAGTTTATCAAGCCTCTTTTCGAGTATTCCTCGGCATGTGCCGGCTGCGGTGAAACAGCCTACATAAAATTGCTGAGCCAGCTTTTCGGCGACCGTGCATATATGGGCAACGCTACGGGTTGTTCATCTATTTACGGTGGAAACCTGCCTACGACACCCTATACAAAGAGAGACGATGGCAGAGGACCAACCTGGAGCAACAGCCTGTTCGAGGATACCGCGGAATTTGCTTTCGGTATGAGGTTAAATGCCGATAAAATGAAAGAAAAGGCATGCGAATTGTTGCAAAAGGCAATGGATGAAGGTGCGATAGATAAAGCAATTGGCCAGGATGCTCTTGATGCAGCCATCGCGAACGACCCCCAACAGAATGCTATAGAGAATCAGCGACAAAGAGTCGAAAAGATTAAAGACGCCTGTAAAAACTCTGGTTCACAAATTGCAAAAGACCTTGGTATCGTAGCTGATTTCCTTGTTCGAAAGAGCGTTTGGGCTGTAGGCGGCGATGGTTGGGCATACGATATTGGTTACGGCGGTCTTGACCATGTATTGGCAAGTGGGAAGGATATCAATATCCTTGTACTTGATACTGAAGTCTATTCCAACACTGGCGGCCAAATGTCAAAATCAACGCCAAGAGCAGCAGTGGCACAATTTGCTGCCGCTGGTAAACCCATGCCCAAGAAAGACTTAGGCATGATTGCAATGACTTATGGTAATATTTATGTCGCTAAAGTTGCCTTGGGCGCAAATCCGAATCAGGTAGTGAAAGCATTTGTAGAGGCAGAAGCTTATCCTGGTCCGTCGCTCATAATGGCCTATACGCATTGCATCGCTCATGGCTTCAACCTTGAAAAAGGATGTGAGATGCAGAATATGGCGGTCGAATGCGGCCATTGGCCATTATATCGTTTCGATCCAAGGCTCGCCGATCAGTGCAAAAACCCATTACAACTTGATTCGAAACCGCCAAAAATTGATTTTAAGGATTATGCAATGGCACAGAATCGCTATCGCAGGTTGCAGAAAGAAAAGCCCGATATCGGGGCAAAGTTGCTCGAGTTAGCAGATAAGGATGTGTCGAAACGATATTCGCTGATGCAGCAACTGGCGAATCTGCCATGCGAAAAATGCGAAGAAAAATAGTGACAGATTCATAATGGAGACCGGTTACTGCCGGTCTCCTCGCTTTTAATTTGAGAGTGATCATAATGAAGTACTTTGCGAAGATTGGCGCAATAGCGGTTTTTGTTTTATTAATATCGCCGTTTTTCATAGGATGCGCACCGACGGATGTTGAAGAGCCTTCAGAGGCGCAACTGCGCATCAAAGCAGCCCGACAGATACCCGATTATCTTGAACAAGCGTTTACTTCTGTCGGAAACAGCGAAAACTGGATGTCTGTCAAGCAGATCGACACCTCGGCCGTGGCAACTTTTTATCTGCCGGACCAAGACAGTTACTACTTGACAGAACACCTCTACGAGATTCAGCCTTGGCATAGAAAAATTAAAATAACTGCTGTAGAGCCGTACGGAACTTTCGTCTGGGAACTATCCGACAAAGGCTTCAAGACCCATAAAAGACCTGTTTCACAACATGACTTACCATATAGTATTAATCCCCAAACCATTGCCAACAGCGTAATGCAGATTATCACAGCTCCGGTTCGACTGGCAGACAAAGCTGAGCAATATGCGAGATCATCCGAGCCAACCAGAATGATGGGCCTGTGGTATTACGCTATCGAAGGTAAAAAAACCGCGAAATCTGATATCGTCTATTACCAAAACCGTAATACATCCCGAATAGACTGGATATTGCTGAAAAATCAGTCAGGGCGATCATATGCTATACGCGCCTACGATTACAGCGTCACCGCCCAACCGGAGATACAAGTCCCCGCTTTAGTTGAGATTTATACTACGGACAGCAGGGGGCAGCTTGACAAGCGAATACTTAAATTACGTCTTAGCCAGACACAAACGCATAGAAAAAACATGGAGATTGCGAACATCGACCGATAAAAGCCCTAAAATCAACGAAATTCAAAAACTTGTAATTAAAACTATCATCAGTTAGAATTGATAGATTGGGCTTACGACACAGGAAATTTGTGAACACAAACCGCAACAAATAGTATAAAAAGCTATTCGATTAGGCACGGTAAAGGTGTGGCGCAAATTAAAATGGTCAGGATGGCTTAATTATATTGCGTAAAACATTATTTAATCGAGTTTGAGCCGGTAACAATCACTTTAATTATTAAGCAGACAACGGCTCAAACCGATAAACCAATTGAGGATAAACATTGGATTACCCTGCGAATTAAAGTTTGGTGTGAAGGTTATAGTTATGTCTAAACTGAAAGTTGCGTCTCTGGCAATGCTGTTACTAATTGCCATAATAATCACGGCAGGATGCGGTGATCAATTTTTCGACCCCACACAGGTAGGAAGATTCCGTCCCGTGCCAAAGGTAAATGTAATTCTCGACTCCCTCGGCGTAGCTGAGGAAGAGCCACCGGCATGGGAAGGGGCCGAAGACCCCAGGCCCGTAGATGTTATGGCTTTTGAAACGGACTATGTCTTCGGCTCAGGTGATATCGTACGAATCTCCATTTATGAGCTATTGCGCGAAGGCGAACCCTACATCAACGACTATGTAGTTACCGAAACCGGAAGAATCTCAATACCTGAAGTGGGCGTGGTGCAGGCAGAAGGATTGACAGAATCGCAGCTTGAAGACGAAATCATTGGGATACTATCGCCGGCCCTGCTAAAAGACCCTTCAGTATCAGTCATCCTCAGACAATCCGAAAAAAGAACCTTTTCCGTACTTGGCCAGGGAGTACCTCAGCCCGGCAGATACAGCATACCAAGATACGATTTCAGACTAACTGACGCACTTGCCACCGCAGGGAGCATAAGCCAGTTTAATATTAGCTATGTCTATGTAGCACGAAAAATAACCGGCAGAGAGCCGCTGACAGAACCGCAACCAACCCAGCCAATGCCTGAAATTCCTCAGCTTGAAGATGCAGAACATGAAATGCTGGAGATAATTGCCCCAAGGACTCAGTCCGAGCCAGACAATAGGCTTATTATGGCATCTTCGGCAATGGGTGATGGCGGCGATGAATTACTCGAAATGGCATCACCGGAAAGCTTAGAGCGTGAAATTTACGACCCGGAGATGGAATTACTCATGACACCTGAGGAAGAAGAGCAAGAGCAGCTAACAGAAGATGAGGAAACCGTCATAGAAGCTCCTCGCACCGAACCAACCGGCCGAATTGAATGGGTGTGGGAAGACGGCAGGTGGATTCCTAAAGAGGTTGAACCTGATCCAACCGTAGAAGAACCGGATGTAGAAGTTGCTGAACCTCTGCCGAGACCGGAACCAATGACGCCGGAGGACTACCCCGACGATTTCGATTGGGATGAAATAGGCCCAGGAGCAGTACAGACTCGCGTTATAAAAATACCCGCAGATAAACTGTTAGCGGGTGATCCGAGATATAATGTGGTAATCAGGCCGGGAGACACTGTCCATGTCCCGGTCGATATCATTGGCGAATTCTGCATAATGGGTAACGTGAACAATCAGGGCTTCATAAACCTCACAGGACGGCCAATGACGCTGAAAATGGCAATAGCTGCCGCCGGAGGACTTGGGCCGCTGGCTTGGCCCAGAAATGTCGAAGTTATCAGGCGTATAGGAGATAACAGAGAGCAGATCGTTATGGTTGATCTGGAAAAGATCGCAAGAGGTGAACAGCCCGATTTCTTCATCAAGCCAAACGACCTAATTAATGTAGGAACACACCCAACCTCAAGATGGAGGGCAGTACTTAGAAATGCCTTCCGAGCAACTTACGGATTTGGCTTTATCTATGACCGAAATTTTGCAGATCTGGATTTTGGCACAAGAAGAGTATTTGGCTTTATTCAATAGATAGACATTTAGCTATGGCGCAGGAACTCACCGCAGACATCGACCAGGATGGCATACTGAAGCATAAAAGCGTCACTTGGAAAGATGTAAGCATACACAGCTACATAAAGATTATTGTGATCGCGGCTTTGTTCTTTTTCCTTTTTCGCCACGAACTGCAAAGCCTCGTGCGCACATGGTACACAGACAAAGACTGGTCGCATGGATTCATCATCCCGCTTTTCAGCCTGTATCTGATTAACCAGCGCAGCGGGGCAATACTGAGCGAAAAACCAAAACCCAGCATTATAGGACTGCTGGCGTTAGTATTTTTGCTTTTCTTCTATCCCTTTAACATTGTGCAACTGCAATATGGCTACTTGAGGCCGCTGACGATGCTGGCGGTTCTCGGTGCTATTGTACTGTTTATGACCGGATGGAGAATCATAAAATACGCCTTTGTACCGGTCGCATTTTTGTTCTTTGCCATACCGATACCAAATCGCTATTATGTCCGAATCTCTATGCCGCTTCGAACCATAGGTGCAGCGGCTGCCGGCGCTATCCTTGACCTTATGGAAGGCGTTGAAGCAACCGTGCAGGGAGTTATAATAGATGTAATTCACCACGGCCAGCCGCTGGAAACTCCACTAAATGTTGCCGAAGCCTGTTCCGGTATGAGGTTGTTAATGGCGTTCGTGGCACTGGGAGTGGCAATGGCATATTTACATTATCGACCAATATGGCAAAGACTCGTCCTTCTGGCCAGCACTGTTCCTATTGCTATTTTCTGCAACATTGTCCGCGTTACGATAACCGGTTTTATCTATGTATATAGTGAACCGGAATACGCTCAGGGCATATATCACGACGGACTTGGATTAGCTATGCTCTTTTTGGCATTTGGCCTTTACGGTATATTAGCATGGTTTATGGGCAATCTGTTTGTTGACGAAACTCAGCAAAAAACCGAACCGGAAGTCATCGTCGCTAACAAGAAAAACCCTGAATAGAAAGAACAGTATAGTGACCGATAGAAATAATAAAACCTCAACACAAGCATATCCGGCCTGGAAACACTATACCCAGCCGTCATTCATGGTCTGCGCTGTCCTGCTGGCATTGGCAGGAACGAGTATGTCCGTAATTATCAATAAATTCGAACTCTATCTTACCAAAGAACCACTTCCCATACGAAAACCTCTCGAAGACCTCGATGCAACCCACCGCAACAGGCTTGGACCATATAATATAGTGCGAAAAGTAAAAATTGAGAACCGTGAAATACTCGACAGTCTTGGCACGGAAGAGTATATCCAGTGGGTGCTTGAGGACCCCGACGAATCAGCCAACAGCAGTGTAAAATATGTATCTTTATTTATCACATATTACGATATGCCTGACAGAGTGCCTCATGTGCCCGAAGAATGCTATACAGGCGCCGGGCACCAACAAGTCGGGGCCGACAGTATTCAATTGGATCTCAACGGCGATGGCCAAGCAGACAAATCGGCAAGATACCTTCGATTTGCCAACATACAATCACAGGCTTGGCAACAAAGCGAATTCCCTGTATTGTATCTTATCAATGTTGATGGCAGATACGCCTCGAACAGGGAAGAGGCCAGATTCCTGATAAACCAGAATATATTCAACAAGCACTCGTATTTTTGCAAAGTCGAGTGGAAATTTTTCGGCGGAAGCCATGCGCCAAACACCCCTCCAGAGAGGGAGCATATAAAAAAGGCCAGCGAAAAGCTCATGAGAACCGTATTGCCGATACTTGAAGAGGAGCACTGGCCGCTGATGGATGAGATTGATGCACAGGATTAATCCTACAATATCAACGAAAAGGTGTATTTATGGCCAAAAAACTTAATAAAAAAGTCGCACTACTCGGCTCGGTGTTTCTCGTAATAGGACTGGTAGCCGCAATTATAGCAATTCTGTACCTGTTCCCAAGAGACCCGTACAAACTACTGGAAGATGCCGAACTGGCATTGACCGCCGCACGAGAGGCTGAGGACCCGGAAATCAGGGAGCGACAATTCGAATCCGCCGAAAGGAACTTTCATAGAGCAAGAAGCTACGCCGACTCCGATCATATGCGCGTCGAAGTATTATACAGGCTGACAGAACTTTACAATGAAACAGATCAGTGGCAATACCTGCTTGGGTCTTGGAGGGAAATCACAAGATTAGCACCGGATGAGGTTATACCCCGACTGGGTCTGATCAACTATTTCTACAATATCTCGGATACCGGAGGCAGAGCGTGGAACGAGGTCATTGAACAGGTTGATGATTTTCTCGAAATCACCCAGGGCACTGAGCTGCTAGAAAAGCCACTGAAAACCTGGGATGTCTATTATATGGTGGAAGATGATTACATCGCTGAATCACTGGAAGCTTACCTATACCTGGCCAAGGGCCGAGCCCTCTTTGAAAGAGCAAGAGCCGGTGTTGTCACCGACAGAAGCGAGACACTTGAGCAGGCAAATGAGATACTTGAAAAAGTAATAGAATTAGAGCCTGCCAACTCCTGGGGATATCTCTATCTTGCTGAGTCAATGCTCACACGCGGCAACATCTTCGCCTCAGCAGGACAGTTGGATCAACAGACACAGGCCAGACATCAAGCGCAGCAGATATTGGCAGATGGCACAGAGGAGGCCGATGACAAAGCTCACGCTGAAATAAACCGTATTAATACGGAATTACAGCTTGCCCAAGAGGGTGTACTTGATATAGAAGCACTGGAACCAGAATTCATAGAACTGGCGGAAAACTACCCCGATGATGCACGGGCATTATCGGCTCTGGCGAATTATTATCTTTATCGCGGTCATGAATACCTTCCAAAAGCCCTGCAGAGTGCTGAAAAAGCAATGCAAATTGAACCGGATGAAGTTTCTTATGCGATTCTGGCTAGCCAGCTTTACCATATGAAAGGCTCTCTGAACCAAAATCGCGATGATATTGCTAAAGCTATTGAAATAGCCGAAAATGCTCTTTTGCTACCCGGCGCCCAAGAAGTGGAAGGACCCCGGCAGCATCGTAACCACACTAATGCTGTAAACCTATATGTGGGCCTTGCCAGATGCTATACCGATACCTTGCTCGATATGGCTCCCGAGGACGAAACCAGGAAACAGCAGTTAGTAGAGGATGCTGAAAATACCATCCACCAGATAGCACAGTTACTGGGAACGCGGGAACACCCCGAAGTTGTCAAATGGGACGGGATACTGAATCTGGCCAGAGGGCAAAAAGACGAAGCCATAAGACAGCTCTATGCAGCACATAACCAGCTTGAGGCTGCCGGGACACCCGACTCTGCCGTCGCATACCGCCTTGCTATGCAATATCAGGACACTGGTGAAATTGGTGCGGTGCGTGAATTTTTGACAGCAGCCCTGCAAGGATCAAGACCTATCCAGT
Source organism: Phycisphaerae bacterium (assembly GCA_003553245.1). Lineage (GTDB taxonomy): Bacteria > Planctomycetota > Phycisphaerae > Sedimentisphaerales > Anaerobacaceae > T1Sed10-97. The sequence goes on from PWDX01000042.1 coordinate 17,628, forward strand.
TGTATCGCCCTGACGCCCTGCTGGATTACGCTAGGGTATTAATTGAACTGCGACAACCAGACCCTGCCTTTAATATCATAAGTTCGTATGAGCAACGCTTTGAACCCACTCAAAGAAGTACCAAAATGAAATTGGAAGCGCTTATCCGTTCAGGCCAATACGAGCAAGCCGAAGAACAACTCACGCAAAGTGATCTTGCAAAGGGTGATAAAATCCATCTTGAGCTACTGCTGACAGTGAATAAAATGAGGCAAATCCAGCAGGCAATCTCCGCTCAACAGCTGCAGCAAGATATTGAAAGTGTTCAGGCCGAGCCCACCGACGCTCTGCCGATCGCTGAAGAACCGGAGCAGGACATTAGTGCGCCCCAACAGCAACTCAGACAGGAACAGGAAACCTTTGTCGAACTGGCGATCAAGCTTCTCGAAATTGAACCTGAACTATTGGACGAAAGCAGCTTTGCATCAGTATCTGAATATCTCATCGAAACAGGCCAATTCGACAAAGCAAGGCAAATGGCCAGCAGTTTTGTTGAGCAAAATCCAAACGCATCTACTGCTTTATTGTACGGATATATCCTTGACGAACCAGATCCCGCGCAGATAGATGCACAACGGCGTCAGACATTACAAGAAAAAGCCTTGGGTGATATTGAATACCCCATAATTCGCAAGATTAATCTCGGTATATTCTACAGAAATACGGACCAGAGCGAAAAAGCGAAGGAAATATTCCAAGAAATACTTCAGAGAGAAAAAGAAACACAAATCACCGAAGCTTATATTGACGCCGAGCAGACTGAGGATGTAATAAACTCCAGACTCTTCGCCGCTGAACAACTCTTTGAAATGGCTTTGCAGGAGGAGGATTATGACCTTGCAGAGCAAGTGGTCCAAATTGCTATCGACCAGAATCTTGATCGGGCAGAGGGCAGTTTTTTCCAGGCAAGACTTCTGGCCGTTCAGGAAAACTACAGTGATGCTCTTCAAGCTATCGACAGAAGCCTCGAACACAGGCCAGTCTTTTCCCGTGCGTACTTGCTCAGAAGTAATATCTACGCGGCAAACGAAAACTACAGTGATGCCGTAGATGCGATTTCCACCGCTAACTCGCTTAATCCCTTGGACGCCGAAATTGCAACGAGAATGGCAGTTATTACTTATCAGCGCAACCAGACACTTGGAACAAGTGTCTCATCCCGTCAGCAAACTGAAGCTGATAACGCATTCAGAAGAGCAATTGCTCTTAGCACAGGCCAGGCTCAAATGGAGATGCTAAGCATGTACGCCGAATTTATTCGGGACGAAGAGCCCCTGAACGCTCTTGCTATCAGACAGAATCTGCTTCGAAGCAATCCTACAATTCAAAATGCCGTTCTTCTGGGAGAACTCGCTACAGAGCTTGCAAAAAGCGAGTCCGATGAGAAGCAAAAAGAATCTTTGTTCGATATTGCTCAATCGGCCTTTGAACGGGCGATGGAGATTGATCCGTCCGATAGGGTCACTTTACATCATTACGCCGAGCATCTGAGAGAAAGAGGTAAAGAGCAGCAAGCTGATCAGGTGCTGGCAGAGTCTGAAGACCCTTCCCTGCTGTGGCGACACTATTATAATTCCGGCAGGTTCGACCTGGCAAAGGAAGTCCTGGAAAGTATGCACACGCACAATCCGGAAGATCCGGAACCACTGCAGGCCTTAATGCTCGTATCAAGCCAGACCAGAGACACAGAAACGGTTTCACAATACGGCGAAAAATTATTGCAAGCCGATGACTCCATCGAAACAAGACTGCTGCACATAAAAACATTGCTCGATGTGGGACTAATACAAGAAGCTGAAACAGCTCTTGCAGATTTTAATGAACAATATGATGATCCAAGGGCCTCTCTGCTCGGAGCATGGTTGGCACAAAGACAAGGCAGGCTCGAGGAAGCGTTGCGGCTTGTAAACGACCATATCAGTGAGGATGAAGAAAATGCCGAATCATGGAGGCTTCGAGGTGAAATCAACTTGCTGCGGGCTGACTATGATCAGGCCATAATCGATCTCAACAGAAGCAAATCACTAGCCGACAGACCTGCTACAAGAATAGCCCTGGCAAGAGCCTATCATCGAGCAGGAAGAAGCCAGAACGCTATCTCCGAACTTACCACAGCCGTCGAAAGACCCGATACTCCGATGGAGGCAGGAATACTGCTTGCTGAAATATATCAGCAACTCGGCAGAACGCAGGCTTTGCGAGATTTTTATAGTGAAATGATTGAAAAATATCCGCAAAATATCCAATGGTACAAGCGTGCCGGTGATTTCGCGTTTTCCGAAGGCGACTACCAAGAGGCCGCCGAGCTTTTCCGTCAGGGATGGCAGGCAAGCAGCCAGATGGAATCACCCGAACCAGATGCCCTGGACGGATATCTCAAATCATTGCTGGAACTGGAAAAATTCGATGAGCTATTTACACAGGCCGGAAGATACACTGATTCTCAACACGCATCAATAGCATATATGAGAATGGCTGAAGCCAGGCTAGAAACAAATGACAGAGAAACTGCCATAAGAGATTTTCGAAGTGCATTGCAGCAGCTCAGTGCTGACGAAACCGCCGCCAGTTGGGTTCTGCAAAGAATGTATGAATTGCTTGGAAGTGCGGAAGTCGAAGAAACCTGCCGCCAAATACTGGCCGAAAATCCGGACTCTTTCGCTGCAAACTGGACTATGTTTAATCTGGCAAAAATAAATGAACAATACAACCGAGCGTTGGAATATCTGGAAAAGAGCCGTGAAACCGAGACAAGTCGCGGTATAGACAAAATGCAGTACACAATGAATAAGACAGAAGTACTGCAGTCAGCATATGCGAAAACATCCGATAATAGTTACCTTGAACGGGCTATTAAGCAATATGACGAAATACTAACAGAGCATCCGGATAATGCTGTTCTCCTGAATAATCTTGCATACCTTCTTGCAAAGCATGGAAAAAACCTCGATCAGGCCCTCGAATACGCCGAGAAAGCCTACCAGATAATGCCGAACGCACCGCATGTACTCGATACTTATGCTTATGCCCTATACAAAAATGGACGATTAGATGAAGCAGAAAATTTTGCACAGGCTGCTCTCCAGCAATATGAAAGTAGTGAAGCAGGCGTACCTGCTGAAGTCTGGCATAACTTTGCGAGGATTAAAGCTGCTGTTGGACAACGGGAATTGGCCAGAGAAGCTTATCAACAGGCATTGAGTAACCCTGATGCCACAGAGCAAATGAAAAAACAGATAGAACGGGAAATCGATAATCTCTAAATCTAAATATACAGGTTAAATAATATGAATCAGAAAAATCTACCAGGTCAAAGGCCGGCCTTGCCGCCAGGAGGCCCACAAGCACAGGCAACGATGAATCTCACGCCAAGAGATGTCTGGCTTATAATCCGCAGACACCTCCTGCTGATAATCATCGCCTCTATACTCGGACTAGCGATCGGCGGAACAGGCTGGTACCTAATGCGCAGGTATTACCCGAAATATACCGCCAGAACAATCCTCGAAGTCCTGCCGCCGGGCGAAACAGACCCGATGACAATTGGTCAGCCGCAAGCTGCCAGAGATGTTCGGTTTGGTCATCGAGCTTTGTTCGCTAACCAGATGAGACAACAGAGAACCCTCGAAGACCTTGTCATGAGAGATAGAATACAGCAAACCGAGTGGTTCCAGAGTTTCGGCGACACACGGGATGAGCGTATCAGATATGCACTGCGAGATCTGGACAGAAGGCTCGGCGTCTCACCCCAAAGAGATGCCGACCTTATCACTATCAGTATGACCGCAAGAAGCGCCGGCGAATCAGCGGCTATAGTTAATGAACTGGTAGCAATGTTCCTCGCCAGACAAAGAGCAACAACCAGGGAGGATGTTGGGCAGAGATTGAGCGAATTGCAGGAACAGCGAAACCGCGTCCAGCGAGACCTCGACTCGGCAACAAGAGCTCTTGACGAAGTTAGCGAAACTTTTGGTTTTACCGATTTGGAGCAAATCGGAAATGTCAGAAGCACCCTGCAGGTAAAGCTCGACACTCTCGAGGTGCAGCAGGATGAGTTGATGATGCAAATCAGCCAGCTCCAGGCCAATGTGAGAAATCTTGAAAGACAAGCAGTAGGCCCCCTGACAGAACAAATAAAACAACAGATCGAAACAGACCCGACAATGATAATGCTTACTCAGCAACTTAACTCTCAACGGGCCCAGCTTGCATCCAGACTCACAAGACTCGGAGAAAACCATCGCGTAGTCAGACAACACAGGGAACTCATAGCCGAAACTGAACAAAGACGCGAAACGCGAAAGCAGGAGATAGCAGAACAAACCCGTCAGTCAAATCTCCAGAGAGCCCAGGACCAACTTGTAGTACTTCAAAGCAGATATGAAACCCTTGAGCGACAAAGATCCGAAGTCGCCCAGCAGAAACGACAGCATGATCTTGCGCGAGCTCAATACAGAAGAAGGCAAGACATTCGAGATGCGTATAGAGAAAGACTTGATACCATCGACGAAAGTATAACCCGAAGGCGCATTGTCCGAGAAGATCCTGAAACAACAAAGCTTCGCTTCCGGGGTAACGCTCCTGTTCCCAGAGAAATAAGCTCACCAAGATATGAAATCTACTTCCCCGGCGGATTATTCCTCGGGCTTTTAACAGGAGTAGGACTTGCGTTCCTTATCGAATTGACTAACGACCTGCTTCGGACTCCAAGAGAGGTCGTGCGTCATTTACCAGCCCCACTGCTCGGGGTAATACCGCACACAGATGAAGACAGACAGACAGAAGGACTGAAAAGCTATGATGTCGTAAGAAAGGCGCCTTTCTCAATAACGAGTGAAGCTTACAGAAAATTACGAACAAATCTCAGGCTATCTTCCTTTGGAAATGGCTCAAAAACGCTCTTGGTCAGCAGCCCGTCTCCAGGTGAAGGAAAAACCACAATAGCGGTGAACCTCGTTTCAAGTTTTGCTGCCGAGAGCAAAAAAACATTAATTATAGATGCAAACCTCCGGCAGCCGAAGTTGCAGGAAATTTTCAGCCCGGAAGGACATACGCCGGGAACGGTGCTGCTTGGATTAAGTGACATAATAACAGGACGCTGCGAAGATGACCAAGCCATATACTCTAGTGCAATGGAATCTGTCGATATAATCTTTTCCGGTACTTTGCCTGCTAACCCTGCGGAACTGCTAAGCTCCGACAGAATGAGCGAGCTCATAAAAAATCAGCGGCAAAACTACGACTATATTGTGATTGACGGTCCACCCATACTGCTGGTCTCAGACGCAAAAATGCTTGCAACACTCGTAGATGGAACCGTGCTTGTATTCAATGCCGAGGCTACCAGAAGAGGCACGGCAATGCGGGCAATACGCGAGCTTCGAGAAGTAAATGCTACAATTACAGGCTGCATACTGCACGATGCCAAATCACTTAAGGGCGGATATTTCAGAGAACAATTCCGTTCATACGAGCAGTATCACAGTGCGCAACCCCAGAAACCGATGCTTAAAGCCTGACATGGAAGAGAAAGGGAAAAGATGAATAATTTTCTTGTAACCGGCGGAGCCGGGTTTATTGGCTCGAATATCTGCAAAGAACTTGTAAAACAAGATTGCAGCGTGAGAGTCGTTGATAATCTGCTGACAGGTAAAAAAAGCAACCTCGAAGGAATTATCGATAAAATAGAATTCATCCAGGCCGACATCGGAGACCCTGATGTGGCACGGGACGCAGTAAAAGATGTTGACTGCATCCTGCATCAGGCAGCATTACCTTCGGTACCTCGAAGCCTTGAAGACCCTCTTGCGACACATCAACACTGCTTAAATGCCACTTTCACGTTACTCCTGGCTGCACGCGATGCCAAAATAAAACGCTTCGTATATGCCGCAAGCTCATCGGCATATGGAGACACTCCGACACTGCCCAAAGTTGAATCAATGCCTGTAAACCCCCTTTCGCCTTATGCAGCCTCTAAGCTTGCCGGAGAACAATACTGTTCTGTTTTCGCTAATGTATTTGATATGCAAACCGTGTCTTTGAGATACTTCAATGTATTCGGGCCTCATCAGGACCCCGCCAGTCAATATGCCGCCGCAGTTCCGGCATTCGCAACTTCAATATTAAAAGATGAAAGACCGACTGTATTCGGCAACGGCAGGCAAAGCAGAGATTTTACATATATCGACAATGTAGTACACGCAAACCTGCTCGCTGCACGCACGCCGGAAACGGCAGGACAATCACTAAATATAGCTTGCGGCCAAGCAGTAACGGTAAATGAAATGATTGAAGTGATAAATCATGTGCTGGGCAAAAATATCAAGCCCATCTACGCCGACCGCAGGCCGGGCGATGTAATGCACTCACTTGCAGACATATCGCTGGCAAAAGCTGTTATCGGCTACAAACCAAAAGTCGATTTCAAAAAAGGATTAGAAAGAGCTATAAACTGGTATAAGGATAATCTGATCTAAAGTTCTTCCCTAAGCCTTTCAGCCTGGTTCATAAGCTCCTCACGGTCAGGTGAGTCGAGTTCCTGCAGTTCAAAATGCCACTCATATTCATCAAGAATACGATCCGGATACAACTGAGCAAGGAAATCAAATGGAAAATAATCGTTCATCGGAGCCTCAAGCTCTCGATTAGTGCTTAGTGTTTCATAACCGTCCTTGCGGATTCGCACCCGATAATCACCATACCAGCTAAAAGAAACCGTAACCGGCGAAGTACCTATCTCTTCATCGTTCAACCAGACAACGGCCCCCTCTGGCTCTGTATAAACGGTAAGGCGACGCTCAACACAGCCGCTGGCCAGGGCCGCAACCAACATAAAAATCGCTAACAAGATTTGCGGTTTTTGTCTCATAGGCTAAGTATTATAATCGAAATCTGAATGGCGAAAACCCCCATTTTTATTTTTAGTAGTAATACTTTACGCCTAAGGCGAACAATTCGTAACATAATCCTGTATTGACAACAACGCTTCATTACCGTATTTTCAAAAAAGTTTTGCTAAAGGATAAAAATATGGCATATATGATTTGGAACAATTTCAAAACAACAGCTCTGATGGCAGGGCTTATCGGTCTGTTTATGGCGATTGGATACGCAATCGCAGGCCCCGAAGCAGTATTGCCGGCTTTGATGCTTGGCGGTGCGATGAACATATTGGCCTATTTTTACAGTGATAAATTGGCACTGGCTACAATGAGAGCCAAGCCCATCGCAAGACAGCAGGATCCCGAATTATGGGATATGGTCGAGCAACTGGCCAAGCGGGCGCGCCTGCCAATGCCAAAAGTCTGCATCAGCCCGGCTCGGGCTCCAAACGCTTTCGCAACAGGAAGAAA
>PWDX01000158.1 GCA_003553245.1 Phycisphaerae bacterium
ACACTGCCGCTATCCACAAACGCCATTGCGGTAAAGCTGGCGGCAAAAAATATGGAAGCTATCATTAAAAGACAGGCATAGTTCTCTGGAAATACCAAAGCTCGCCTGACTGTGGCAGCGATCAAGGTGCCCACCATAACACCTCCCGCCGACATAGCAGCGTAAAGCCCCGTAACCCGACCTCTGTTCTCGGTGCGAAAGAGCGCATTTATCCAATCCTGCCAGAGAGGTAGTATAATTCCTACCGACAACATTCGTAAGCTGAATGCCCCCAGAAGCATTATCCTGACAGGCCTGTGCCAATCGGGTTCGTTACCTAAAATCAGCACTACAGCAGCCATAAAGATAAAAACAGGTAGCGTAATCCAGGTATTGACCAGGACCAAAACACGCTTTTTCCCGGCTCCATGACGGGACAGAAACATACCGATGGGCTGGGTAAGAAGGAATCCACCGGAAGCCATACTATAGAAAAATCCAAGCTCTACAGCCCCCGCCCCGAACTGTCTGAGCAAAAGCGGCATTACCGTAAGGGGGACTATAAAACCCATACCGAAACCCCACAAACCCTCTGCAAGAGATAAATTACGTGCGTTGTGAATTTCTCGACTATGCATAATCGACCTCGGTTTATAAACTCCTTTGCTCCACGTACACAGTATTCCCTATCCCGCTTATTTCACGCGTTTCTTTATGGCCTTCAGATATGTTTTCCACATATCTGTACATATATGTTTGAGACTGCCACACCAATCAGAACCCATTTGCTCAAAAAAACCTTCAAGCACCTTACTCTTTCGCCCGCGCCCTACAAAAAGCAGGCGCCGCTGTGGACCGCACAGCTGATACACTACCGTCAGATATTTCTGACCCTTTCCTTGATGGATTTCGTCTATGCCTATGGCCTCTACAGGTGCTTTACCCAAAAAGTTGGACATAGGTGTATTGTGGATTCGGACCTCCTCGTACGGTAGATTATAGTATAAATCTTACCCTATTTCGAGGAGACGGAAAATGGCCAAGCGGTATTCGCCAAAGTTAAAGTTTCAGGTTGTAAAGGAAGTATTGCAGTCCGGCAACAATCGTGGCAAGGTTGCCCGCGCCTACGGTGTTCATTCCAACTCGGTGAGTAACTGGGAAGCAACGTTCAACGAAAAGGGGCCGGAAATATTTGAAAAGGACGGCACAATCTCCGAATACGAACGAAGAATCGCTCATCTCGAGCAGCTGCTCGGCAAAAAGGAGGTTGAGATAGCCCTTTTAAAAAAATTCTTAGGCCAGGACAGATGAGTAACGAAGAGAAGTATCAGTTCGTTGCAAGCGCCTGTGAACGAGGCACAGCGCTGGAACCGGCGCTTTCCGCAGTTGATCTGTCCCGGTCAAGCTGGTATTACCATAAAAATTACAAAGTCCGCTACGAGGAAAAATATGAGTGGCTGCGTCCGATTCTTGAAGAGATCATTACCGATCATTCCGACTATGGCGTGCCGCGCATCTGGCGCGAGCTGCGAAGGACGTATGGACATAGGGTTAATCACAAGGTTATAAGGCGTTTGGTCAAGATGTGGGGCCTTTCAATCAGACGGCATATTCGGGAACCGGAGCGTGATGGAATCAAGTCGGCGATCAGAGTGGCCGGTTCCAGGGCGGATATGGTAACCGGCCGAGATGATATAAAACCGTTCGAGGTTATCATAACGGATTTTACTGAGCTGACGTATGCCGACGGCAAGAAAAAGGCGAAACTGATGCCAATGATAGATCACGAGGTTAAGATTGTGTATGGGTGGGCTCTCGGTGCTGAAAGGAACTGGCACTTAGCGATAAGAGCCTGGGAAAAGGCCATTGAAACGTTTAAGACCCTTGGGATCGACCCAGAAGGTATAATCGTCCATCATGATAGGGACTCCGTCTATACGAGCTGTGGTTGGCTCTGGCGTCTGATGACTGAGGACAAGGTGCAGATGTCTTATGCCATGAACGGAGCCAAGGACAACACGACTATGGAATCCTTTAACAGCAGCCTGAAAAGGGAGTGCCGAAGCCTGTTCATCGAGGCATCCGATATAGACCACCTGCGTGAAGTTGTGGATAAACAGATTAACTATTATAATCACAGGCGAATTCATTCGAGCATTGGACACCGGCCGCCCATGGAATATGCCCGAGACCTAAGACCTGGAAAATAAAAAAATTGAAAAAGAAAATTTTGAAAAATTTTTCACCCCCCCATGGGGGGGTGAACTCCCCCTGTAGGGGAGGGAGGTCCTCACAATAACCTACAGGAAACATGTACCAATTTTGGGGCCAACCCCCGTTGATGGAGAAAAACATGTAGTGCCTGACTGAAGTTATAACAAACTCTTTTTCCGAAGATGAGCTCTATTATACTGGGGTTAAGACAATGGCATTCACAAAAACAGAAAAGGAAAAGGTCGAGAAAGCGTTAGAAGTTTTTATGGAAAAAAGAAGACCGCCCGCTCATATTCGCCCGAAACTCGACATACGGTATCGGATTTACGACCAAAGTGTGGAGATCTACGAGGTGCGCCCAAACTGGAGAAGTGACATGGATGCCGGCCCTACTGAATCATCCTGTGCTAAAACCACCTATCTAAGGAACCGTGCAATATGGGAAATTTATTGGATGCGCAAGGACATGAAGTGGCATAACTATGAACCGGCATCACCGGTGGGGACAATTGAAAAGGCTCTGGCAATAGTGCTTGATGATAAACATGGCTGTTTTTTTGGGTAAATCGAGTATTAAATTCAGGGGGAATCATACCCCTGGCCCTAATATCTGGCTGTTTTTCGTAATGGATTTGTTTTGAATTTGGTACTCCATAGGTTACGCCTCACTTCTTCTTCCAAACCAGCTCAAGCTCGTGTATGGATCCTATACTGAACGCAAAGTCATCTTCAGCAACAAAATCATGTAATGCTTCGGGCAGGTTCATTGCATACTCGTGCGTAATGGCGCAGAACTTGATGTTTTCAGCACCCCTTTCCCGTGCCTGACTGCACGCCCTTCCATCGGAGACCAGGTCGCCGACATACACAAATTCCGAACCCGGATTTTCTCGTGTAATATCAAATAAAGTATCAGCCTTTCCTTCGTATGGATGACTGACTCTTGGAAGCAGGTAATCAAGCCCATCACGCTCAAATCGCTTCTCTATCCCGTCAATATGGCCGTTTGTGATGATATAAAAGTTATCCAATCCCAGCTGCGTTTCAATTTTTTCGACCGCTTCTTTTCCGCCCGGAATCAGATGTGGCGGTCCCATTGTTTTTATCTTTTGTTCTAACCTGCCCCTGTATTCATCAACATCTTCATCCCTGATATCAAAATCTACGCAGAGCTTTTGCCAATTTTCGGTTTGAAAGACACGCCTGTATTTTGCTTTGGTCAACGGCTCATATCCACATTCCTTGCGCACCTGCTGGTCCAGTTCAAAGATAGACTCAAGCGTATCGTAGATAGTTCCGTCCAAATCCAGTCCGATTTTCATATTTGCGTTATAACCTTGGATTATTTGCCCCGTTCGCATTCTCCTGGTTTACCCGGCGCATGAATGCCAACTCCTTTTCATCACTGCTTCATAACAGTCTTGCAAAATTCACCCGCAAGTTCTTCATCAATGTCTTCCAGTTTTCCATGAACTTCTTTCACCTTGTCCTCCTGTTTTAAATGGCTATACAATTCGCCCAGGTTATACCAGTATCTCGCCGTTTCAGGTGCCAGTTCAACCGCCTTCAGGCGGCCTTCAAGCGCCTTTTCAGACTGTTTTATACCTCGTAGGCGTTAGCCAGATTAGTCCATAGCTCCGGCCTGTAAGGTTCATCCCACAATACCTCGGCAAAGACCTTAATAGCTTCTGTAATCTTTCCGGCCTTGGTATAAGCGATACCTAAACTATTCAACACCTCGGCATCTGCTCGGTTGAGTTCAACATACTCCTGGTAGGCTTCTATTGCTTTTTCGTACTGGCCCGTTTTTTCATACGCAATGCCCAGGAAAAACCACGTCTTTTCGACATCAGGCAGTATTTCAAGCATCTTGTCATAGAGCTTCAGTGCCTTTTGCTAGGCTTCGATTGCCTTATCATACAGTCCAGCGCCGTCATACTCAACGCCAAGCAATGTCCAGGCGCCTGCAAATTTCGGGGCTATCTCCAGCACTTTCTGAAAGGCCCTTATCCCTTTTTCGTGTTGTCCTGCATAGTTGTATTTTATTCCAAGATCATACCATGGTTTGAACGAGTATGGGTCTTTCTCGGCAGCCTTCTCCAAATTCGCTATTTGTCTATCTATATCTGTCATGGCATAGCCCTGACTTTAAGTGTTAAAAGCATCTTGCAATTGATGTTTGAAAGGTACCACAGACATTTTTCTTTCCATTCACAACCGCCACATACGCTTTCTACAGCCGATATGGAATCAAATTTAGCGTTGACCAGTGAAATAGCTTCCTTCGCCTTCATAGTGACATTTTCCTTTAGCCCTGTCACATCCAGCACCTTATAATCTATTTTGCTCAAATGATTATTTTTCGTGCAAAGGCCGTCTTGATGGTGGGGGCAACTGAAGCAGAGAACATCACAGCCAGTTATTATTTTTATACTGTTTGCGGGTCAGAAAGATATCCGATCACCTTTTCCATATTTTCAACGAACTCATCGCTATAACCGTATTTTTGAAACCCCTGTATGCAGAGCAGGTGATGTGCCCTGATTGATATCATAGTTGATTGCATCGGCATGTGGGGAAAAGATAATATCGGCATCAGATTACAGAAGATGATATGAAACAATAACGCTAAAGTCAAGAAAGGGGATAAGCGGTAAGCGACAAGAATTAAATTCCAATCCCAGCTAAAAAAAGTTATGTCACAAAACTTGTTGAACCGACCTGTGAAAACCCCGATTTTTGTCGAATGTCACATTGTGACAATTAATCATGCCTTCCACCCAGGACGCACCCAGGTCGCCCAGATTGGAAGGACATCGGAAAATGATACCAATACGCACGTAGCAACCCATGATTTGAACCTGGGTTAAATTAAGTGGGCTATGTGGCGAATCTGAAGGTTGTCGTAGTCTCTGACCGAACTTTAGGTCAAATTGGACTAAAGTCTGTGGTGAAGGTTTTGACAGGAGTTAATTTGTTACAATTGCTCTATGGCCGAGGATAAAATGGCTGATTTTCGTAATGAGCCTGTTTTCTTTTTTAGTGTTGCCCGGCATAGTTGTATCTTACCCCAAGTTCATACCACGGCTTTATTGAATATGGGGCTTTCTCGGCAGCTTTCTCCAAATTCGCTATCTGCTTTTCAATGTCGGCGTTATCATTATCCATATCGTTGGCCGAGAAATTAAAGATCCGACAATCTCTGCTTGAAATTATCTGCATAATGAACATCAATGGATTTAAGATGTTCATACACTTCTTTTACCTTGTCCTTTTGGCCCTTTTCCAAATACGCAAATCCGAGGTCACTCCATGACTCCAAATCTTCCGGATCTTCAGAAACAGCATCCATCAGGTTGTCAACTATGGATTGAAGGATTTTTGCACCTTCAGTGTCTTGCCCTTTTTCTCTGTGTGCAGCATACAAAAGAAACCACGCCTCAATCTTATCCGGACTTATGTTCACTATTCTCTGAAATGATTCTATTGCCTTCTCATACTGACCCGAATGCATATATACATGGCCAAGTTCGTCCAGTGCCTCCATATCTTCAGGATTCCGATTTAATTCTTTTTTGCACGTAGCAATAATACTGTCTATATCTTGCATGGAATGAATTCCTCAAGAGATAAATCAATATAACCGAACCCCAACTACGATAAAGGGTTTCAGCAAAAAAATCAAATGTTGAATGAGATTGATTGCGACGATATATCACGGCACCGCAATCACCATCCCCGCCTTGATATGTCCGTCATCGCAAATCTTTTCTTCATTCGCCTTCTGTATTCTGCGCCACTTACTGCCGTCGCCGTAATGTCTTTCAGCTATCGACCAGAGCGTATCACCCTCCTGCACGGTGTATTCCGGATACACCGCACTATCAGGGATGAGCCCGTCGTATCTTCTGAAGGGTGACGGGGGCAGGTCTATCACCACGTTTTCTTTATCATGATATTCGATTCTGACAACTCTCTTTTCCATGTCTATATGGATCTCATCGTCCATTTTGCAGACATCCTTCGCCAGCACCGTCCAGGTATCGGTATTGATGTTATACATTTCCACATCGGTAAATTTTCCGGTCGGGCTGCCAAAAGGGGAATATGTGATATAATAACCATCTCTGCTCGGATAGATCGTGCAGTGAGTGCTTCTGTGCAGCTCGGCCCCTGTAATATCTCTGACGCTGACGCTCGAAAGGTAAGCTCCGCCGCTGCTGAAAAACATAATTTTATCCCCGTAGGTCCACATGCATCCTCTGCCCGCCTTGCCTGTATAAAATGAGCCTGTTTTCTCACCGCTCGAGAGACTGTATATGTTATAATCACCGGGATAGAGCAGCTTTTCAGCGGTCCGGATAGAGACATACTGGCCGCTCGGACTTACCCCGGCCTGATTGACTGCGATATGTTCTGTGAATTTAT
>PWDX01000219.1 GCA_003553245.1 Phycisphaerae bacterium
CCTACATGCATCATGTTCAATCCTTTGATAATGATCCGAATAACCGTAATTCAATTGTTAATGAGCAATATACCAAATATGCAATTACATGCACATAATTAACCTATTTTTAGAAGAACCCATAATCGTTAAACTGAAAAATCATCTCTGAAAGCGTGTGTTTTTTCAATTATATTTTTAAATCGTTTGTCGGCCTACTGTTATGGGTTTCAACCAAGTCATCTCTTCGCCGTCAAAAGCGGCATGAGTTTGTTCCGGCAATCTGTCGCATTCACTCCGCGAGCTCAAAGGCTCATGACATAGTCGCGCTTAGACCGCCGTTGATGAAACCGACTTAAAAGAAGGATCCTGATAGTCCTGACCCTTTGTTAACATCCAGAAACAGGCCTCGGCAAGATGCCGGCCGGCGGCGCCGACGGCTTTGGCGTGACCGCTTTTGCCGCGTATCCTCTTATAAAATTTGCTTACATGACGCCCAGCCATACGCTTATGATGGACAGCGATAGAATTACCTGCCTCACTGAAGGCCCATTTAAGGTAATTATTAACATCGCTGCGAAGATTGCCGTAACGAGTCTTGCCGCCGCTGCTGTATCTTTCGAGGAAACCGGCTATATTTCCTTTTCGATGTTCGATTCTTTTTTCGGCCATTATTTTGCCTGCCTGATTTTGAACGCAAATTTGGCTGTAGCGTTTATGGCTGTCCATTGCTATAATTTCCATGTGTGTCTCCTTTTTGCGGCCAGGCCGCTTTTGGGTTTTGGTTGAGGCTATTTTAACCGCAACCGTAGACACACCCCGCACTTGATGCGGGGTCTATAACCGTTACCAACCTTATGGACGCGCCCTTGCGACATAACCATATTTTCAGCTTTGTAGATGCCGGATCAAGTCCGGCATGACAATCCACTGCTTTGGGCATCTCTAACCCGGCAAAAGCCGCCAATTTCGGGACAAGCGCCGCAGACTCGCAGTTTGGGCCGTTTTTTCCGCGAATATATCGGACTATAGAGCGGGCTTTTTAGGAGATTTTTTGCAAAAAAACGGGCAAAAATCCCATTATCAGGCTTAAAAATGTGCATAAACAAAAATTTTTTCACTAAGCCTAAAATTTTCAGGTAATTTCCTTGACAGCCTTGGTGTATGTCCGTTATTATTATACTTAAACAGAAGTGTGAAATAGTGCCTGTGTATATAAAGGGCATAATAGTTTCTGTTTTTTACTTGCCTGCTCGGGCGATTTGTGATAGGTTAATAGCTAAAGTAAAGGTTGAAGAATGCTTAATTGCATTGAAAATATTACTGTTAGAAGAATGTTAGGAGGAGCCATGAAACAGAAGATTTTGGTAATAATCATTTTACTTGCCTTTGTAGGCACAGCACAGGCGGTGGTCGCTCCGCCGGACTACATCAAGTCCATTAGCGGAAGTTCCGTACAGACCTGCTTTTCGAGTCTTTGTGGAACTTTGTCAATAGACGACACCATTAACATCACTATCGAAGATGAGTCTGGTTGGCAGGACACACTGTCCGGTGTAGATTTTAATCTCACTACAATACTGGACAGTGCCAATGGTGCTGACGCTGTGTTTACAGGCGGTAGCTTCGAGATGTCGCAAGCAAATCCCGGATTGTTGCTTGCCGGTAATGTAACAAACATGTCGTTCCAGAGTGTAGCAGATGGGTGGATACTGGCTGGAAGCGGCATGGTAACTCTTGATGACGGGTCGTTGCTGGGTGATATCCGGCCCGGTTACGATGAGGCAACCACAGTGCAAATGATATTCAATATCCCCCAGGGGGCCGATTTTACAGATGATTTTGAAGGTGATACTAATTTTACTATCACCCCGATCCCTGAACCGGCGACGATTGGGTTGCTTGGTATCGGTTTTGGCGCATTGGCAACGATTAAAAGAAAACGTGGTTAGTCTCGAGGGTGAGCTGACTGTAAATTGAAATCTAAATAACCAGTGCTTTTGCTGTAGGAAAAAGCACCACAGCAGAGCAGGGAATAAACTTCATCACCCTCCTCCGCGTCGGGGTTGACTGCTTATAAAGTATTCAAGCCCGGCAACGAAACAAACGGCCCGGTTTTTACGCCGGGCCGTTTTTTTATGCGCTTCCAGCAGCAGTCTGCAAAAAAATCTGCTGATTTGACCAATTCGGTATTGTCATCGCGGCGAGCAATACTTACAATTCCAACTGATTTATAACTTTTCAATGCCAGTAACATCCTTTATCTTTAACGGAGATTGTCGGAAAATGGAAGATTCCGAACCTGACGGCGACCGTTTGGCAGACGCTAAAAGCCAAACGGAGACACCAAAAGGTGCTGAAAATATTAAGCATTAACGGCCGGTAGGCAATCTTTGTAATTAACGGTTTTGCCTTCGGCACAGATGTATTAAGGAGGCAAAGCATGACAGAGCAGATGCAAACAGACGATTTGCGCGAGCTTCTCCAAAAAGACAACCGCAAAGCTATCCGCGAATTCTGCCGGGACAGCCACCCTGAAAATGTAGCTGTTCTGCTGGAGCAGATGGAGCCCGACGAGGCCTGGGGCGTTCTTCAGATGCTCGACATACACCTGCGTGCCAATATTTTCTCACACCTGGAGCTTGAAAATCAGGTCGAGCTTGCCACCGGTCAGACCCGCAAGAATATGGCCGCACTGCTTGAGGAGATGCCGCCTGACGACCGAGCCGACCTTGTTCAAAACCTGGACGAAAAGCTGACCGATGAAATTCTGCCGCTTGTGGCAAAGGCTGAGCGCGAGGATATCCGCAAGCTGGTCGAATACGAAGAAGGCACGGCAGGGGCGGTTATGAGCACCGAGTACGCCGTGCTGAGGCCCGATATTCCCGTAAAGGACGCACTGGAGCAGATTCGCGTCCAGGCTCCGGAGAAAGAGACGGTTTATTATATTTATGTCATTGACGAAAACCGCAAGCTTGTCGGTTTTGTCTCGCTCAAAGATCTTATCATCGCTCGTCCTCATCTGCGCGTCCAGGATGTAATGCACACCGATGTAATTTACGCCAATATCAAGGATGACCAGGAAACTGTCGCGTATAAAATAGACAAATTCGACCTTATTGCCATTCCCGTTGTCGATGATAACAATGTCCTGCTGGGTATTGTCACGCACGACGACGCCATTGATATTATCCGTCAGGAGCAGACCGAGGATATCGAAAAGCTGATGGCTATCCGCGGCCATCATGAGGCGATGGGATATTTGAGGGTATCCCCCTGGGAGCATTTCAAAAAGCGTTCCGGCTGGATTTTCATTCTCGGTATTTTTGGATTTGCTTCGGGTTTTATTGTTCAGCGGTTCGAGGATGTCCTGGTTCAGTTCGCGGTTCTGGCGACTTTTATGCCGATGCTTGCCGATACCGGAGGCAACACCGGCAGCCAGTCCGCAACATTGGTCATCCGTGCTCTGGCTTTGCAGGAAATCCATGTAAGTGATGTTTTCAGGGTCTTGTTCAAAGAGCTGCTTGTTTCACTGCCGCTGGCAGTTTTGATGGCGATACTGGCTTTCAGCAGGCTGTTTCTTTTTGCCGGAGCAGAGCCAATGCCGGAAGATTATACTGTCTGGGATGTCGGGCTGGCCGTTTCGGTGGCGCTTGGTTTGCAGGTTATCTCGGCGACGCTGATAGGGGCGATACTGCCTCTTATCGCCGCGGCGTTTAAGAAAGACCCTGCGGTGGTGGCCTCTCCGGCGCTTACGACGATGGTCGATATTACCGGCCTGCTGATATACTTTACAACGGTCAGCCTGATGCTGGGGTTGTAAGCCAGACTTTGAGTATTTAAAGGCCAAGATAATTATTTTTCATAAATGCTTGACAGTGGTAGGGGGCTTGCTTATTATATTAGTATATTAGCGGAAACTAAAATGAATAAACGCGCTGAAAAACTCGCAAAGCTGTTAAAAGTCCTCTCTGTTGCTACTCGGCTGCGGATTGTGGATTTGCTTAAGAAACAGCCTCTGTGTGTAAATGCCATTGCGATAAGGCTGAGCATCACACAGGGTGCGGTTTCACAGCATCTTCGGATTATGCGAGACGCCGGCCTCGTGATTGATGAAAAACGAGGTTATTATGTGCATTACCGCCTGAATGAAGAAACGATACGCCGCTGGAAAAAGCAAATCAATGAATTACTCGAGATAAGCGGCAAAACCACTCAATGTAAAGGAGCGTTAAAATGTGTTGCGAAAAAGCAAAAAAATGCCAGAAGCCGGAAAACCTGAAAGACGCACCCGAAAAATGCTCACCAGAGCAGATTCGAGAATGTCACGGCAGTGATCAGGCTCATCCCTGCACAGATGAAAACAAAAACAGCGATGCCGACTGATTCTGCCGAGCCGATAATCAGCGTCAGGGGACTTGGGAAAAGCTTCGGCAAGGTTACGGCTCTGGACGGGGTTGACTTTGATGTCCCTCAAGGCCGGATATTCGGGTTTCTCGGCCCAAACGGAGCAGGCAAAACTACGACTATAAATATCCTGACAGGACTGATGCGACCCGAGAGGGGCAGTGTATCCATTGCCGGTATCGACTGTGCGGAAAATGCAAAGGCCGCTCAGCATCTGATGGGAGTGGTTGCAGACCAGAGTAATCTTTATCCCGAGCTGACCGGATTTGAGAATCTTTGTTTTTGCGCAGCGCTTTACGGACTTTCTAAAAAAACCAGACAGGACAAAGCCCGGCACCTGCTGAACATATTCGGCTTGACCGATGCCGCTGACCGCAAGTTCTCCGGCTATTCAAAAGGGATGAAACGCAAGCTCACAATTGCCTCAGCTATCATACACCAGCCGAAAATCCTTTTCCTCGATGAACCTACCACAGGCATAGATGTGGCAAGCGCAAGGCAGATACGCCAGCTCATACTGGATTTGAATCGGCAAGGAACGACCGTTTTTCTTACCACACATTACATTGAAGAGGCCCAGCGGCTCTGCGAAAGGATAGCCTTCATCGTAAACGGAAAGATCGCACACATCGACCGCACGGAAAATCTTCTCCGCAGTGTTCACGGCAGGCATATAATTGAACTTACGCTCAACAGCAGCACCGAAGACATAAGCGATAAGCTCAACGATCGCTTTGACGAGCTTGAGGTAGAGAGCCTCAGTCGCAGCCGATTCCGGTTTACCGCTGATAAACCCGTCAATATAGGTCCGCTGATTCAATTTTTCGAAAGCCAGGGGCTGGAAGTCGGCGAAGCCCGAAAAGCTCGCCCCACACTGGAGCAGGTGTTCGTCGAGATTACAGGAATAGAGGCCGAGTTGATGACGCGGGAGAAAGAAAAAGCGGAGACACAAAGATGAAAAAGTGGATAGCGTTCTGGAACATTTTAGACAAGGATATGCGCGCCTACTATCTCAAGCCGCCCAATATAAGCTGGGGGCTGATATTTCCGCTGGCCTGGACGGGGATGTTTTTTATCAGATCCGGCCAGGGTCTGGACAGCATCGCCGGTCTGTTGCCGGGCGTGGTGGCTATCAGTATCCTTTTTGGCACAACCAGTATGCTTGCCGTGACTGTAACTTTTGAGAAAAAAGCACGGTCGTTTGAAAGGCTGCTGCTCGCCCCGATACCGCTTCAGGTGCTTATGCTCGCCAAGACAGCAGGAGCAATCCTTTTCGGTATCGCCAACGCGTTTGTCCCTATCATAATGGCCGCCTTTTTGACGGACTTGTCGTCGGTTGCCTGGCTTGTGGTTATCCCTGCCATAGTTCTGATAGCGATAGCTTCGACATTTATCGGCTTGTTCATCGCGGTTTCGGTAAGCGAAGTTTTCGAGGCGCAGACATTTTCCAACTTCTTCCGGTTCCCGATGATATTTTTGTGCGGGCTGTTTTTCCCAATAGCCGATTTGCCGAGTTTGCTCAGACCTCTGTCATATGCACTGCCGCTTACCTACGGCGCAGACATCCTTCACGCCGGATTCGCCCAACAAAACCAGATGCCGTTCTGGATGAATTTAATCATCCTTTGCGCGTTTTGCGTAGTTTTATTTATGGTGAGCCTGCGCAACATTCGGCGAAAGTGGATAACATAAAGTATAAAACCCCCGCATAACCCTGCGAGGGTCTTTAGTAGTTGATATTGCAAGTAAGGACTAACTGCGGTTAGTAATTACCGCGTCCGCCTCTTCCGCGATCACGGCCACCGCCGCCAGAGCCACCGCGTCCGCGACCTCCACCGCCGCCGCCTCGTCCGCCGTAACCGCCCCTGCCTCGACCGCCGCCGCGAGGACGATCAGTCTTGGGCATGGCCTCGTTGACCTTGATTTCTCTGCCGTCAACTTCTTTGCCGTTAAGAGCCTCAATTGCCGCCTGTGCTTCGCTTTCCGAGGACATCTCCACAAAGCCGAATCCCTTGCTTCGCCCTGTGGCTTTGTCGGAGATAATCCGCGCAGTGTCAACCTGGCCATACTCGCTGAAAAGCTGACTCAGGGCTTCCTCTGAAACATCATAACTCAAATTACCTACATAAATATTCTTTGCCATTGAAATGTACCACCCAAAAACAGTTAGAAAA
>PWDX01000231.1 GCA_003553245.1 Phycisphaerae bacterium
AATGATGTCGCTGCGCGACACTGTTTTAGCGGATTCCTCGGCTGCGCCTCGGAATGACAGCCCGTGCGATGTGGTGAAGTTTCTGTTTTTATACCCCCTCCCCCCTTCGGGGTATTCCCCCTTAACAGGGGGAGAGTTTAATATGAGCAGCCCGCTAAACAAGCCGCGCCAAGGCCGCTTCCCCTTTAACTCCTCCCCTGCCAAGGGGAGGTGGCCCAAGGCCGGAGGGGTATCTTTTCAGCCGCGGCGACAGCCGCATCAACCACTTTTAACTTTTTACTTCAAACTTTTCACTTAAAACGGTGGCCGCAGGCCGGGGTGGTTGAATTATCCAAATATTGCCCGGCTCGGGTTAAAAAAACATTATGGTTATATGTAAATCATCGTTTATAATCTGTCGATAAACGATATATTCGTTACGACAGGGCCCAAAATGTTCGAACAGATAGGCGACAAAACAATAACTGTGCTGCACAACACCGGTGATTTCTGGCGTTTCTCGTGGAGCGGCCTGAAGCAGTCTATTCATACATTCTTTACGCCGCGAAATTACGACCTGATATGGACGCAGATGTACCTGATCGGCGTGCTGAGTGTTCCGATAATAATGGTTACCGGTGCGTTCGTGGGTATGATTCTGGCGGTGCAGGCCTACGACCAGCTTGCGGGGATGAATCTCGAAGAACATCTGGGCGTGCTGGTGAATGTTTCGGTGGTAAAAGAGCTTGGCCCGGTGCTGGCAGGGGTGATGCTGGCAGGAAGAGTCGGCGGGGCTTTGACCGCAGAGCTGGGCACGATGCGAGTTACCGAACAGATAGACGCCGTTCGCAGTATGGGTGTTAACGCGGTATATTATCTTGTGGCTCCGCGTTTTCTGGCTTGTCTGCTGCTTACGCCAGTGCTGGTTGTTTTCGCGGTTTTACTGGGCGTTCTCGGCGGATATATTATAGGTGTGGGATATTTCGGGATTAACGCCAGCGCATACATGGAGTTTTCCGCGGCAGGGGTGGAAATGTGGGATCTGGTGATGGGAATCTTCAAGGGGTTCTTTTTCGGCGGCATAATCGCTATAATAAGCTGCTATAAAGGGTTTAACTGCGGCGAAGGAGCCCAGGGCGTCGGCAGAGCATGCACAGAGGCTTTCGTTGCCAGCTTTATCAGTATTCTGGCGATAAATTTCATCCTTGTGGTGATTTTCAACACGCTCTATCACACATTTTGGATACCATCAGGGTTGATATGATAAGCTGTTCTTATTCAGCAAATTTATAAATGCAAACAGAATCAGACAAAAACACAAATACAGACTTCGAAGCTATAATCCGGCTGGAAAACATCACCAAGCAGTTCAGCAATAAGGTAGTGCTGGATAATCTCTCGCTCCAGGTTGAGAAAGGAAAGACCACGGTAATCATCGGCCCCAGCGGCTGCGGCAAGACGGTGCTGATTAAAATGATGATTGTCCTGCTGCGGCCTAATCAGGGAGAGGTTTATTTCGACAATGAGCGTATCGACAACCTGCAGGAAAACAGGCTCAAAGATTTTCGAACCAGATATGGCTTCCTTTTCCAGGCGGGTGCGCTTTTTGACAGTATGACCGTGGCAGAGAATATAGCGTTTCCAGTCCTTCAGCACCGCCGCAAGGTTGATAAAGATGAGCTCGACGAGATTATAAAGATACGGCTGGCGCTGGTAGGGCTTGACGGCTATCAAAATCACTTTCCCGCAAGTCTATCCGGCGGTCAGAAAAAACGAGTCGCTCTTGCCCGCGCGATAGCTCTTGACCCGGAGGTGATTCTTTATGACGAGCCGACGACCGGGCTTGATCCTATTCGCTCGGATATTATAAACGAGCTTGTGCTGAAGCTGCGTAATCGCGCGACAAGCGTTGTCGTTACTCACGATATGAAAAGCGCCTACAAAATCGCCGACAGGATTATAATGCTCCACGAAGGCAGAATCATAGCCGACGGCGACGCCGATTATATCCGCGACCATCCGCATCCGAATGTTCAGCAGTTCATTCACGGCCAGGCAAGCGATGATGATCTGGCGGTGCTGAGGATGAACGACCAGTTCCATCATCCGCAGTATTCGCCGCGGGATTTCCAGAAACAGTAATATGTCCTCCAATCTATCCAAACCTTTTGACTTGCTCGCTGAAATGGTTGCCGGCGATGTCTTTACCGACCCGATACATACCGTCGCCTACAGCACCGACGCGGGGATATACCAGATAATTCCGCAATGCGTGGTCTGTCCAGCAAACGCCGAAGATGTAGCTGTTATCGTAAAATTCGCCAAATCACAAAACATACCCATAGCCCCGCGCGGCGCCGCCAGCGGACTGGCGGGTGAGTCGCTTTGTGCCGGTATAGTTCTGGATATGTCACGGTATATGAGCCGCCTGATCTCGATTGATAACGAGGCCGAGTTTGTTACCTGCCAGCCGGGACTGGTGCTTGATGAGCTTAACGAACACCTGCGAAAATTCGGCAGAAAAATCGGCCCAGACCCATCCAGCGGAAACCGAGCCACTATCGGCGGCTGCATTGCCAACAACGCCACAGGAGCCCACTCACCGGCTTACGGCTATATGGCAGACCACCTGCATTCGGTTCAGGCGGTTCTGGCCGACGGCTCAAAAGTGCGACTGACAAACAATATGTCGCCTGAAGATATCGACAATGATTTTCTGGAATCGGCTGCTCGGCAGATAATATCACTGCTAAGCGAGAATGAAAAAACCATCGCCGATGCCCTTCCCAAAACCTCCCGAAACCGCAGCGGCTACAATATCGCCGATGTCTGTCATAACGGCAGGCTCGATTTAGCACGCCTGCTTTGCGGCTGCGAAGGGACGCTGGCGATTTTCACGGAAATTACTCTGCGAACAGTTGCAATACCGCCTTTTTCGGCGCAGTTGCAGCTTGAGTTCGATTCCTACGGCAATATGGCCGGGGCTGTGCCGCTGCTGATAGAAAACAACGCCGCGGCTTGTGAGCTTATGGATAACTCTCTGATCTCTCTGGCATCGGCATCAATGCCGCAGTATCGTGACATTTTGCCCGCCGACGCCCTGACGGTTCTATGGGCAGAGTTTAACGCTGAAAACGAAGATGCTTTGCACAACGCCCTGCAACAGGCCGCAAAAGCGACCGCCTCGCTTGCGGTCAAATCCAAGTCGATATTCGACCACGCCGTTCAGCAAAGAATATCCAAAGCCCGAAAGGACGCCGTGCCGCTGCTTTACCGAAAATCAGGCACAGCGCGACCCGTGCCGTTTATCGAGGATGTATCGGTCGAGAATATCAACCTTGATAAATACATCGCCGGCCTCGAACAAATCCGCCGCCGCTATAATATCGAAATGGCTTACTACGGCCACGCAGGCGATGGCGAGCTTCACATCCGCCCCTATCTTGACCTGTCCCAGCCCAGCGATGTCCAAAAAATGCTCGATATCGCCAACGATGTTTTCACTCTGGCATGGTCGCTGGGCGGCTCTATCTCCGGCGAACACGCCGACGGCCTTGTCCGCGCAGCCTTCATCCGCAGACAGTACGGAGACCAGTTCTACGAACTGCTGCGAAAAACAAAACAAATTTTAGACCCGAACAATCTGCTAAATCCCGGCAAGATTATAAATGACGACCCGGAAATAATGACAAAAAACCTGCGAGATGCTTATACCGTCAACGCCGACCGGTTAAGCAGCGATGCGTTTTCCTCCGACGACGAACTCAAAGAAGAGCTTCGCAAATGCAACGGCTGCGGACTGTGCCTTAGCGATGTCAATGATTTGCGAATGTGTCCGGTCCATCACGCCCTCAAAGACGAGCTGTCGGCCTCGCGCGCCAAGAGCAACCTGATCCGGGCCTGGGCCGCCGGCCAGATTGACGAAAAAACTTTCCACAGCCGCCAGTTCAAAAAAATACTCGATTTGTGCGTTAACTGCAAAGCCTGCTCGCTCGAGTGTCCTTCCGGCGTAGATGTCTCTAAGCTGGTCGTAGCCGCCAGAACCAGATACCGGCAGAAAAAAATGCCCACCCTCGCCGAGTTTCTGCTTAGCCGAAACCGCTATTTAAGCATCCTGATGAGCAAAATTCCGCTTGCCGAGCGCATCTCGCGATGGAAAGCAAGCTCTCTGGCGATGGATAAAATCATCGGCCTGGACAAAAGACGACAATTACCGGCCTTTGACAAAGGCTCATTCACAAAAGCCGGCAGAAAGTATCTACATTCACTGCCCACCCTGACCGACCCTGCCGATAAAGTCGCGTATTTTGTAGATACTTTCGCAAACTATAACGACCACGAAATAGGCTTCAAAGTTATCGACATACTTCACCATAATAATATCGATGTCGTCATCCCCGACCAGCGTCCGGTGCCGATGCCCGCGATGGTTTACGGCAACAGCAAAACGGCCACTCGTGACTTAAAATACAACCTCAAAAGCCTGTTAAAAGCCATTGCCGACGGCTGTAAAATTATCTGCTCCGAACCCAGTGCGGCTCTTGCGCTGAAAACCGAACTTCAGGATTACATCCGAACCGACGAAGCGGCCTTAATCGCCGAGAACACTTTCGAGTTTGTCAGCTACCTTAATATCCTTAGAACCGCCGGCAAACTCAAACCCGCCGTCCAAAACCCCGCCGGCAAATTCCTGTATCACCCGCCATGTCACAGCCTTGCGATAAGCGACGGCAATTGCCCGACCGTGGAATTACTGCGACAACTGGCCGATCTGGAGATAGAATCGCTCGGCGCCGGATGTTGCGGCCTGGCCGGAACTTTCGGAATGCAGAAGAAAAACTATGACCTGTCGATGAAAATTGCCCAGCCGCTCAAAAAAGCACTGGCAGACTCCGACGCCGAATATGTCATCACCGAATGCGCCGCCTGCGGAATGCAGATCGAGCATATCAGCGAAAAAACCGCCATCCACACCGCCAAAGTCATCGCCCGCTGCTTCGGCCTTTAACTTTGCCCGCCCATCGGTTAAAATATTGGCAAAAAGCGACGCAGGTGTAATCTATGAACAAAAGCAAAGAAAACTTAAAAAAAGCTATGCTCTGGCACAGCGATCAGGACGGCAAAGTTAAATGCGACCTGTGCAACCACCGCTGCATGATCGCCGACGGCGCGGTCGGACTCTGCCGCGTCCGAGAGAACATCAACGGCACGCTGTATTCGCTCAATTACCACAGCGTCGTCGCCGCAAATGCCGACTACATTGAAAAGAAACCGCTCTTTCACTTTCAGCCCGGCAGTATGAGCTTTTCCATCGCCTGCCCCGGCTGCAATTTCCAGTGTGACTTTTGTCAGAACTGGCAGATAAGCCAGGCACAGATCGAGCATAATCGCCTGCCCGGCCAGTCACTTCCGCCGGAAATCATCGTCCGGGAAGCACTCGCGCAGAATTGCAAAAGCATCGCCTACACATACACCGAGCCGACGATTTTTATGGAGTTGTGTGACGATACCGCCCGGCTGGCAAAACAGCACAACCTGACCAATGTCTTCGTAAGCAACGGCTATATGACACGCGAAGCTATCGATACAGTGACAGACTGGCTGGACGGTATAAATGTAGATTTGAAAAGTTTCAGCGACGACTACTACCGAAAGCTTTGCAAGAGCAAACTACAGCCTGTGCTGAATACCATAGAATACATCGCCAAAAACACAGACATCTGGATGGAGATAACCACGCTCGTCCTGCCCGAAGAAAACGATTCCGACGACGAGCTGAAAGCCATCGCCGATTTCATCGTGGAAAAAGCAGGCCCGAATGTCCCCTGGCACATAAGCCGGTTCTACCCGCAATATAAGCACAACAGCTCATATCCCACGCCGGTCGAGACCATCGAAAAAGCCTACAAAATCGGCAAAGACGCCGGCCTGCAATATGTCTATCCCGGCAATATGCCCGGTGCAAAAACCGAAACCACATTCTGCCATAATTGCGATAAACCTCTGCTGCAACGCTCCGGCTTCCACCTTTTAGCCAATCACATAAAAGACTCCCGTTGCCCATATTGCAATGAACAAATCCCCGGATTTCAGTTAGACTCTCAAGGACAGCAATGAACATAGTAGCAGACGAAAATATCCCCTTCGTAAAGAAGTGCTTCGAATCTCTCGGCTCTGTAACAACTCTGGCCGGCAACGAAATCACACCCGAAACTCTCGCCCAGGCAGACATACTGCTGGTTCGCAGTGTTACAAAGGTTAATCAACAGTTGCTGCACGACAGCCCGGTAAAGTTCGTCGCCACCGCGACCATCGGCACAGACCATATAGACCTCGACTATCTGCGGTCTCGGAATATCGGCTTTGCCGCCGCCCCCGGCTCAAACGCCAACTCCGTCGCCGAATATGTAACCGCGGCTATGCTGAAACTTGCCCAGCGTGACAATTACCGCCTGGCCGAAAAATCCGTCGGCATAATAGGCGTCGGAAATGTCGGCAGCAATGTAACCGCAAAACTCTCCGGCCTGGGAATGACCACCATCCTAAACGATCCGCCGCTTCAGCGTAAAAG
>PWDX01000066.1 GCA_003553245.1 Phycisphaerae bacterium
AAAATAGATAGTAGGCGAGGTCAGTCGAAAGACATCCGACTGCAAAGTGCCGGTGGCTGATTCGCCGCTGAAAAATGTATTGACATAAAAGTCGCCGATATGCCCCCACAATCCCCATATATCGTCGTCCGAGCCGTCTGTAAGCGCATTATCAAACGCTGTGCCTGTCTTTGTCCAGCCGTCCAATGTGCCGGTTTCAAAACTCGGATTTTTAAGCGGACGATCTGCAGGAGCTGTCGGGCTGTTAAAGTATATACGGACATCGCCGGTTGCCAGCTCCCTTACGGCCAGATCGGCCGTGCCGTTCCCGTTGAAATCAGCAAAATTATATTCAACCTCAGGCGTCTCATAAGGCGGCAAAAACGGCAATGTAACTCCGTAAGCCAAATTTGTAAATAACACAACCAAAATAAGAAAAAACATGTTCATTCTATTAATCATAATCACACCCCCACCATAATTAAATTTTCCCAAAGTTTTTATTGACAATTATCCGGAAAGCAATGCCTGCTCCCGCTCCCGGAAATAACTTACAGTTTGATTGACAAGGTTATGCAATGCTTCAGAGTCTGGCTTTCCGTACTTAGCCGGGTAAGGATCGCCGCCGGGACCAAGAGGCTCAGGTGTGCAGAAACAACCCGGCCTATTATAGCCAATGACATACAGCGCCATGATAATAGTATCCAGATCGAGGGATCCCTCACCCAATGCGCAGCGATTACTGTCGGCCATGTGCAAATTCGTCAATTGAGCTCCGGCCTCCAGCAGCGCCGTGCCGATATGACATTCTTCAACCTGCATATGGTATAGATCACCGTTGATGTGTCCAATAGCAGGATGATTCACGGCTTGAATATATTTTTTTGCATCGGCAATGGTATGGATAAAACTGACTTCCGCAGAACGAATCGGCTCGATCGCCGCTTTGATTTTAGCGGCCGCAAAGTCGTCAGCAACAATAGACAGGGCTTCGACTGAGCGTTGAAATTCGGATTCATCATAGGCTGCTGACCTCCCAACAGCACCGGGGACAACAAGCATATAACCGGCATCAACTTTCTGGCCGAAATCCAATTCACGCCGAATGTAATCAATGGCGTTTTGCTGACTCTGACCGCTGTTGCTGGACAAATCATTTTCAGGCGAAAACATCCCGCAGATGCCGGCCACTTTAAGGCCATTATCTTTGAGAATTTTCAACGTCTCTTTGGGTTTGTACCCCAGATCATCACCATAATGATTGCCATGCAGCTCAATGAACTCAAGGCCTGCTTTTTGCAGACGCTGGGCCGATGCGGCCAGCGACTCCATCCCAAATCCCCAGTTACTCCACGACAAATTCAGTTTTGTCTTCAGCTTGTCCGGATGGTTACTTTTTAGTTCTTCAAATTTATTGCGAATCTGGTCATTTTTTTCTTCAAAATTCTGTTTTTTCATGAAAACTCCTTCTTTATGGCATATCAGGATGGTTTGGCCCAAAATGCTTCAGTATCACAAGCGGTTCGAACTGACTTTTATTGGTTATTTTAATGCCGGTCTTGGCGGCTTGTTCGCTAACAAAATATTCATCAGCACTCATTTGGCCAAAACGAAGCATCCCGGCAGATTCAGCATTATAGCAGCCAAATGTACCAAAGCCCTGAATCAGAATACAACCGTAGGCCACCGGATCTTCGATTGTTACTGAACATCCAGGCTGGACGGTCAGTTCTTTAGCGCCGACATAATCGTTGCCGTAAACTATCCAATTTTCTGTAAAAAGTTCGTCACTGGCGGACTCGACAGGTGGACGGAAGAAACGCGACTTATAGTCCGGGGCAACATTCTTTTCCCAGTCCATCAAACTTATAATATAATCGACATCCATTTTTTTGTCATCAGGACAATTTTCATTAAGAAAGTCCTGTCCATATATCTCCTCATTCTCTGTAATGTTTTCATAAACTGAGTTTACGTCGCTGTTCCACTGAGGTTCATACGTCAGCACAGACCCCGGCGCGTGAATCACACCCGGAGGCGTATACCAGCCCGTCCCCAGTTGGATACGATAAGCGCGAGACAGTTCTGTGATACGGATATCCCGTTTCTCATAATCCAGTAACCGCTGACGCACTTGGTCTTTTGTTGTTTCCGGAGCCCAGCCGAAATAGGTGTGCGGGAAAGTCCCCAAGTGGTTATTCAACTGATGAGGGAAGAAATAGGCCTCGGGCTTGCCGAGCCTATCAACTCTGGCGGCTGAATCAAAATCAAGATGCAGATGATGAAAAAGGGGTGCACCAAAATCAAAAAACTTGCTGTACATCGGCCAATTACCATACTTATCAAACAGGGAATCTCCGATCAATTCAGGACCCAGCTCTTTGACCGCATCTGCCAGTGTGAATTTATTTTCCGGCGATGTTTTTTCAGCCGCGACATAGCTCATGCCTTCATCGGCGGGAGCCAAAGGTCCATTCATAGCCGGTATTACTGAGGAAAACCATCGTTCCTTTATCGAGCCGCGCTTCGTGCCCAATGCGTAGTAGTCATCCGGATGCAATCGCAGCCTATGGCCGGCCACTGAAAACCTCCGAGGTATAAAGATAGGAATCATTCGAAAGATACCGCTATTTTTTTTGAATGTTTCACGAATGACATCTGATTTCATTATTATCTCCTTAGTAAAAAAAAACTGGTTTAAACCGGCATAATTCGTATTTAATATCCTTTTGGCATAGGCATTTTGCAAAACACCTTACATCCAGCCCCAACAGGCAAATTACACAAAAATATCAAGACTTGTGCTCTCCTATTATGTCTCTTTCTATCTGTTCAAGAGTTTTGCCCTTGGTCTCCGGCACTGCTAAATAGATCACTATAAATGCAATGAACAAAAACGCCGAATATGTCCAGAAAGTTTTAGCTACTCCCAGTTGTTCACGCATTACGGGAAAGGTATAAGTCAAAATCAGGTAACCGACCCAGAGGGTTACCACTGAAATACCCAGCGCAGCGCCTCGAACTCGGTTAGGGAAAATCTCCGATAATAAAACCCACATTATCGGCGCAAGTGTCGTTGCATAAATCGCTATAGCCAGCATTACCAACAGCACTACCACAACGCCGCCGTAATCATAATTAAAACTTAATCCAATTAAAAAATGCGTAATGGAAATCCCCAAGCTGCCAACTATCATCAGCAGCCGACGTCCTAACAAATCAACCACAAAAAGCGCAACCACACAAAAAATCAGCATTGTTATTCCCTGAAAGACCAATGAAAGCATCGTTCCGGAAACGCTAAACCCTGCATCTTTGAAGATCTGGTGCGAATATGCAAAAATGCTGTTCAAGCCACTCCACTGCTGAACAAGCGCTAAAAACATACCCAAAAGCACAACTTTCAGAACTCTTGGCTCTAAAATTTCCCCTAAGTTAACTCGAGCCACTTCTTCCTTTGAAATCGTCGAAGAAATGTCTCGAACCTCATCCTCCGCATATTTTCTTCCACCAACCAATTTAAGAATATCTGCGGCCTTATCTTTTAATCCCTTCTTTATCAACCAGCGAGGGCTTTCGGGGACAAAGAATACCAACGCAAGAAAAGCAATCGCAGGAATCAGTTCGGCACCAAACATCAGCCGCCAGCCCATCGTTTCATTCCAGGTCAGGCCTGAATGGCCAACACCAACTCTTTCTCCATATTGTTGAATACCAAGATTAACAACCTGCGAGGTCACAATACCTATCATTATTGTAAATTGATTGAGCGTAACCAGCTTGCCTCGATAGTTACTGGGAGAAATTTCGGCGATGTACATAGGCGAAGTATTCGCTGCCACACCAATCCCCGCGCCCCCTATCACACGAAAAAGGTTAAATGCCAAAAAACTCCAGCTAACCGCTGTCCCGGCGGCCGATATAGCAAACAGACTTGCAGCAATTATGAGCATTTTTTTTCGGCCAACCAAATCAGCAAAAAGCATTGAGCCGGCAGCCCCCAAAATACAACCAATTGGAGCTGAGGCAACACTCAGCCCCAGCAAATCCGGACGCCCAACCAGGTCAAAGTAAGCCTCGTAAAAAATCGTCGCGCCCCCGATGACCATAAAATCATAGCCAAACAAAAGGCCGCCTAATGCGGCGATAAGCGAGACCCTCCAGATAAAAAGACGATTCACATTGGATTCATCTATTGCAATACTGCCATCCTTTGACTCTAAAGCCATGCAAGCCTCCTTTTTTCTTATTAGAAATTACTGTTTTGCCGCCTCGTCTATAATACTGTTGAGCTTTTGACGATAATAGCTAAAGTTCTCAAAATTAACATCCGGTGGAATAAAGTGGTCACCAAACGGGATATAGCCGCCTGATTTCAATACATCTGAAACAGGCTCCAAAATTTCATCGATCCGCTGCTTGCCTAAAGCTATATCCGCTTTGGGCAGCCCTCCCAGCATCTGCAGTTTTGGATACTGTTTGCGAACCTTGGCCACATCCATCCCGCAATGAGCCTCAAAAGGGTACATTCCCGTAACACCTGCCTCCATCAACACAGGGATAATCGAATTGCAGTCACCATCGGTATCCAGCAATACGATATTGACGCCGCGAGCTTTAAGAAAGTCGACAATTCGGCGAATATAGGGATTCATGAATGTTCGCACCATTTGCGGTGAGATCATGGGACCTTTGCCAAACGATATATCCTCCCAAATCTGCCAATGATCAACCTGAACATAGCTGAGCACCTCTTCAAAAACCGCCATCCATACATTTGTAAAAGTCTCAAGTATGTCGTGTATCAATTCCGGCTCAAGAGCATACCACACAAAAGTGTTTTCATAGCCTATAAGATGGCTAAGCGTGCCAAAAAACCCATATGGGTAACCGCCCAGCGCCAATGGATAATCCCTGTTTCGATACTCATCGACAAGTTCCTGCCAGTTGTCGGGAAATCTTTTGGTGATGTCTTTAATATCTAAACGTTCCTCTTTTAATTTCTCCCAGCTCTTTTTGTCCCTGATCGGCCATTTCATCGAAGTCGGGATAGTGGCTTCGCCTTTCAAGTACATTCGCTCGACGCCGTCAATATCAATATATGTCATCTGTTCATCGTCTTCATTTAGAAACACCGGCTCGAACATCGGCTCCCAAAGTAAATTAACATCGACAACCATCTGGGTATAATCCATTTTGAAATGCCGCCTGACATCTGTGTCCAGCGCAAATCCCTGTGTAGGCCAGTAAAGCCCCCCTGCCATGACCGGAAAGCCATTTGGAAGTCGATCTCGACCGCGGCACTTATCGGACCAGGCATAGGTGTAAAGGGTTGAGGTTGGTGTAGTAATTTTTTTAGGGATTTTGGGATAGAATTTTTTTGGCAACCCTTGCTCGTACCAATTATTTATAGTCTCGCCCCAGTATCCAAACTCCCACTTCAAACTGCGTACATCAGTATTAAAATTCATCACCTCAAGAAATCTTTCGCGTGCATTCATAATAACCGCCGTTTAAATTAACCCTAATCTTTTATTTACACAATTCGAAGCTTCCTTAGAAGTTGTGCTCAGGCAAAAGCAATTTTGCATTGGTGTTTTAGAATCGCAGCAAGCTATACTATAACGTTATATCTAACATTATTGTAACATAGACTATTTTTAGCGGAATGTCAAAAAAAATATATAATTAAAGCTGAATAGTAAAATATCGGTTTATGAGCATAATTTCGCTTCTGAGGCGATATAAGTTGTATTTGCCTAGGCGATCAACGAAAATCTATCTGCACCTCGTTATTTGCGCATTCTGATAAAACCCGAAATATAACGTTATAGCAATTAGCAGATGTATCTTTGTGCCCGAAAGTCACAAATTTTAACCGAATAGTTCGTCAGAAAGTTCGTCAATTATTTGGGTATTTACTTGT
This sequence comes from Phycisphaerae bacterium, assembly GCA_003553245.1. Taxonomy (GTDB): domain Bacteria; phylum Planctomycetota; class Phycisphaerae; order Sedimentisphaerales; family Anaerobacaceae; genus T1Sed10-97. The sequence continues at coordinate 5,906 of PWDX01000066.1, forward strand.
TATTCACTTGCAACCCTCGTTTTTGCCTCAAAAACGCAATATAAACCCTTTCTGATAAAGGACTTACAAGCCGAGCATGGGACTGATATTCCTGAAAAAAATGCAGCCTGAAGAATTCTACCAGTCATTCGGAAAGCTAAAAGAGTCTTTGGAACAATTATCTGGAGGTTTTCACAAAGGTAATAGGTTAACCCGAATCATTTCATTGCAACAAAAATTGCAACAGCGACGTACTTTTGGTTCACTATTGGCTAACTGATGTGCAACTGCCGGTTTCGTAAGTCCTTTAACAGTAGTCATTAATGCTTATTTGACAAGGGTTTACGAAACGCAATGCGGGACTGTCGATCCGATGCTCATCAATCTATGCTTTTTTCTTGTCTTTGGAAGAAGAAATCAGAGGGTTTTTCCATTATAAAACTACAACCAGAATACAACCAAAACATGTGTTATCTGTACTTTATGCGAAATTTGCCATTCGCTAAGTGCTTGAATATGCGATTGTTATGAAATAAAGGCGATTTGTCGAAGTTTTTGCAAACCGTCGCCTTAGGCCGCTTGGCTACGCCGCCAAATCGCAAAAAAACTAGCCCTGCTGAATATCGGCTTACATTACATAAAACCGGCCAATAT
>PWDX01000102.1 GCA_003553245.1 Phycisphaerae bacterium
AAACAGGACTGTCCTATGACAATAGCCCTAGCCGCCCAGCAGGCCAATCATACTCAGCAGCACAGATTTGCCGGGCGTGTTGTGGAGTATTTTAGCGGTAAAACAGATGTCCGCCTTGCGGTCTGGGGTCTTGCGTTTAAGGCAAGGACCGATGATGTCCGAGAATCGCCGGCAGTATCCTGCGTCCGGCGGTTCCTCGAGGCAGGCTTTAAGGTCAAAGCTTATGATCCGGCGGCGATGGAGACCGCAAAGGATGTCCTTGGCGATACTATAGAATATGGCCAGGATTATGACATTTTGGACGGATGTGACGGGCTGGTCATTCTGACGGACTGGCAGGAATTTCGCAACCCTGATTTCCAGGAGATAGCAGATAAGCTCAAAAGCCCCGTAATCTTCGACGGACGCAATCTCTACGACCCTGCCTATGTCCGCAAGCAGGGATTTGAGTATTTCAGTATAGGGCGACCATAATAGAAGCCAGAAAACAGATAACAGAAAACAGAAAGAATTTTCGGGAAAATTTATGCGGGATTTTAGAGAGCTGCAGGTCTGGCAAAAAGCTCATCAGCTTACTTTAGATATATATAAACTTTCCAGAGAATTTCCGGAAACCGAACGATACGGATTAGTCAGTCAGCTAAGAAGGGCCTGTTCGTCAGTGCCAACGAATATTTCAGAGGGGTGTGGCAGAGAAAGCCTTTCAGAATTTGCGCGGTTTCTGGAGATCGCAATGGGGTCCGCCTGTGAAGTTGAATATCAACTCATTCTGGCAAAGGATTTGGGCTATATTTCGGAAAACAAATACCAAGAGTCTTGTAAATCACTTATTGAGGTAAAACGAATGCTGTCAGCCTATACCAGCAGAGTGCGCCAATCTCGGAAAGTTTGACTTTCTGTTATCTGGTATCTGTTCTCTGTTATCTTTTTATGAATGAAATGAATAAAAAAATCTTTATTACCGGCGTGGCCGGGTTTATCGGCTCTCATCTCTGTCGGCGGCTGCTGGCAGAGGGCGGCTATAGTATTGTCGGGCTGGATAATTTCGATGATTTCTACAGCCCGGCGGTCAAGCGCGACAACATCGCAGAGTCTGCGGCCAGTGAAAACTTCGAGCTTATCGAAGGTGACATCCGAGATAAGAAATGCGTTGAGAGTATTCTGGGCGGCGGCAAATTCGATATGATAGTTCACCTGGCCGCCAAGGCGGGCGTTCGACCGTCGATCGAGGATCCGCTGGGTTATGATGATGTAAATCTCCGCGGCACGACGGTTCTGCTTGAGGCGGCCCGCAAATTCGGAGTCAAAAAATTCATCTTCGCTTCCAGCAGCAGCGTTTACGGAAATAATAAAAAAGTTCCTTTCTCTGAGAGCGATAATGTGGACTTTCCGATTTCGCCGTATGCAGCAACGAAAAAGGCCGGCGAGCTGCTCTGTCATACCTGGCACGGGCTTTACGGACTGGATATTTTCTGTCTGCGTTTTTTTACAGTCTATGGCCCGCGGCAGCGACCAGACCTTGCTATACATAAATTCTGCCGTCTGATAGAGGCAGACAAACCTATCCCAGTATTCGGTGACGGTTCAATGGAGCGTGACTTTACTTACATTGATGATATTATTGACGGCGTAGTCGCTGCAATGCAGCGATGCAGCGGTTATCAGATTTATAATCTCGGCGAGTCTCGGCCTGTTCGCCTGGATGTACTGATCAGCGAGATTGAATCGGCGCTGGGAAAAAAAGCGAAAATCTATCGTCTGGCCGAGCAGCCAGGCGATGTCCGCCGCACTTACGCCGATGTCGATAAGGCAGTAAAAGAGCTAGGCTATCAGCCCAGGACACAGTTGTCCGACGGCCTGAAGCAGTTTGTGAAGTGGCTAAGAAGAGTCTGTTAGTTTTTAGTTCAATTTTGTTTTGAATTTTTGTTGTGCTTTTTTGTTCTGTATGTTATACTAGGTCTTTTGCAAATTTTATTAATTTTTTTAAGGAGGCCAAAGAATGGAAAAGAAAAGAATTTGGGCAGTTTTGGCAGCACTTCTGGCAGTTTTGACAACGACACAGGCAGTGGCGGAATTCCAGATCGAAGATATTTGTGTCGGGTCACATGACTCAGTCCGGCCGGATATTTCCGGCAGCATAATTGTCTGGGCAGATGGCCGGGATGGGGGATTTAACATTTACGGCTGTGAGCTTTCTGAACCGGAGGATGGTTGTTTTCTGATATATAATGACGACGGCAGTCAGGAATATCCGCGAATAGACGGCAGTCTGGTAGTGTGGGAGAACAATGATAAGGTTTATGTTTACGATATGGACGATGAGGAACAAGGCGTATTTTTAGTCGGTGACCCGTCCTCCGAAAAGCGAACTCCTGCGGTAAGCGGTAATATTATTATCTGGAGGGACCGCAGGGACGGTGATTGGAATATTTACGGTTATGACCTCTCAAAAGAACAAGGGCAAAGGGAATTTGCCGTCACTGATGATTCGGCTAACCAGCTTGTCCCCGACATTGACGGCGATATCGTCGTCTGGCATGACACCAGAGACGGCGTAGTAAATATCTACGGATATGATCTTGCCGCAGGAAAAGAGTTTGAAATATGTATTAATGAAGACGGCAACCAGCTTAACCCCCGCGTCAGCGGCAATATAGTCGTCTGGCAGGACGGACGTGAATCCTTTACAGAAACAGATATTTACGGCTATAATCTGGATGAGGGATATGAATTTGTAATTGCCGAAGATTCGGTATCGCAGAGCCACCCAGCAATTCACGACGATCTGGTGGTCTGGGTTGAGGCTGGCAATATTTACGGCTATGACCTGTCAACCGACCAGGAATTTTTGGTTTATGACGAGACCGATGGTGCAAATTATCCTGCGGTTTACGGCAACCAAGTTGTTTTCCAAAGCAATAATGATATTTTAATGGCTCGCCGCCAGGTTACCGGTGATTTAGAGCTGCTGAGCCCCGATGGAGGGCAGGCCTGGATGGCCGGCAATACTGAAAAGATTGAATGGTCGAGTACGGGGAATATTGAGACCATAAAGCTGGAGTATTCTACTGATGACGGCGATAACTGGGTTACCATAGCCGATAGTGTTGATAATTCCGGGTCCTTTAGCTGGCAGATTCCGGAAACAGATTCGACACAGTGCCTTGTTCGCATAAGTGAACCGAATACGCCGGATATTATGTCCGAAAGCCAGAAAGTATTTGAGATATTTACCTGTGACCCGGCACTGACGGCTGATCTTACCGGTAACTGCGAGGTAGAGATGGCTGATTTTGCGGTTTTTGCCGAGCAGTGGCTTACTTCCGGCAGGAATAATCAACAATAGTAGTCAACAGCCCAGCGCCGTTAGCCGATAGTTATTGTAATCGCTTGACTGATGACTGCAAGATAACGAAAGGGTTTATATGGCGAAAAAAAAGGCTGAAACTATGAAAAAAACGCCGCTTGTCGGCATTGTCGGTATGGGTTATGTCGGTCTGCCGCTGGCAAGGGAGTTCTCGCTGGGCGGGGCCGGCGTGCTGGGCTTTGATGTTAACCCGGCGACGGTTAGCAAAATAGAGAAAGGCAAAAGTCCGCTAAAGCATATACCCAACAAAGATGTCGCCGCAATGATGGCCACCGGTCGGGTGAAAGTTACCGCGGATATGTCGAAGCTGGGCAAACCCGACGCCCTTTTGATATGCGTGCCGACCCCGCTTACGGAAAACCGTGAGCCGGATATGCAGTATGTCGAGGTCACCTGCCGGACAATAGCCAGGTATCTGCGAAAAGGACAGCTTGTTGTACTGGAAAGCACGACTTATCCGGGAACAACGCGCGAGTTTATGCTGCCAATCCTTGAGCAGTCCGGCCTGAAAGCAGGCAAAGATTTTTATCTGGCCTATTCGCCAGAGCGAGAGGATCCGGGCAACAAGCATTTCCGTACGGCCACGATTCCAAAGGTTGTCGGCGGATACGACAAGGCCAGCTTGAAGATGGCCGAGGAAATTTACGCTTACGCCATAGACCAGATCGTGCCGGTAAAATCCTGTGATGTGGCCGAGGCGGCCAAGATACTGGAAAACACCTATCGCTGTGTAAATATCGCGATGGTCAATGAGTTAAAGCGTGTTTTCGACCGCATGGATATCGATGTCTGGCAGGTCATCCAGGCCGCAAGCACCAAACCGTTCGGATATACCGCGTTCTGGCCCGGCCCGGGCCTGGGCGGCCACTGCATCCCGATAGATCCGTTCTATCTTACCTGGCGTGCCCGGCAGTACGGCCTGCCAACAAGGTTTATCGAACTGGCAGGCGAGATAAACACTGACATGCCCGAGTTCGTAGTGCATAAAGTAATGGACGCTCTTAACGAACACAGAAAAAGCGTCAAAGGCGCAAAGGTGCTGGTGTTGGGACTTGCTTATAAAAAAGATATCGACGATGTCCGCGAGTCGCCGTCACTGGAGCTGATAGAACTGCTTCGGGACAAAGGCGCAAAGGTCGATTATAACGACCCTTACATAACCCAGACCCATAAACAGCGTAAGTATAACCTGAAAATGAAAAGCAAAAAGCTCACCGCCAAAACGCTCGCCAGTTACGACTGTGTGCTTATATCTACCGATCATAGCTGCTATGATTACCCCTGGATTGTTGAAAATTCAAAGTTAGTAGTTGATACCCGAAACGCCACCGCCGGCGTGCGTAAAGGTAAAAAGAAAATTTTCAAAGCGTAATACTACAGTGCGATTTATGCTGAAAAACCATCTTGATGACGGCGAAATCGAAGATTAAAAATTAAAATGAAAAAACACAAATCAAAATTTAGAAAAGGCGATTTGCGGCTAAAAAATCGGCCGACCGTCTGTCTCTTCGATATTCAACTTTTACTTTTTTGCTATAAGTTCTTTTTTTAGAGGATTTTAGACGGGCTTTGGAATCCGAAGGCGTCCGTGCGGAGAAAATAATCCTTTACGGCTCATTCGCAACCGGTCAATTTCATGAGGGCAGCGATATAGACCTGGTTGTTATCTCCGATGATTTCAGTCAAATGGGTTACTAACAGCGTATAGATATACTTTCCGAGGCTATTTACCAGGTTTTCGCCCCGATAGAAGCTGTGGCGATGACGCCTGCTCAATGGCAGTCAAGTGATTCTTTTATAGCTGATTTTGCCCGCAACGGCGAAGTAGTTTATGGATAAGTCTGTGTTTATCTGTTACCTGTTATCTGTTATCTGATTTCTGAATTCTGATTTCTTACTACTATGCAATTAACGCAGCGAAAGATTAAATTTTTGAGCTGGTCGGCAGTATTTGCGGCCGTTTTGCTGCTTTACACACTGACACTTGCGCCGGATTTAGTTTGGCAGGATCAGGGCGATTACCAGTGGCAGGTGGCCGAGCTTAACCTCAACCGCCCCGGCGATGTCGTTCGGGTGCATCCGCTGTTTATTGTCGTTTCTCATTACCTGGGCAGGGCTGCGCCTTGGAGTTACGCTTATTCTGCCAATTTCGTCAGTGCGCTGTTTTCGGCGATTGCAGCGGCAAATGTCTTTTTACTGGTCTATCTGCTGACCAGAGGCATCTGGCCGGCCGTACTGGCGACCGCGGTGATTACTTTCAGCCATACATTCTGGTTCGTAGGAGTTCAGGCCCAGAGCTATTCGATGTCCAACGCCGCGTTTACCGCAGGGCTGGTTCTGCTGGTCGCCTATATTAGGCAGCCCAGGCAGTTATGGCTGTATCTGCTTGGCCTGGCTTTCGGGCTGGGAATAAGCGCGCATATGATGAGCCAGATAGGTTTTGCCGTGATATTTATCTGGTTCGCTGTCTTATGGCTTAAAGGTAAGTTTGCCTTTTCGGGCCTGTTGAAAATAGTCGCCGGCTGGGCTGTCGGGGCGTTTTTGCTGTGGTTTGTAATGTATCTGGAATATGCCCGAAGCGGCGATTTTACCGCGACAGTGGCCTCAGCGATATGGGGCAAATGGGGCGACGCCGTATTTAACCTGGGCAGATTTTATATCCTTATCGCAAAAAGCGCACTGTTTTTCGTTTTGAACTTCCCGACGCCGCTGGTATTACTTGCCGTTGGAGGGATATGGCTTAGTTTCAAGCGGGATTTACCAAAACCAATACCGGCCCTTTTGGCAATAATGACGGTTCTCTACGGCGTTTTCGCTGTTCGGTACGATGTTCCGAACCAGAACCATTTCTTTATGCCGATGTATATTCTGGTAGCTGTTTATATCGGGCTGGGCTTTGCTTTTATGTTCAGCACGGATAACAACAAGGCTGCAATTGCGGCCTCTGGTCTGCTGGCAGCGGCGATACTGCCAATGTACCCGCTAATGGGCTATATCGCTCGAAATTATGAGGTTGAGTTCGGCACTCGCAGGCATATACCGTACAGAGATGTGTACCGCTATTATATTATCCCCTGGCAGCATAACCAGACAGGCCCGCGGCGGTTCGCCGAGGAAGTTCTGGAGACGGTGCCTGAAAACGCCGTTC
>PWDX01000058.1 GCA_003553245.1 Phycisphaerae bacterium
GTTAAAAAAACTTGTGGCTGAACAGGCACTTGACAATGCGATATTGAAAGAGGCATTGTCGGGAAATTACTGAGCCCGGCCCGGAAACGCAAGGCGGCCAAGACCATACAGCAGAAGATGGATGTATCCGAACGTCGGGCATGCAAAGTTATGCGCACTTGCAGTTTCGGCATTCGACTCCCCGTGGGGGTATTGTTTTTTTTGCACAAATCGTCGTTTTTAGCTCGTTATCGGGGGTCAGCTGTCCTGTTCCGTTTTGTTTTATGTCAGTCTGGCCAATCGGCACATTTTTCATAATAGATTGACCGATATTCGGTAGCAGGTTAACAGCCGCAAGTTCGGCTTCATCAAATACTCTTGCGTAGGTCTTGAATGTCAGCTTCGGGTCTGAATGTCGGGCAAGTTTTTGAACAACTTTCATCTGTGCGCCGCCGTTGGCAAGAAAAGAGATATACGAGTTTCTCAAGCTGTAAAATAAAATCTTATTGCCCTCTGAATCCTAAAGCGATAGCTTGACCACCCGCAAGTCAGCCTTCAACAAGCCCTAAATACAAAGCCGCCTCTTCTGAATAGCAATATACGGCACATCCGAATCGCCCGACTTGTGATAGCCGAAATATCGACTCCTCGTGTTAAACTTCTCGGTGATGTTCGAGGCTCTCTGCTACAACTGTCTCCGAATTTCCAAGATCAGTTCCGTCAGGTAATTCCTTGAGCCTTGCTAATCAAACAGTCGGTGTAATGTTTACATCCTGGGCAGTTTCAAACACAGCCATGATTTTTTCCGGTTCAATATCGGCCTGAATGTTATGAATAGTCCCAAATACATAACCCCCGCCCTGATGCAGCAGTTCTATACGCTGGCGAACTTCTTTGCGAATATCATCCAGATTTCCAAAAGGCAGGGTCGATTGTGTTTCGACGCCACCGCCCCAGAAACTCAGATCTTTTCCATACAGGCGTTTAATCTTCTCAGGTTCCATTCCCTTAGCCGAAGTCTGCAGCGGATTAAGAATATCGATACCAATCTCAATGAAGTCAGGCAGCAGTTCTTCAACGGCCCCGTCGCAATGGATGAAAATTTTGGCGTTGGTGCGAGCCTTGACAAAATCAATCCATTGCTTCTGCCGAGGCTTAATCATCTCACGGTAAAGCGTCGGACGGATCTGCAGAGCCTCTTGGGCACCGAGATCGTCATTCATCTGAATTGCGGAAATATAAGGCCCTGCCACTTTCAAGAATGCCTCCAGAAACTTGAGGTCATTTTCGAGAATTCGATCCATCCAGCATTCCATCATTTCGCGTTTAAGAACCAGATTCATCATAAACTGCTCATAGCCAAACTGCTGGATCCCAATTTCCAGAAAGGACCCATTGAGCAGCGGTATCCCGGCAAACACTGCCTTATCGGTGCCATGATAAAGTCGTTGAATCTGATCTTTGATAAAAATCTCTTCACGCTCGGTCCAAGCGTCCTGAAATTCATAGGCTTCAATATCAGCGATACTATCGGCGTCCTTAAGCGGCGCAGAAATCACATCAAAATACAATGAAAACGGGGGCCTCTGAGCAAACGGTCGGCCCTCATAAAGTACATCTATTGTGCCATCTTCCAGACGGCGCGTTTCGTATGCTTCGGGTACCATACATGGTGTTCCGTCGGTCAACTGTCCTTCTTTCCAGCGATCAATGCACAGAAAAGGCATGCCGGTAGTTGGCCCCAGCCGATTGAGCAGCACCACATCACCACCCATGCGATCGATAACCTCGAGAGACGGCAGCGCCAACTGCTGTTTGATGTCATACAAGTAAATCTTTTCATCGATTCCCAGGTGAGTCAGCAGGTTTTTGTATGCCGGCGCCGCGATCCCACTAATCCGGCTTGCGCCAAAATCAATGGGCGGACGGTCAAGCTGTTCATGATTTAATGTGCGTTCAACGCGCTGCCTACTGGTCATACTGGCCATATTAAAACTCCAAGATATTAGACATTAACAGGTTCTTTTTTTTCTTTAACAAGCAGATGGATGCAAAGAATCGCAAATGGATGCAAAAATCCCATCAGTATAAAAATCGGATAGTAGCCGATATATTCCACAATCAGACCGGCACCGAACGATGAAAAGATGATACCTCCGAGCCCGCCGGCAAATCCGCCCAGTCCGGTCATCGAGGCTACCGCCGACGAGGGGAAACAGTCCGAAGCCAACGTAAAGATATTGGCCGACCATCCGCTGTGAGCACCGGCGGCCAGGCTGACCAATGCAATCACTATCCAGGGATTTGCCATCACGGCGCTAAGCGCGGTAATTGGCAGGCACATCGCACAGAGGAACATCACCATCTTACGGGCCCGGTAATCCGTCCAGCCGCGCCCGATCAAAAATCCTGCATACCAACCAGCAATGTTGGCCAGCACTATGGCAACTCCATAAATAAGCGGTATCGCAAAGCCAACCTCTCGAATATTGAATCCGTGCTGGGAATAAAGATACGGCGGCAACCAAAAGATATAAAACCACCACACCGGATCAGCGCAGAATTTACCGATCATAATGCCCCAGGCTTGCCGGTCTTTGATAAGGTCACGCCAACGAACCGCTGAACGCGGTCCAGCGGAAGACATCTTTGAATCCTTAGCCTCATCCAAATGCGAGGGAAGACGATATGCGAAATGCCATACGACTGCCAATGCAATACCGACCAGACCGAAAATGACAAATGTCATCCGCCAACCGAACCACAAAGTCAACATCGCTATCAGCGGTGGACAGACCACCAGCGAAATATGCGGGCCGCTGTTGAACAGGGAGGTCGCCAGTGCCCGTTGTTTTGGCGAAAACCACTCGGCAACGGCTTTGATCGCTGCTGGAAAGTTCCCGCTTTGGGTAACCCCAAGCGAACCCTGCCAAAATGCCAACGACAAGCCCGACCCGCTCAGCCCGGTCAATGCACATGAAATCGACCAGGAGACCATCGACAGCATATAACCCAACTTGGACCCAAGCCGATCAATGATCTTGCCGGCAAAGACAAAACCCACCGTATAAAGGACCTGAAAAGCAGTAAGGACATATCCATACTGTGCATCTGACAGCGACAAGTCTTCGCGTACCATCTGGGATGCGACCGGCAGTAATATCCGATCGGCGTAATTGATCAGTGTCGCCATAAAAATTAAAAATAGAATTATCCAGCGATATCGTGGATATGTAACCACATCAAGCTCTTTGGGTTCTGTCATTTTTGAATCCCTATCAATTGTTCTTTTTGTTTAAGATTCATTATGCCGCACAATACATCAACGATTCAGCAGCCACTCAGCACGCCAGCGGTCGCGGCTCTTGAGACGATTGGCTTCCTCGTCATCAAAGGTTTCCTTGTCGGGATCCCATTTGAGACGCTTTTCGCCGGCCTCAACGGAGATATTGGCCAACTGGCACAGCGAGCAAGTACGGTGCCCGACCTCGGCATCCTGAAGCGTCTGCTCACGCGTCTTCACACAATCCAAGAAATCGCGCTTGTCGCCTTTTAAGAGCAGATTAATTTCATCGGGACCGATTTCAGATTCCAGAATAGAATCTGAGGATGCTTTCATTTCTTCGCTAAACCAGGTGTATTCAATCCAACCTTCATCCCCTTCACATCGCACAAAGGGTCGGTCTTCGGTATTCGAGTAAAACAGTTCAACACCGTTGGCATACTTGTAATACGCCTCAAATGTCAACATAACATCCCATAAACCTTTCTCTTCCGGATATGTACCCTCGGCCTCAACAAGAACCGGACCGGTACGGTCGGTGTCATTAGCCCACTGAACCACATCTAAAATATGTGTACCCCAGTTGGTCACAACGCCTTCGGTATAGTCTCGCACGCGCATCCAGCCCGGACGCCCCCAGCCTTTAGACGGATGGACCCGTTTTTCCGTATAAGGAGCCATCGGTGCCGGACCGATCCATCTATTATAGTCAAGCTCGGCGGGAACCGGCATCTCCGGAACCGGTCCGCTGCCCTGGTCGGCAATCGGCACGCCTGCGCGGATCTTCTTGAGATTGCCGATGCGACCGTTTAGCACCAATTCACAAAGCCGGTGGAAATAGCGGTCCGAACGGGCTTCACTGTCATTGCGAAAGACGCAGTTATATTTTTTGGCCAGGTCCGACAGCACACGACCTTCTTCGATGCTCAGTGTCAGGGGCTTTTCGCAGCAAACATCCTTACCGGCTTTGATCGCATCAATCGAATGCGGCACATGCCAGTGATCCGGTGATGAAATCATTACAGCATCGATATCCGGCTGTTCCAGCAATGCTCGATAATCCAGATATGCCCGGCAAGAGGCCGCGTTAGAAGAATTGGAATTCTGAGCGTAATGGTTGTTTACCTGCTTTCGGGACTCCTCCAATCGCCAGGAATCCACATCACAAACCGCCACGATGCGACAATCGTCGTAACCCAGGAACTGGCGGGTATTTGTGGACCGAGCCCACCTCCCGGTACCGATCATGCCGATATTGATAATATTACTTGGAGCATTTTTGCCCAGCACCTTGGACGGAACAATAGTTGGCATCCCGAGAAAACTTCCAGCGGCCGCCAGAACCCCGCTATGCTGGATGAATTTTCGTCGCGATAGCTGCTGTCCTTTATTTTTACCATTATTTTCCATAATACTATCCTTTCAATTGAACTTTGAAAATTTATCGAAATAGTGTGAGTGGTGAATTCCAGCGTCTTTATTGGCCAGAAAACCACTCATGGCCAAGATTATTTCCGATTTATCACAAAGACGGGTACAGAGCCGACCAATAATCTTGCTGAGCAGAACATTTGAGACTGGTATATCACTCTTGGCATGCGAAGTGGCAAGGGCAGAACATGATGCGAATGCATCTCGACATCGATTGCTGCCTGCCAAGACGACACTGAGATTAGAGTCGCTACTTTTACTATTGCAAACCCTGTTAAAAGTTGCCGCAATTCTTTTGATCCCATTCATGTGTTGCATTTTACATTTTCAAGTGCTATTATAAAATGCACAATAATAATAACTTTATGCACTAGAGTAAGATTTTGTAATGAACAATATATTTCTACATGTGAGGCATTGCAGGCACCGTACAGATATCAGCGGCACGACATGGGGACCGCGAAAAATACCGGATCATGAATTGATTCTCGTTGCAAAAGGACGCTACCAATACATTGATGCAATGGGAACATTTGATGTTAACACCGGTCAGCTGCTGCTAATCGAACCAAAGGTTCAACATTCCTTCAGCAAAATTCCAGAGGATGAGCCTGGCGTCCATCTCTGCGCACACTTTGACCTTGTGGACCCCCACGGAAATATCTTCATGGTTCATCAATTGGACTGCAGGGCACAGCGGGTCACCGGGGTTGACAATTTCGATTATATTTACAATATGTTCGCACAGGCCGCACATGATTTTATTTCATATAGTCGGTTTCATAAGGAGCTGGTAAATACGGCAATACGCCAGATTTGGTTGAGCACCGCAGAAAAATGGTATAAAACCGACATCAACACTGTGTCCGACACTGTCAGCGAAATGATGTCATATTTACGGAAAAATCTGACTCGACCGGTAACCCGCAACGACCTGGCGGCTCAGTTCCATTATACACCTCAACACATTAACTATTTATTTAAAAAAGCTATCGGTATAAGTCCTTCACAATTCCTCAACCGCGAACGGGTGATTCGTGCCTTTAGATACCTTTGCGAAGATGGCTTGAGTGTACAGCAGGCTGCCCTTAAAACCGGTTTCTCAAGCCAATACTATTTCAGCCGTGTATTTAAAGAAATATTTGGCTACCCTCCCGGCAAGCTGAGAAAATACATCGCCCGCGATTTTGAAAAAGCCAATGTGCTCTATACACACACTTTTCCTGAAGAAACTAAAAAGTAGCCCTGCCCTAAATCGAGCAGTATATAGCTGGGATCAGAATGTCAAAATGCTCGACCGCACGCTAATGCCGGGCTTCAGAGTCCTTGGTTTGTTCCGCATGTGGTTGTTTATATGGCGGCGTATGCGGCACTTGGCCTAAGCGGTGGACTGGCGGCGTGGATGCTGCTGGAAAATCGCTTCCAAAAGACAAAACCAATCTCCGCCGATGTCGGCCTGCCGCAGCCAGCATTCATACATACTGACCGCTTTACGGCAACGGAGCCGCTATTTGATTTCAACAGCCTCGGCCGGCTTGAGAAAATAGAGCCATTTGCTCAATTTTTTGGCCTTGCATATCTGCCCGGCGGCCTGGCCGTAAAGCTCTACCTGCATGCGGTAAAGCTCCGCGCGCTCTGAAACCTGCCCGGGCGTTATGTCATCATTTTTAAAATCAACAATGAAAATCTCATCGTCGTCCTGAGCGAGTAAATCCATTATGCCCTGGACTATTACAAAATCCGAATCTCCGACCCTACCCGAAACAGACAACCCCTCACCGGCGTTAGCTGCTATAATCCGCTGCCACTGTCTGGCCTTTACCGCCAGTGTAAAAGGCCATTCCCGATGGATGCGCTGGCTTGACAAAACCGCTCTGCCGAGTTCGCTGTTGAAAAACCTCGCGATAGACTCGACATCTACGCACTCGGCAACCTCCGGCAGAATACTTCCATTTTCAACCAACCGCTGCTTTGTTCTTTCAATATCGGGCAATGTCACCGTATCAGACAAGTCCAGTTCACTAATCACAAGATGCACGGCTGTGCCTGTGAGACGGGCGTCCACCTGGTCAGAGCCTTTTTCTTTCCGCATTGCGATTGCTCTGGGAATGCGTTGCAGTGTCCGTGAATAATCATACATCGCAAACTCATCGCTGCTTTGAACAGCGTTTGTTACGGACTGTTTGGCAGGTAAATAAGCAGAAGCACAAAGCGGATAGTCTATACTCATCGACCGCTTTACTCGGCAAAGTAAATCCTTATCAGCTCGGACTGGGCCGCCGTGTTTGGATGTTACTCGCTTTGCCGATGCGGTTCTTATTTGCTGCACATACTCATTGAGCATTGCGATCGCCTGGCTGTCATGAACTATGACATCGCACAGTTCGGATTGCTCTGTTTTAGCGGCAACGGAAGTTCCTAACGCCTCGTGAAGCTGCCTCTGGTTCGAAAGACCCAGAAGTACCCAGTCCAGAAGACAGCGGCATCTTCTCAGTCGCCAGTGCGCAACAGGTTCCCGGCCAAAGTAAAAACCTTCCTTAGCTATCTTTGCCGCACTGGAGGCTTTGCCGCTTGCGGTAATTATAAGATGTTCTTTAGCCCGTGTCATCGCGACATACATCACCCGAAGCTCCTCAGCCAGTGATGCCTTTCGCTTTTCATGCGAAACCACCTGATGCACCAGCGATGCGAGCCTGACCCGCCCTGTCGAATCGGCAACATCCAGCCCGACGGTATGCTCGGCATCAAGCAGGCAACAGCCGTAAGTATCTCGCAGGTTGAATTTTGCATTAATTTCGCCCAGTATAACAATGGGAAATTCCAGCCCCTTGCTTTTGTGAATGCTCAATATCCGAACAGCATTTTCAAGTGTGTTTTCCGGCTCAGCAGGCGACCAGTCCCGGCCAAGTTCATCGAGCCTTGTGAGAAATTCCACAAAACGCCGCAAAGAAGCCGTCCCCTGACTGCTCACAAAAGACTCGAACTGTATCGCTCTTTCGTGAAGCATAAGCAGGTTGGCTTTGCGGCCCTGGCCGCTGGGCAAAGCGCAGACATACCCAATATAGCCGGTCTCTCTGAATATGCGCCAAATCAGATCGGCAAGTCGTCCTCGCCGTGCCATTGTTCTCCACCTCGATAACCGCTGAAGCATTTGCCTGAGCCTGTCTGCAAGGTCAGCATCCGGGCCGCACTGAGCATAATTTTTTACAAGCTCGTAAAAGTCGCCGCCAGATTTTCCTTTCAGCAGGCGTATCCCGGCAAGATCACTGTCACTGAAAGAAAAAAACGGGCTTCGCATTATCGACGCCAGTTCGATATCCTGACGAGGATTGTCCAATACTTTTAGCAGACAGATGCAGTCCACAACTTCGGCGGCCTGGAAATATCCCGCACAGGCCTGTCCGCTTACGGGAACGCCGGCTTGCCTCAAAACCTCGACATAATCGTTTATAACCGTAGCTGGTGAGCGAAACAATATCACAATGTCACGATATTCCACGGGACGCTTTGTACCGGCAGCTTTGTCCGGCACCATTACCCTGGCCTGTCTGACCATTTCCTGTATGCGCATGGCAACCAACGCGGCTTGTCGCTGTCTGGCGGTTACGGTGTCAGGTAAAGGAGCCTCGGATGTACCCGAGTCGTTCTGCTCGAAATTATTTTCGGTGTCTGCGTCATCATTTGGCGCGTCTTCGTCCAGCAAATGAAATTCAACAGATTTTTGTGATCCCTGCGAGGCATCTTCCGGGGATTTAAGTTTGGCCGAGTCGTCGTAATCTATGTCGGCAAAGCCTGCTCGCATTATTCGGCCAAATATATGATTTACAAAATCCAGTATTTCTTTTCGGCTTCGCCAATTGGTTTGCAAATCAACCCTCAAGCCGGCCAAAGGACTTTCTGTCTCATCTGTAGCGGCGCGGGTAATGTCGTTGAGAAAAATCCTTGGCTCGGCTCCGCGAAAAGCGTATATACTCTGCTTGACATCGCCAACACGAAAAACACAGCCCGGCGTAGCCAGATTTTCCAGAATTGCCTGCTGAACCGGATTTATGTCCTGATACTCATCAACAAAAATATATTTGTACCGCTTGCGAAGCTCCATTGCCGTCGCTGAAGCAACTGCACCGCCCTGCTGATCTGTTGCACTAAGCAGCTTAAGAGTATAATGTTCCAGATCTGAGAAATCAAGATAATTAAGCTTCCTTTTTCGCTGGCTGTACAACCTCTCGAAACATCGCACCAGTTCAACAAACGCCGCCGTTTGCTGAGCCACGGATTCGGCAACCGTATCCGAGTAGTCAGGGTTTACCACCGCTAAATTTTTAAGCTCCTCCAGTTCGGCTTTGGCTGTTTTAATTCCATCGCCAAGCATTACAGCCAATCCGTCGTCATCCAGGCCCCGAGGCTTATATTGCTTTCTGCCCAAATCAAAACTACGAATAATATTGACCGCCTGCTCCCAGTTCTGCGATTCTATATATTCAATTGCCTGCCGGGCGGGCTTTGCAATATACTCTGACCATTTATCCGCCCAGCCGTCACTGCCGCCGGAGCGTTGATAAACCCGTCCCAGATAATCTATCTGTTCACAAATCTCATGCAGTCGCTCGGCAATGAACTGTTTTTGTTTTTGGCCGGGGCCGCTATGAAGAGGATTTATATGCTCGGCTATACTAACGGCCTTGGTGTACCAGTTCTCGCGATCGACAACATTCGTCAGAAATTCACAGGCGTTGGCTACCTCGCTTAAAAAGCCCTCGTTGGCTCGCAGGTCTCGACCCTGGAGAAGCTGCTGTAAAGGCTGCTGCAAGTCTTCCTGTTGCCATGCCCAGTCGATGGTCTGTTCGAGCACCTCTGCTTTGATGAGTTTCTGTTCGTCGTCTTCGATTATTCTGAATGTCGGGTCAAGCCCCAGCGTATAAAAATGCTCGGTTATCAGCCGTTTGCAGAATGAATGAATTGTGCTGATATCCGCGCCCTGGAGCATTACCAACTGCGTTAGCAGGTGCTTTTGGCGACTCTGGAAATACGCCTGGCGAAGCTGCTGCGATATCCGCTGGCGCATCTGCTCGGCGGCAGCTTCGGTAAAAGTAAGCACCAGTATTGACGAAACATCGCCGACTGTTCTGTCGGAAACAATATCCACGCATCGGCCAGAAAGAACAGCCGTTTTACCCGTCCCCGCCGAGGCCGTAACGATAATGTCACTACCCCTGCCGGTAATCGCTCTAAGCTGTTGTGGAGTCCAGTTTATCTTCTTATCCGCCATTGCCGTCCTTTATTTCACCCAGAACCTCTGCTTTGCTCTTTCCGGCCAGAATATTGTACTCATTGACCTGCCAGTCGAATCGACACAGACTCCTGTAATCGCACTGGCAGCAGGGAACCTGCTTGCCAAGCCGGTATGGCCGAACTTCGATATTGCCTTCGGAAATCGACCTTGCAAGTTCGATTATTTTGCCTTTGGAAAACTCCAGAACCGCAGCAAAATCTTCAGGTTTTAGCGCATCGTAAGTATTATACCTGCCATATGGCTGGCCTTGCTTTGTCAGCATAAATCCGTAAAAACAACTATTGCCCGATGCACCAGAATCCAGCATAGACCATATATCACCGTTAAACAGGCCTCTGGCCTTATACGAGAATCTCTGACGCTCGCTGTCAAACTTATCCGGCGAAACGCTTTTCGAACCTGCCATTATAGGCACATAAAACGCTCCAACAACCTCACCTTTGCCATCCGTGCCGACTCCCAGTTTTTCCACCGCGAGCATATAAAGCGGCAACTGCACATCGAGTCCGTAAAACAAACCCGACCAGCTAAGCCTGCCGCCGCTTGTTTTGTAGTCGAATATAGTCCATAATTTCCGGCCATCAACAACCGCTTCATCTATTCGGTCAATTTTGCCGTTGAGCGTAATTATATGTCCGGGCTTAAATTCAATCTCGAATTTCCCAAATCCATCTTCGCCCACTCCAAAGACAGCCTCACAACTGACAGGCCTGAACCGCCCTGCCCGAGCCATCTGAGCGATACCTATAGCACAATTAAAAGCCGTTTCGACAGCGGTATCGACAATAAAGACGTTATGTCGGCGCTGCCTGGTGAAATTCTGCATAAAAGCGTCCGACTGCGTAATATCGGAGGCAACCTGTCTTGTCATATCAGATATCCGCTCATCGTCCAGTTCGGCCCAGTCGAGTTTTTCTCGCAGTATCCGCTGCACTACCTGCTCAAGCACTTTGTGATAAAATAACCCGATATCCAAAGGCCCGATTTTATATTCCTGTCTCTTTTGTAAAGCCAGCATATATTGAGCAAAGTATCGGTAAGGACATTTGCCGAATGTTCCGAGCCTGCTGGCCGAACCATTGAACCATTTGCCGTAAAAATCCTCTGCCAGACCATCGGCAAGAATGGCATGGTTATCATAATCAAGCGCGCTTCGCACACGCCTTGCCAATTCAACCAGTTGGTCATCGTGACACATCGCCTCGAGCAGGCCGCTGAGATTATCATCACTGCACTGAGGGACATAATTTCTGTCTCGGCCAAGCTCGCTGCATAAAAGCTCTCCAAGCTCACCGGCACTGTGGACGCTTTCCATATCCGGCGAAAAATCCGTAGCTGCCTCTACCGTAGCATCCTCGAACAGTCTCTGGAGATTTTCCACAAATTCCGAGGCCTGTACCTGCGAACCATTATCAGCATAGGGATATGTCACGCATAATTTATCCCTGGCGCGAGTAAAAGCGATATATGCCAAATACCTCCGCTCTATAAGGGACTGCTTAGACGCCGGAGCAATTTCAAATTTGGCCTGCTCGGCCAGGCTCCGGTCGGCATCGGTCAATATACCGCCCGTATTTACTGCCGTTGGAAACTGTCGCTGCGTACAGCCCGGCAGAAAAACAACTTTCAAGTCAGGGTGCCTGCTGCGTTCAATCTGTCCCACAAGTATCTGGTCAACTGTCGGCGGAATAGCCGCAAGTCCAAGCTGCCCAAATCCGGCCTCCATAACCGCAAGATACTCATCGCCCGTCATCGGCTTGGCCGCGAATATCTCGGCCATCTCGTCAAGCATATCCATCAGCCTGTCGTAAAACTGCCTATGCTCATCGGCCTGGCTGTAATCACCCTCTGCCGTGGCCGACTCGATCCACTGCCCGAGCGTGCGATCAATGCCGACCGACTGTATAAACTCAAACAATGCCGCGACAAAATCCTCAACACCAATGAGCTTCTCGTCATCGCCTGCCAGCTTTGCCCGCAATGCTTTCAACGGGGCGGCAGCTCGGCGGCGAATATCATTGACCGCTTCTTCATCACATTCATAATCCGGCCCTGCGAAACGCCAATCCTCATCGCCCGCCCAGTCATCCGGGCCGACACCGTTTGCCAGACAGTAATTTTCCAGCAAATTAATATCGTCCTCAGCAGGCCAAGCAAAATCGCTCTTTAGATATGCAAAAATCTCTCCGCCGAACCCCCCTGTCGCAATTTTCAATGCTGACATTATAAAACGAACAGCCGGGTGCTGATTGAGCAACTTCTTCTTATCGATAAAATAAGGCAGAGCATAGTCCTCGAACACCGCGCGAACATACGGCTCGTACAAATCCATATCAGGCAGTATCACGGCGATGTCACGATAGCGATAGCAGTCATTTTTGACAAGCTCCAGCATCTGCCGTGCGATATAGCGAACCTCTGCGCGAACATTGGGACAACTAACTACGCGGACACTGCCGGCTGATTTAATTTTTCCCGTATCAGGATTGAACAGATTCTGCTCGATATGACCAAGCGCCGGGCGTTCGGCAAAACGAGGTCTGTCCCGAAGCACCAGCGGCGGTTCGATAGAAATTTTCGCTTCTTCAAACCTCTCTCTCAGATTCAAATAGGTAAGCTCAGTCGGATAAAACAAACTCACTATATCCCCCGGCCCATGCTCGTCCATCCGATCGGCATCGAGGCATAGAGCTATCTCGGCATCGCCGGCTGTTCGCACCATCTGCACCAGCACCGCCGCCTCGGCAGCCGTAAAACCCGAAAAGCCGTCCACCCAGAGCTTTGCGCCATTGAAAATGCCGGACTCGGCCACCCGTCTGCCAAGCCGGGACAACTCAACATCACCGTCAACAAACCGCCCGTCTATAAACTCCAGATACTGACGCAAAATCAGGGAAATATCAGCGAATTTCGAAACCGTCAAGTCGCTCGCTCCGGCCTCATCCAGCCGCCCAACAAGTCCGTCAACATCATCCGGCCCGGCAGAATACCTCAAAAGCTCCGAAACAACACCGGCCATCTGACTGCCCAAGCCCTGCCGATGCGCGCATTCGCGAAAGACACGCAGTTTGTCACGATTTTGTCGAAGAATGCGATGGATTATCATCTGTTGCGACAGTTTCGAGAGCCTCAACCCGACCCGCCGTTCCTGGCCGAGAAGAAAATCAAGCCTGTCAAATGATACAACGCTAAGCCTGCTGTAGCCGGCAACTCTGTCATCGCCTAAAATGAGTGATTCGGCCTGAAATGTCGCCTGTTCCGGCACGAGAAAAACCAGCCGCTGCTGATCATCTCCGTCAACAAGCTGCGAAACTATCTGTTCAACGCAATAGCTTGTCTTTCCGCTGCCGCTTCTGCCAAAAATAAATCTTGCCGCCATTAAGCAACCTTGCCTGAAATAACCTCCATCAGATGCGTTTCTAACAAAGAAGCACCGAAATTTCAATCAAAATGCTCTCAAGCAAGCAACTTAAGAAAGAAAACTTTTCACTACTTTTACCGTATTTTCAAAAATTATTTGCGGTTATCAACAGTCACCTCTTGTACAAAGAAATAGTTTGTATAGTATAAATTCATCAATAACAGCATGTGCCTCAAGAGGATCAGCAAAAAAATGAATAACCAAGAAAAAACTAAGGATTTGGAAAAACTACATTTTGATAAATTCAAAAAAATGACCCCAGACTTCCCTGCTGGCCAAATAATCCACAATGACAGCCCAGACTTTCTAATTAAGCAGACCGAAGATATGACCTTGGGTATTGAGCTTTGTTTAATTCATTTAAGACCAGCTAATAACCAAAGTGACAAGGCACCTCTCCAGCAACAGGAGGGACAGATAGATAAAATATGCAGACTTGCAAAAGATAAGTTTGAAGCAAATAAATATCCAAACTTAAACATTACCCTTTTAGCTACAGAATTTTCACCTTTGAGAAAAAAGAGGATTCCCCATAAAGCAGAAGAATTAGCAAATTCCTTATATCAGCAACTTCCGAGCAAGGCTAACTTAGAATCCCTAGACCAATTTAAATTATCACAATTACCTGAGCCTTTTCAAAATGCGAATATTGTTATCCTGCCTGAAAATATGAAAAGCCGCTGGCAATGCTCTGGGGCGGGCTTTGCCTTGCTTGATTGTCGGAAGCGAATTCAAGAAGCAATCAAAGAGAAAACAAAAAAATACCATTTATATCTCAAAAACTGCAACAGGTGCTGGCTCTTAATAACAACTCCTACTAAGCCATCTGGATTTATACATCCAGATGAAAAAAGTCGTGAACATATATACAATTCTCCGTTTGAAAGGACATATTTTCTGGACTCTAACGATAATCAACTACACTTATTAAAAACCACAACCTTTAATCCCGATAGCAAGTAAGCTTTCAACCCCGCCTTGCCCAGTTTTGCCTTTTATTTATTGCAGAAACTCTCGCGGCAGGTCTTTCATTTGGCGTTTTTGTTTGCGTAGGCTGCGTTTCTTTTTTTCCGCGAGCCGTTTTTCTTTTGCCCTGCGTGGAACGGCTGTCTTCTTGCGAGGAGGTTTGCGTTTTAGTGCACGGCGTAAAAGCTCAATGAGTTTTTGAACGGCCTCATCTCGGTTGGCACTTTGGCTGCGGTGCTTCTGAGAGGATATGCGCAAAACGCCCTGTTTGTTAATTCTACCCGACAGCCGAGACATTACAAGCCTCTTGTGCTGCTGCGATAGCCCTTCGCAGCCGGACACATCCAGCAGGACTGTTACCCTCGTATCGGCAGTGTTGACATGCTGGCCGCCCGGGCCGCTGCTGCCGCTGGTCTCAAAGCGGAGCTGCCGACTATCAACCCAAGCCCCGCTGTCGATGTATATTCTGCTCATAAAAACCGTAAAATACAGTTTCCGACCGTTTAACGGCCGGCTTAATATCCTGAACCACCTTACTCAACCACGGCTTTGCCGCTTAGCGGTGCACTTTGCGAAATTTTTCCTTGCGATGCTTACATATCGGGCAAACATCGGGAACATTGTCCCGGACGGTGTTGCCGCATACGGTGCAGACATAGTAATCGTGCTCCTCAAGGTCTTTGCCGTGCTTGACCGCTTCAAGCGCTTCGGTATAAAGCTTATGATGAATCCTCTCTACCGCGAGAGCATACCGGAAATTCCTCTCTGCTCGTTCCTGGCCTTCTTTTTTTGCCTCTTCCACGAATTTAGGATACATACTTTCGAACTCGTGGCTTTCGCCTTCAATCGCTTTCTTGAGGTTTTCTTCAGTATTCTTAGCGTCACCCATCGCGTGCAGGTGCGAAAGAGCGTGAACAGTCTCGGCTTCGGCAGCAGCGAAAAACAGCTTTGCCACCTCAGGAAAGCCCTCCAAACCCGCCGCACGCGAATACGCCAGATATCTGCGATTGGCCTGACTCTCTCCCGAAAACGCTTCTTTGAGATTCTCTTTTGTTGACATCAATAGCCTCCCTTTCAAGGATCAATAAATTGTTGTGAAACGGACAAGTCAGCCTCGGTACGAAACAAAATACCCCAAAAAAATCGTTTTGTCAATTATCTGATCCGCCGCTTCGGCTTCGCCTTTTGCGCCTTTGTTTCTGCTTGCGAATTTTTTCAGCTTTTACGGCTTCGGGACTGGCTTTGCCAAGCTGCTTGGCCTCGAGAAGTTCGCAAAGCCGCTTACGGGCATAGTAGCGGTTGAGCAACTGGCCGCGGGCTTTGCTCATCTTTACTTCAATGCCGCTGGGCTTATGGAAAAGGTGAACGGCGGTCGAACTTTTGTTGACTTTCTGACCTCCCGGCCCGGACGAGCGTGTAAAACTCTCCTCTATGTCTTTCTCATCAACTCGGCACTGCTTCATTCGCCGCTGCAACTGCTGCTGCTTTTTGGGACTTACTCCAAAATCCTGCACACGAATCACCCCTGTTCCGGAAGCGTTTTTTCAAGCGGCGTCTCGGGCAACACCACTTTGTCTCTGGCGGGCCTGCTCATAAATGTAGCCAAAAACCTCAGCGCCGGTATGTGCGCACATGTACTGACTATGGTAAGAGTCAGCGGTACAGCCAGAATCGCCCCCGCAACCCCCCAGACCCATGCCCAGAAAACAACCGAGAACATTATAACCACCGGAGAGACGCTAAGAATTCTACCCTGAAGCCGCGGATCGAGGAAGTTTCCTATTACCTGTTGAATAACCGTCAAACCGCCCAAGGTAAGCCCGCCCCATGCCAGACTGAATTGGACCAGCCCAACTATTGTCGGCGGAATCACCGAAACTACCGACCCGATATACGGCAGGTAGTTCAGCAAAAATATCAGCACAGCCCACAAAAAAGCAAGGTCAACACCCAGCAGCCACAGCCAGAACCAGCTAAGCCCAGCGGTAATCAAACTTGTGCCGGTCCTTACCACCAGATATTGTCTGACTTTTTTTGCGATAGCATCACTGGTTTCTATTACTAAATCTGCTTTATCCCCGAATACCTGTTTTGGCTTTATTATCCATTCGGGCACTTCCAGCAGCATTAGCAAGGCAAAGAAAAATATAAGCGTTACCATCGCAGCCACTGCCCAAATTGAAGTTACGGCAGTCGAAACCAGCCCTACCACTCTTTGCGTAATCCCTGTAAGTTGGAATACCGTGTCTCTTATAGGTATGTCATATTGCCTTGCCCATTCCTGAATCTCTGACCTCTGTATGAAGTCGGTAATTTCTTTTGCGATGAGGTTGAAGTACTCCGGTGATTTACTTATAAACATGTGAAAACTTCTGTATAACACATAGCCACCGATCGAAGCAATTCCGAGCAGTACGGCAAAAGAGACAACTACGCTAATCCATTTTAGCCGATATGGCAGAAATCTATTCATCCCTCTCTGAAGCGGCCTTACGAGCATAACCAGGAAGAAAGCGAACACCAGCGGCATAGTAACAATATATGTAACCTTAAGAGCAGCCACAGCAGCGACCAATGCAATAATCCCCAGCATTACTCCTGTCAGCCCAAGGCTTTGTTCTTTATTTTCAAGTTCTGTCATATAATCCCCAAATATAGGTTAAGCTTTCGCTGCCAACAAATATACCAAACCGCCCAACCTTTTGAAAAGCAATTTTACGCTTTATGCCGATTATGACGGCTCAGTTCTCAACGGACGTATTTTGACTTGCTCCATTGCCAATAGACTATTACAATTCGCCCTTATGTCAAAGCAACCAGATATAAAAAAAATTGTTCGCCAGCATTTGGAGTTGGATAGGTTTTTTGCCGGCACAGCCGTAAGAACAAAAAATAAAAAGACCCAGAGCCAAATATCCGCCGAACCACAAACCGCAAAAGCTCCGCCATCTAATACCGAAAAGATTGCAGAAAGACAAAAAGAGCTGGATAAAATAGCGGAAGAGATAGCTGCTGCTGCCTGCTGCGAACTTTGCAAGACCAGGACAAATCTTGTGCCGGGCGAGGGTAATCCACAGGCCGAGCTTGTTTTCATCGGTGAAGCGCCAGGGGCCGATGAAGACGCCCAGGGCAAACCTTTCGTCGGAAGAGCAGGCAAAAAGCTCAACGATATAATCGCCTCGATGGGTTTACAGCGAGAGGATGTTTTTATAGCCAATATCCTCAAATGCCGTCCCCCGAGCAACAGGAGCCCCAAGGCTGAGGAAATCATAAAATGCCTGCCCTATCTGAAAAGACAATTAGAGGTGATAAAGCCGCGGGTGATAGTAGCATTAGGAGCCCACGCCGCTAAAACATTGCTCCAAACCGACGAATCCATCGGCAAACTCCGCGGAAAGTTCCACGATTACTGTTTATCTCCGGACAAGCCGCCTATAAAACTTATGCCTACTTATCATCCGGCCTACCTGCTGCGCAATTACACCTATGACACAAGACGCAAAATATGGGAAGATATGCAGAAAGTGATGAAAGAACTCGGCCTGGCAGGACGCAATTAGTGTTTGTAGGCGGGTCTCTGCGTAATCTCTTGGGATAATTCGTTGAGCAGCGCATGCACTTTGGGATCGTCGCTTCGTTTGTCTTCGACCTTGCTGCATGCGTGCATAACGGTAGTATGATCACGACCGCCCAGATGCCCACCGATTTCCTCAAGGCTGTGGCTGGTGAGTTGACGAGCGAGGTACATGCAAATCTGACGAGGCAAGGCAATGCTCTGGCTGCGCTTTTTACTCTGCAAATCCGCAAGACGAACATCAAAATGGCGGGTAACGGCAGTAATGATGTCTGTTATACTAATATGGCGGGTTGATGCGGCTATCTGGCCCTCAAGAGCTGTCTGGGCAAGTTCCAAAGTAATAGGCTCGCCGGTAGTGGTCGCCACGGCATAGATGTTTGTCAAAGCTCCTTCGAGTTCACGAATGTTGGCCTGCACCTTGCGGGCAACATAATCGGCAACCTGGTCGGTTATCTCCAGGCCGCGAAGATGGGCTTTTTTCTGAACAATAGCAACTCGAGTGTCATAGCTTGGCGGGTCAATCCGTGCGACAAGCCCCCAGTTAAATCTGCTGATAAGCCTGTCCTCAAGTGACGGAATGTCGGTCGGGGCGCTGTCGGCGCTGAGAATTATCTGTTTGCCGCTGTTATAGAGTGTGTTGAAGGTATGGAAAAACTCTTCCTGGCTCTGTTCACGCTCGCGCAAAAACTGGATATCGTCAATGACCAGGGCATCGACATTTCGGAACCGATTCTGGAAGCCGGAAAGATTACCGGTCTCTATCGCACGAATAAAACGGTTGACAAAATCTTCACAGCTTAGCAACTGAATGACCGCGTTTTTATCGTCTTTTCGCACCTCCCAGCACAAAGCCTGCAAAAGGTGTGTTTTGCCAAGCCCGCTGCTGCCGTAAAGAAAGAGAGGGTTATAAGTCTGTCCCAGCGAACGGCTTACCGCTACACAGCTTGCATGGGCAAGACGATTACTGGGCCCGACCACAAAATTATTGAAAGTATAATCAGGATGCAGCTTTAGTTCTGATTTCACCCAGTCGGTGTCGAATTTATCACGATGCTTTCGGTTATCAACCGTAAAGTCAACACCTACGAGATGACCCGTAGCCTGCTGAGCAGCACGGGTAAAACTTCCCCTGCTGTTATCGTGAAGAAACTGAACAGTCGCCTGGTCAGGGCAGCCTATCTCTATCGAACCACCGCTCATATGAACCAAGGTAAGTTTGTCGAACCATTTCCTGGCATTAGCAGGATCAAGTTTTTTGGCCCTGGCGATTATCTCAACGAAAATATCCTCGGCGTCCTTCGCTGACAATTGCGGCTCCTTATATAAAATCTCCGCGCAAAGAAGTTCCACAACAGCTTCCCTGCGAAAATTAACAAATTAACGGCAACCTTTGCCGCTGTGATGGCCTTTCCGTGGCGTAAAGATGATTACAGAGCTTAATAAGGCAATCCGGCCTTGTCAAATGAAAAACCTACGCCAACAACGATTCATATAGCACAGTTAGCAACCCTTCCTAAAATCTGCTTTCAATCAGACAGAAATATACTTCACCGTTTTCTATAAGTCACAATTATTATTAAGTTAAGTTGAACAGACAAGGCTTTGGTGTTAAAATCCGGCTATGAAAAAAGATTTGGTTCAAAGAAAAAAAGGTGTTTTTGCCGCTCGGATTATTTCCAATCATCAGTTCAAGGGCAGGTTCTGTAGGATGAGTCTTGAGCTTGCAGGCCTCGGTGCAGAAGCATTTGAAACGGTAACGCCGGGGCAATTTGCGGAGTTTGACCTGACCTGCGCCTCTTTACCCTCCCCTGAAGATGTGCCGGTGGAGCTTCGTGACGCCATTGAGAGAAAGATTTTGCTTCGCAGGCCTTTCAGTTTCAGTGATGTGCGCATAGAAGACGGCAGAGCAATTATCGATGTGCTTTACGCCGTTGTAGGAGCGGCAACGGTAAGAATGGCCGGGCTAAAACCCGGTGATGAAATCAGCGTTCTTGGTCCTCTGGGTAATGGCTTTACAATACCTGTGAAAAAGAAGCTTGCGATTCTTCTTGCAGGAGGCATGGGAGCCCCACCAATACAGCATTTAGCAAAAGTACTGGCAGCGGGTTTCAAAAATATCGAGGTAGTGACATTTGCCGGCGCCAAATCATCCGATGATATGCCTTTCGCTGTAAGTGACAAAAATACAGCCATTGGCCCTGCTGAGTTTCCTGATTATGGCCTTGAAATGCTTATCGCGACCGATGACGGCTCTACCGGCTATAAAGGGCTTGTTACCGAATGCTTTAGGCAATGGCTGCAAACCTGCGAACATAAGGCCGATGACACAATTGTTTTCTGTTGCGGACCCGAGGCGATGCTCGCTTCTGCCGCGAAACTCTGTGAGGCAGAAGGTATAGAGTGCCAAGTTAGTATGGAGCGGAGGATGGCCTGCGGAACGGGACTGTGCCAGGGCTGCGCTGTTGAATGCGGAACCGGCAACTCCGGCCAGAGTGTTTATCAAATGTGCTGCAAGGACGGACCTGTATTTGACTCAAAAGAAGTGATTTTTGATTTATGAAAAAAGATGTGAACATTACAATTGATTTTGCGGGCTTAAAGCTTGCTAGTCCCGTTTTTACGGCGTCCGGCACATGCGGCTATGCTGATGAGCTTGCCGATTTTATGGACATTAACGCCTTGGGCGGATTTATAACCAAGAGCATCACCCTGCTGCCTCGCAAAGGCAACCCGACGCCGCGGGTAGTAGAAACCGATGCTGGAATGCTAAACGCAATAGGACTTGCCAATATCGGCCTTGAGCAGTTCATTAAGGAAAAAATACCGTTGCTGGAAAAAATGTCCGCAGCGATATTTGTCAATGTCGCCGGTCAGAAAATTGAAGAATATGTCCAGGTAACAGCCGAACTTGCCAAACAGCCGGCAATCGCCGGGTTCGAGCTTAATATCAGTTGTCCGAATGTGGCCAAAGGCGGCGTTCATTTCGGCACGGACCCTGCCGGCGTCCGCCGGATTACCGAAGAAGTTAAAAAAGCCGCGGCAGACAAAGTCCTGATGGTAAAACTGACGCCGTCTGTTACGGACATCAGCGTAATTGCCGAGGCCGCCGTAGCAGGCGGAGCTGATGCCCTTAGTCTGGTCAATACTTTTACGGCGATGGCCATTGATACTGAAAAACGCCGATGCGTTCTGGCAAATCGGACCGGCGGCCTGTCCGGCCCGGCTATAAAACCTATGGCAATTTACCTGGTCAACAAAGTGTATAACGAGGTCACTAAAAAAAGCGGCATTCCTATATTAGGACTTGGCGGCATAAAGAATGCTTCGGACGCTATTGAATTTATGCTGGCAGGAGCTTCGGCAGTTGCGCTGGGAACATATAATTTCATTCAGCCGGCCAGAGCGATAGAAATTGTCGATGGAATTGGTGAGTATTGCCGACGGAACGGATTTGACAATGTGCATCAATTAACAGGCGCACTGGAGTAGAAACTATGGAAACATTGAAAATACTGAGGGATTATTTTCCCACCGCCGTATTTACCGGCAAATGCCTGGTCTTTATAAGCGAAGACTGGCGAGTAGAGCTGACCGAGCATAAAGAAAGTGATTATACGCGCGGCGGCAAAGGACCATCTGTAATACGAGTCCGCGTATTCAAGAAAGCCCTCAACGGTGAATTTGTGCCGGGCCATTATGAAGATTTCCAGCTCGACCCGCTAAGCGAACTTGCAGACCAGATCGAAAAATATGTGCAGTCCGCAATCGGCAAAAATGTTAAAGAGGCTTTCGAATAGATAATCGTGTTCAATGAATAAAACCAATGCTGCCAAAAGCGAGAAAACATCGCTTCTTGATATCAAGGTTGTCCCGGGAGCAAGCAAGACTCAACTTGCCGGCTCGCTCGGCGATAAACTGAAAATCAGAGTATCAGCCGCACCTGAAAAAGGCAAAGCAAACGAAGCTCTGATTAAATTCCTTGCCAATAAGCTGGGGCTCAAAAAGAACTGCATCAAAATAATATCCGGCCTGAGCAGTGAATTTAAGCAACTGGAAATTACCGGCATCTCCAGAGCGGAACTTATGAGCAAACTATCGCCAGAAAAAAATGGACACAATGGCTGAAAATATAAATACGGCAAGTAAAGAAAATATCGACCACGAAGCGTCGCTTGGATATATGATTCGCCTGGCAGCGCCTGTGATAGTGATGACCGTTTCTTTTACAGTAATGCAGTTTGTTGACCGCTCGATGGTAGCTTCTCTGGGAACGGCTGAACTGGCCGCGATACTGCCGGCAGGTTTGGTTGCGTTTCTGCCCGGGACTTTTATGATAGGCATCGCCGCGTCGGTCGCCACATTCGTCAGCCAGAGCCGCGGCAAAGGCAGGCCGCACGAATGTTCCAGTTACGCCTGGCAGGCAATCTATATGGGGCTGATTTACTTCGCTGTTGTAATAGCCATTATGTGGCCTGGGGCACACTGGATATTCCGTATGCTCGGCCATTCACCGGATGTAATCAGGCTGGAAGTGATATATCTTCGAATCATGCTGCTTGCTCAAGCCGTAGGAGTGTTCATATGGGTAAGCAGTGAGTTTTTTATGGGCATACACCGACCTATAATAACTATGTACGCCTCCCTGATTGCACAGGTAATAAATGTGACGATGAATTATGTCCTTATATTCGGCAAGTGGGGCTTTCCAGCAATGGGCATTGCTGGCGCTGGCTGGGGTACTTTTATCGGCATGGCTGTCGGCGGCATAATCAGAATGTGTTTATTTCTCAGCCCCGGCATTCACAGTCGCTTCAAAAGCAGAACATCCCTGTCTGTTGATTTGAATAAGATGATAGAACTGCTGAAAATAGGCCTGCCCGCTGGCTTTGAAATGATGGTCAATGTCGCTTTGTGGGGGGTTGTTCTTTTCGGGCTTATCGGCAGATTCGGCGACGACTCACTTGCCGCGACCAGTGCGGTCTTCTCCACAACGCATGTATCCGTAATGCCCGTGGTAGGCTTAAAGCTTGCCCTGTCTGTAGCATCGGGAAAAGCCATAGGCGCCGGCAGATATGACATAGCTATCAAGCAGACTTGGATAAGCCTTAGAGCCGGCATACTATATATGGGAGTAACCGGACTGGCTTTCCTGCTGTTTAGGAGACCTATAATGCAATGGTGGTCGCCGGAAAACCCTGAAGTTGTTACAATAGGAAGCACGCTTTTGATACCTGCTGCGATTTATCAGGTGTTTCACGCTATGAGGGTCGTATGCAGCGGAATTTTAAGAGGTGCAGGCGACACAAGATGGCTGGCTAAAACCTCCGCCCTTGGCTCAGGCGGAATACTCGGAATAGGGGGCCTTATCATTGCCGCATGGATACCTCAAATCGGAGCATTAGGGCCATGGCTTGCTGCCTCAGCCAGTATTATGGTACTGGGAACGGCAGCACTATGGCGTTTCACAAGCAATCGCTGGATGGCAATTCATATATTCAGACAACCCGCCGGCGTGCCGATAGAGGAAGAGGCGGCAATAGAATAGAACGCCCGAAAAAGGAGCGATTATGCGAAAATATATTATCCTGCTTATTACTGCGATAATGACTTTGACAACTACGGTGCAAGCTCTGCAGGCAAACAGACCGCTGGCAGGCAGCAGAGCCCGCTCAATCGAACAGGTGCTTAGACTGCGACCGGAAGAAATTGAAATTGGCCGAGCAGCCCTTATCATTTCGCAGCAGTGGAGTGATGAGGTGCTCGGGCACCGATATCTGGCAAAGCTGGATTATATGTCCGATGACCTTGCCTACAAAATCGCCGATAAAGGCCTTGAGAATTCGCCCGCCGCCATAAACATCCTTAATGACTATTTGTTCAAGCAACAAGGATATAAACCGATAGACGATGCCGATGACCCCGATGATTTGTTCATTCACACGGTTATGGATAACCGCAGAGGTTACTGTCTTAGCTTATCGATTTTATACCTGGCTATTGGCGAAAGACTTGATATGCCTCTTTACGGCGTTGTTGTGCCGGGACATTTCTTCGTTCGATATGATGACGGTCAAACTAAATTCAATATTGAAACCACCGCCAGTGGAGCAATTGTTGATGATGAACACTATCTGGAAAAATTCGATATCCCCGAAGATATCGATGACTCCATCTATATGAAAAATCTGAATAAACGACAGACTCTCGGATGCTTTTTTAACAACCTTGGCAATGTTTATTTTGATACCGGCGACCTTGACCAGGCCGAGCTTGCCCTTGAGCGTTCGGTAATGATAAATCCGACACTGGCAGAGGCACGAATGAACCTGGGCAATGTCTATCTGCAACGCAAAATGGTTAATGATGCTATACACCAGTACCAACTCTCCGCCCGGTACAATCCCAACGAGCCCAAAACTTATAACAATATGGCCAACGCTTATCTTAGCAGGGAAAATTGGCGTGAGGCGGCAAGATTGTATCAAAAAGCGATTGATATGGACCCGGACTTCATCGACGCATACCGCAACCTGGCCTCGGCATATATGGACGGAGGAAACTATCGCGCAGCCATAGAACAGCTTAGAATCGCTATTTCTATAGATGAACAGGACGCTATAAACTATTATCA
>PWDX01000126.1 GCA_003553245.1 Phycisphaerae bacterium
CTTGTATGCAAATGAGAATACAAAGTGGGAGGATATGCCTTCTGGTTTTGAGTTTACCGGTGCTGAGGCGGGTGAGCCTATCTGGATTTTCCCTGAAAGAAATCAAAATGGTGCTTTGAGGCCGGGTTTTGCCGCTGAGAGGGCTGTTGCTGATGGCTTGTGTCAGTGGGACCCGGCTGATGAGCGCGGAGCCGATGAGCCTGAAAAATGGTTTGAGGTGCAGCTTCGGGATGTTCGCGGGCCGGAAAACGGTTATTTTTCTCTTTGGCAGGACGTTGGATATGTTTTTATGAGCAGCTATGAAGGCGGTATTAGCGAAGATGATGTTTATTATCTTACAGAAGGTGCGCATGTTCATCTTAACTGGGGCTTTACGCAGAAAGGATTTTATGAGATTGACCTGGAGATTTCGACAGTCGTCGTGTGCGATTCATGGCTTACTGCGGATATCTGGCCGACTGGTGATGAATATTATCAGGGGGATTGCAGGGTCGATTTTTATGATTTCGCGGTACTGGCCAATCACTGGCTGAGAATGGATTGTGCCGACAATGCTGATTTTTGTGATGGAGCCGGATTTATCGCTGAGCCATACGATCAGGTCGGGATAGAGGATGTGGCTGAATTAACCAATCAGTGGCTTTACTGCGGCTATGTCGGTTGTCGGCTTTAAACAGCTACCATAGGTAATCGGTGTTGTCTTTTTAACGGCACAGTTTTTTTTATGGGATTGGAGGGATTTCTACGAGTTTGTGCTTGTGGTTTCAGTGTGTAATGGTATAATCATTTTATAAATCTACATCTTCGGATCGGCAGCAAGAGCGAGTAAGGCGCAAATACATAAAAAATTTGCGCAGGGAATCTGCGGCAGGCATAAAAAGAGTGTCATAAAATCCGAAAGGTGAAGAAAATGAGAAAAGCACAAAATGCAATTCTGATGACAATCATCGCCAGTTTACTATGTTCCGCGGCGGCTGTGCGGAGTGAAGACTTTGAGCTTGCCGGGTCCGGATATTATGAAATTGTTACGGATTATGGTACGGGCAGCCTCGGCGATACGATTGAGGCGGACATTCTTAGGGGCGGGTATATTGAGCATGCCTATGTCAGTGGTGATGCCGTTTTGCGGATTCTTGAGTATCGCTATTTAGACGCTGAGCGCGGTCCATACGGAAACAGTATTTACACCGGATGCGCTTCCGGCAATAGCGTCATTGAGATTATTGACGGAAAAGTGGGCGATCGTTTGTGTATGCGGAATAACAGCTTTGCCGATGTTTCCGGCGGTGAGATTAAGAATTTGTGTATTCATCAAAGCAGCAAGGTGGAGATATCCGGCGGCAGGATATCAAGGCGTCTTTGCACACAGCACGACAGCATCGTAAGTATGTCCGGCGGTCAGGTTGGTAATATTTGCAGTCATCAGGACAGCAGGATAGAAATTTCCGGTGGACATGTTACAGGCCGCTTTTGCATTCAGGACAACAGCGTTGTTGATATTATGGGAGGCCACATTGAGAGGCTTTACTCATCCAGCGGTGAAAGCGTTGACATATCCGGTGGGCAGGTGAAGAATCTGTATGCTCGTGCCAATAGTATTGTTGTTATTTATGGTTATGATTTTGTGCCAGGTGAGGGGCTTTCGCTGGATTCTGACGGAAAAACGGTATCAGGTACGGGCAGGCTCACAGGTGAGTGGTCAGATGGAACAAGCTGGGCTATGCAAATCAGGGTTAACGATGACTCTGCCAGTATTATGGTGATTGAGTGAAGTTTTGACGGCGTTAGTTTTTCAGGTTTTTTCGCGTATTATGTTTGCTCCGAGTGGGTTTAGTCGGTCTTCTATTTTTTCGTAGCCGCGGTCTATGTGATATACTCTGTTTATTATTGTTGTTCCTTCGGCAGCCAGTGCGGCAATCACCAGTGCAGCTGAGGCTCGCAGGTCAGATGCCATTACCGGTGCGGCTATAAGCTTATCTACGCCGGCGACGATTACGGTCGGGCCTTCCTTTCTCAGGTTTGCGGCCATTCGGTTGAGTTCGGCGACATGCATAAACCTGTCGGGGAATATCTTTTCGGTTATTATGCTGTTGCCTTTTGACATGCTAAGCAGCGCCATAAACTGTGCCTGGAGGTCTGTGGGGAAGCCGGGGTATGGCTGGGTTGTCAGGTCGGCGGTTTTTAGCTGACCGTTGCCGGCGACGACGGCTGCGTCGCCTTTGCTTTCTACGCTTACGCCGATGTTTCTAAGCACATCGACAACGGCCATCATGTCGTTTACTTTGCAGTTTTCCAGCGTTAATTCGCCGGATGTTATAGCGGCGGCGACCATAAAAGTCCCGGCTTCTATTCGGTCGGGAATAATCTGATATTCTACTGGGTTTAGCTGTTCTACGCCTTCTATGACGAGTCTTGGTGAGCCTATCCCGGTGATTTTCGCACCCATTTTATTCAGACAGTTCGCCAGGTCTGTCACTTCGGGTTCGCAGGCGGCTGATTCTATTATTGTTTTTCCCTTTGCCAGTGTGGCGGCCATCATGATGTTTGCGGTTCCCAGCACGGTCGAGCCGAATGGTCCGCCGAGGAAAATGCTGTTTGCTGTGAGGCCGTCGGGTGCTTCTGCGACGATGTAGCCGTTTTCGAGGTGTATTTGCGCTCCGAGTTTGCGGAGTCCTCTTATGTGTATGTCCACAGGGCGGTCTCCGATTGCACAGCCGCCGGGCATTGAGACTTTTGCTTTACGGCATCTGGCAAGCAGCGGGCCGAGTATTGCGATGCTTGCTCGCATTTTGCGGACGATTTCGTAGTCTCCGACGGGATTGTCGATGTTGGCAGAGTCGATATTCAGTTCCCCCTGGTCGCCTTTGGTGATTTTGCAGCCGAGAGATTCAAGTAATTGGCAGCAGACCTCTATATCCGATAGTCGAGGGGTTCCTTTTATGATAGATTTGCCGGGCGCCAGTAATGTGGCAGCTATAATAGGCAGCGATGCGTTTTTTGAGCCGTTGACTTTTACCGTGCCGGTTAGCTTTACCGGGCCTTGTATTCGAAATAAATCCATTGTATTTCCTTGAATGACAGCTTATTTTGTAATTTAATACCCTATCAGATTTTTTAACCTAATGGAATAGTTCACAATGACTTTATCACCAGAAACTATCGGCGCTATAGTGTTTTTATCTCCGGCTGTCGCTGTTTTTGCCTATTGGCTTTACCGGACTGAGTTTGGTAAGACTGCGCTGGAGGGCACTCGGGCGCGTCGTAACTTGATGCCTTTTTATATTCCTTTGGCGGTATTTTTTCTGTGGTGGTTGATATTGTCGCTGGTTTATATGGTCTCGGCAAAGGGGATTGAGCCAGACGGGTGGCGAGCAGGCTTGATATTGAACATTGCCCTGGCCGTAGCGGCGCTGACTGCTATTTTAGTTATGGTGAGGGTTGTTCGTCTGTATTTCGCGCGGGGTTTAAGAGGTTTCGGGTTTCGTTTGCGCGGTGCGGGGCGAGATTTTTACATTGCGCTTTTGAATCTTTATGGTATATGGCCTGTTGTGCTTGCCTCGATACTATTAACGGATTATGCAGCTCGGCAGATTTACGGCCCGGATTGGCAGATTGAGCAGCACGAGCAGATACAGATTCTTTTAAAGCATCCGCACTTTATCTTGCGGGTTATTCTTTTTGTAGTTACCGTCGGCATTGTTCCGGTGTTTGAGGAGATGCTTTTTCGGGGGCTTATCCAGTCGAAGCTTCGGTCTTACCTCGGTAGGCCGTGGGCGGCGGTTGCTGTTACTTCGGTGGCTTTCGCGGTCGTGCACGGGAACATTTCACATTGGCCGGCGCTTTTTGTATTGTCGATGTGTATGGGTTATTCTTATGAACGAAGCGGGTCTCTGTTAAGGCCGATATTCATTCACGCCTTCTTTAACGGCATAATGCTTACCCTGGCTATGTTTGAGGGACAAGCACAAGCGGCGGCATTATGGTGAATATGTCTCAAAAGCTCCAGTTGCCATATTCTTTAATGCATTTGTTTTGTACGATTATTCCTATAATTGTGGGTACTGCCAGTGCTACCGGCAGGAACCATTTATATTCGAAAACGAGGTTCTGCGCCGAATCTGACAACGGCTGGTGCATATAAAGCAGTGCCAATACTCCGGTTACGATCAGAGCGCTTCCGCCGAGGCTTGAAAAGAGCATAACGGCGATTTTGAATATGATAAATGATATCATACCGCCGGCGATTATTCCGATCAGCCCGCCTGCCCAGATGTATTGTTCGGGAAATCCTATGGCATACCATGCCCCTGATGTTAGCAGTCCGCCGGCGACTGCTCCGAGTATGCTCACGGCATATCGCATCAAAGGCACTGATATCATCGCCAGCAGTACTAGTCCGACAAGTCCTCCAAGTATTTGGGCGTGCTGGCCTGCGATTTTATCACTGACTATCATGCCAAGGGTCAGACCGAGCAGAGCAAAACTTATGACTACCAGTACTTTGAACACTCTCCATCCATAGAAAAGCCAGACTATTCCAAATGCGATGAACATAAGTGCCTGAAGGAGATCGAGAGATGTAATGGCCTGCCATATGCTGTCAACAGGAACAATCTCCGGGCCGTTTGCGTTATTCTGCGTTGTTTGCGCGAGAATAGAAATAGACATTTTATTTCCTCCTGCTTTTATTTTTAGCTTTTGTACCGGTCATTTTAACATTTTTTATTCTTATTTACCAGTAATTGTCTGTGTTTAATCAGCCTCTGTTTTTTGTTCTGTTTTTTCATTGCTTTTTTTCTTTTTTGGGGGCCACTGGCATAAAAAAATCTGTGAAATAGTTCCAAAAGCAGTCATAGCGATGAAAACGACGCCGAAATGTGGCGAATTTTCTATTATGTAACTTATTGGTTCCGAGCCTTTGTACAGCAGTAGGGATATCATAGAGATGAAAATCAGCGCAGTACCTGTCAGGGCGAAGCTTGCCGAAAGCACGGCTGTGCGCAACAAAATGGCTCCTATGCCGACCAAAATGGTGATTATGGCTATGATTGTCCATTTGCCCGGGGCCAGTTCGCGTGCGATTTCAGCAATTTCGACGGCGAAAGCATCGGCGTAAGCTTCCATATACCTTCCGCTTTGTTGTATTGTCAGTATTTGGGTTTGTTGGGAAGGGGGGTATTGGTCGGATATTTCGGGGGATGGATGTTCGGCCAGTTCAGGGCCGATAATTATAAAAAATGCCAAAGCTGCCGCCAGACCAGAGGCCATTAATGCTGTGAAAGTTCGTTCGAATATCGTCGCGGCTATCAGGCCGAACAAAAAGCCGAAAAAACCCACCAGTATATCTGAGCTGCAAATTAATGCCGCTGTTGCGATTGCTACGGCGGCGACTATACCGAGCAGTATTTTCCTCAGATTAAGCCCGGCCAGCCAGACGAGAAGGCCCAGCATTAACCCTGCCAGGCCGGGCAGCACTAACAGCGTCGGCTCTAAGTAACTGGCGATTTGCTCTAATTTTTGGGCGAATTCCACCATTTAGTACTTATCGGCCTTTGATTTGCCATAGCCTTAATCTGATTGGCTCTGTTCCGTGTTGGTTATTGAAAAAGCGGCCTGTCGGCGGAAACTGCACAGTTGTTTTACACGGCCAAGAGACACAAATGGCTTGCTGATATATCTCAGTAAATTTTGCTAAAAATGCTTTCAATTTCATATCTGAGTGGGGGGCTGGGTGTTTTTGGCTAAGAGAAACATTTATCCAGATGTTCTTTCGGCAAAGGTTTTGTAAGCAGACAACCTATAATCAGAACTATTATTGCAGCCGGCAGCGCCACCACAACAGGATCCACAACAGGCCAGTTCGGATAACCCTCCAGCAATGATGTTTTTCCGCCAGTTACTATTTGGATCAGTCCGATTGCCTGGGCTTCCTGCGCCTTTATGAATACCAGCCAGAATGCAGTTACCACAAACCCAGCGATAATACTTGCCAGTGCCGCGGCTTTAGAAATTCTCTTGATGAATAATCCACCAACAAAGGCAGGCAAAAATGCCGAAGCGCACAATCCGAAAAATATGGCTGTGGCTCTGGCAATGATATACTCGCCTCGGGCGTAATAGCTCCACAGCATCGCCACAGTAATGCCGATCAATATGCCAATTCGTGTTATCGTAATGCCCTTGCCGACTTTTCCTGTAATCTGCTCATAAACATCTCTGCCGATGCTCGTTCCTACAGCGTGAAACTGGCTTGAAAGCGTGCTCATAGCCGCACCAAGCAGGGTAAGCATAAACAAAAGTCCAAACCATGCCGGAAGCGCCTGGGTTATATAAGTTGGAATTATCTGGTCGGGATTACCCCCCGCGTAAACTATCGAAATGCTCCTTCCCTGGACAATATCAACGGTCTGGCCGTCAATTTGTGCTTCTCCGACTCGCTCATCGCTTAGCCGAACCGGAACCTGGGTGTCCTC
>PWDX01000118.1 GCA_003553245.1 Phycisphaerae bacterium
ATCTGCGCATATCACCCCCGCCAGAATTACACTGCAAATTATTTATAAACCGAACCGACTGCCTACTAAAAGTATAATGTAAAATCGGGGATTTCCAAATTCAGGGCGTTATTTTGGAGATGATTTCCTTTAACTGCCGGCAAACCAAATCGACCTGATCACGGGGAAGATTATTGTAAAACGGCAACGCTATGGTGCGTGAGGAAACGCTTTCAGTGATTGGAAAATCACCCTTTTCAAAGCCGAACTGCTCCGCGATGAAAGGTTGAAGGTGAACAGGCGGAAAATAATTGCTCGCCTGTATGCCCCTTTCCCTCAACTGGCCCAGGACATTATCGCGATGTTCGCGTGTAAACTTCTTGGGCAGCCTTATGACAAAAACAAACCAGCTCATATCGCAGCCGTCCTCGGTCTGTAGGATTGTCAGGTCGGAAATGTCGGCGAGCATTTGCTGATACCATCCGGCCACCTGTTGGCGTTTTGCTTTAAATTCTTCTATCCTGCTTAACTGGACTATGCCAAGTGCGCAATTTATATCGCTTAGACGGAAGTTGTAACCCAGCCTTTCGTGGCCGAGCCAGCCGGAATGGCTGCCTCTGCCCTGGTTACGGTAAGATGCGCAAAGCTCGGCAAGGTGCTTATCGTCGGTTAGGATCATACCGCCTTCGCCCGTGGTCATCTGCTTGTTGGGATAAAAGGCGAAAACGCTCATTTGTCCGAAAGTGCCGGCTTTTTTGCCATTTAGAGCCGAGCCCAGTGCTTCGCAGCAATCTTCGATAAACAGAATATTGTGTTTTTTCGCGACTACTTCGATGCGGTCAAAATCGGCTGGGTTGCCAAAAACCTCGACCGGCATAATTGCCTTTGTATTCTCAGTGATTGCCGATTCGATCTTATCCGGATCGATATTAAGAGTTCTTTCGTTTATATCAACAAATACCGGTTTTGCGCCGGTCATCATTATGCAATTAACTGTGGCGATAAATGTAAATGGTGTAGTTATGACTTCATCGCCGGGTCCGATACCCAAGGCTTTGAGACACAAAAACAGCCCGCTTGTCCCGCTGTTAACCGCTATTGCGTGCTTTCTTCCGATATATTCGCAGAATGCCTGCTCAAACTCATCAAGCCTGGGCCCCAGCGAAAGATTCGGCGAACGAAGAACCTCCGTTACGGCGTTGATTTCCTTTTCGGTTATGTCCGGACGCGACAGATAGACTCGCATATATTCTCCTGGCTCAAGGTATAATACTGCCTGATTTTACATATACCCGGCATAAAATCAAAACTTATTCTGCGTTTTGGCGGTTCTTTAGGCCGCGTTATTGTTTGTATGTCCCGAGGTGCTTTGATTATCGGACAATGCCGCAGCAGTGCAGAAGTCTATGACAAA
This sequence comes from Phycisphaerae bacterium, assembly GCA_003553245.1. Lineage (GTDB taxonomy): Bacteria > Planctomycetota > Phycisphaerae > Sedimentisphaerales > Anaerobacaceae > T1Sed10-97. The sequence continues at coordinate 1,394 of PWDX01000118.1, forward strand.
ATTTAGGCATTATTTCCAATTTGCAGCTAAACCCGCGGTGATTTTAGACCGAAATTTAGGTTACAACAACTTATGGACAGCTTAACGGAGAAATACAATGCCGAAAGGAAAAAATGTATTAACAACCGGCCAAGTAGCCCGGATTTGCAATGTCGCTCCTCGAACTGTTTCAAAATGGTTCGACAGCGGCCAACTAAAAGGATACCGTATCCCAGGCAGCAAAGACCGTCGTATCCCGGTTACGGAGCTGGAGCGATTCATGAAAAACCATAATATGCCGACAGCACCCCTTCATACCGACCGCATCCGCATTCTGATTGTTGATTCTCCAGACGGGTTAGCACACCAACTCCAGGCGAAACTATCGGATCAGACTAACTACGAAATTCGCTCAGTGTCCGATAACTTTGAAACCGGCGTCGTGGCATATCGTTTTTCGCCTCATGTCATTCTGGTTAACCTGTTAGCTACAAATATCAACAGTCAATCAATCTGTCGATGTATCAAAGGTAATGAGGAGCTTTCTACCATCAAATTGATAGCCATCTCCAACCAACTCAGCGACTCGGAGTATTCGGCTTTATTGCGTCAGGGCTTCGATGATTACATTCTCGATACCAATGATATCAGAGAGGTTGTCAGTAAAATCGAAAAGGCTATCGCGATTATTTATTAGCTCCTCGTTTTTTGAGCTTATTTCACTCTCTGCGCCCCAAATCCGCCGCCTGCGAGATCGGACTTTTTATCGCAGCGGCATTTGTCCGTCTTGCATCTCTTAGAGGCCATAACAATTAACTAAAATAAAATCTGGAAAAACTGTTGCAAATACACTTTTATCGGTTAGTTTATATGCGTCGATAATTTAACTTAACAAGGGAGTTCTGTATATTTTTTTGGAGAAGGCAAAATGGACAGAGAAAATCATTCGATTCCCCTATTTGGCAATTCACCGTTTCTGAACATTTTTAAAAGCTTCCGAATGGCCATCCACCCAAGCAAGATGGCGATAGCATTTGCCGCATTGGTTGTGCTTTTTTTTGTTGGGTGGGTGACAGATCAGTTTACTACGGTTGTAACCACTCCCAGAGAGGAATTTATGGAGATGGGCCGCATTGAGATACCGGTTCTGACCGAGCTTGATGTGTATCTGAGCGATCCCGACCGGGTGGAAACATTCGCTGAACGCTATGGTGACAATGGTGAAACCCAAGGCGCTTTTACCGTATTGGTATCGTTTACGATAAGCACTCTTCACGATACAGCTATATCACTGCTTAGCCTCGATGTGGCCGCAGTAGCTTCAAATCTCACTGATTTGGGCCGCTCAGTGATATGGTCAGTTAAATATCACCCGATTTTTTCGTTAATTTATTTCCTTATAGAGCTTGCGGTTATGGCCTTTGCCGGCGGCGCAATATGTCGAATTGCTGCGCTGCAGACGGCAAGCAATGAAAAACCCGGAGCCGGCCAAGCCTGTAAGTATAGTTGCGAAAGGTTTATCAGTTATTTTACAGCTCCGCTTGCGCCGGTTGGAATTATTATCTTTGTCGGGCTGTTTGTTTTAGTACTCGGTCTGCTCGGCAATATTCCTTATGTAGGGGAATTGATTGTCGGCCTCGGTATGCCGTTTGCCTTGATGGCCGGGGCAATAATCGCTCTGGTAACCGTAGGCCTTATAGCCGGATGTATGTTGCTTTTCCCCGCGGTCGCATACGACGGAGCCGATGCCTTTGACGCCATAAGTCGTGCTTTCAGCTATATTTACACCAAGCCGTGGCGAACCGGTTTTTATGTTATCGTAGCCTCTGTTTACGGTGCTATATGCTATCTTTTTGTCAGATTGATGGTGTTTTTGGTGCTGATGTCAACATACTCGTTCGTGCAGCTTGGCACTTTCACTGAAGTTGAAGGAGTCAGCAAACTCGAAGCCATCTGGAAACAGCCGGCATTTATGAACCTTTTAGCATTTCCCCAGGCGGTTGAAGGCCCGTGGACCCTTGCCTTGGGCGGGCTGCTTGTTCGAGTGTTTGTTCTGATAGTCGTACTGATGATCGGTGCTTTTGTTATAAGCTTTTTCTACTCGGCCAGTACTGTGATTTACTCTCTGCTGCGGAAAGTCGTTGATAATACGGATATTTCGGAAGTTTATGAATATCCCGAGAAACCACAGGCCGACGGTTCCCAAATGCCAGAAGAAGCACCAGCCGAACCTGCCTCTGGTGAAGAAACTCAGGCAAAAGAAGAATCCGGCAGCGAAACTCCTGATAAGGAAAAAGAGTCCGAAACGCAGGATAAATCTTCTCCAGAGGATGAAGAAAAGAGCAATAACAGTCGGGCAGAGTAATTTTTTGGCAAACTACAGGCCTGATTCAGCCGAACAATCTTATTGGTAATGACTAAAATGCTTTTGGGGCATTTGATGGTGCTTTAAGGCGCCACCAAACCACAAAAAAGTACGGATAACCCGGAAAGCATTGATTTGGATTTAAGTTATTGCTATAATTGGCTTTGCATTGTTTTGCCGGAAAGAAAAAAGCTAAAGTATGGCTGAGTCAAAAACCACCACAGAAAAACCGAATAGAAATGCTTTACCGCCGACGCCGTTGACGGGATTTTTACGATATCGGCGGGTTCTTATTTTCTTTGCACACATAGCCGTTTTTGCCGTTTCGCTGATGCTGGCGTTTCTTGTGTCTCACAACATGCAATTCCGCCGGCAGTGGCTTTTTGAGCAATATCCGCTTTTTATTGTCCTCGTACTTCTTGTAAAAATCCCCGTTTTCTGGCTATTCCCCCAATATAGTGGCTGGTGGCGGTATGTCGGAATCTTCGACCTGTTAGGAATACTTCGAGCTTCGCTGGTAAGCACCGTCTTGATCATGCTTGTCTGGTCAGTCGGCATACTCAATATAGACGCGATGCGAAGAAGCCTTGAACCTGTGGCGGATGTAAGCCAGGGTGTCTTCATCGCCGACCTTTTTGCCACGATACTGTTGCTGGCCGGACTTCGAATGATGGTCAGGCTTTACCACGAAGAATTCCGCACAGTCGAAAGTGGAAGACTCAAGCGATTTCTCATCGTCGGCGCAGGCAATGCAGGAGAAGCACTGCTTCGAGAAATACATCGAATGCAGGTCGCCCAGTACGAAGTAATCGGATTTGTTGATGACGACCCGATAAAGCAAGGCACAAATATTCACGGGATACCAGTTCTTGGAACCGTTGATGAACTGTCTCAAATATGCGCAGATCGAAATATTGAGGAAATAGCTATCGCGATGCCTGCCGCGACGCACCAGCAGATGCGTCGAGTTATTCAGGTCTGCCAGGGAACGAAGATACGATTTCGAACAGTTCCTTCGATAACAGATATTGCCAGCGGTAAATTGCGTGTTTCCCAGATTCGAGATGTCGATATTAACGATGTTCTGGGACGAGAGGCCGTACAGCTCGATCTGAACACTATTGAAGAATTTCTTCGGGGAAAGGTTATTCTTGTTACCGGGGCCGGAGGCTCAATCGGCTCAGAAATGTGCAGGCAGGTCTGCCAGTTCGAGCCCAAGCTGCTGCTGCTTGTCGAACAGGCTGAGAACCCGCTTTTTACTGTAAGCGGTGAATTAAACCAGCAATACCGCGATGTGCCTATGGAGCCTTTGGTCTGCGATATTACCGATAAAAACAGAGTTGAGGAGATATTCAAGAAATTCAACCCGGAGGTGGTCATCCACGCCGCGGCACACAAGCATGTTCCGCTGATGGAAATAAACCCTTCGGAAGCGTTTAAAAATAATGTTCTCGGCACGAAAGTTGTCGCCGACACATCCGACCGCTATGGCGCCAACAATTTCGTTATGATAAGCACCGATAAAGCCGTAAATCCGACAAGCCTGATGGGCTGTTCCAAGCGAATCGCTGAGATTTATATCCAGGACCTCGATCGCACAAGCCAAACCCATTTTGTTACCGTCCGCTTCGGTAATGTGCTGGGCTCGAATGGGTCTGTAGTGCCGATTTTCAAAAGACAAATTGCCGCGGGGGGGCCTGTAACAGTTACGCATCCTGAAATGCAGCGTTACTTTATGACTATTCCCGAAGCCAGCCAGTTAGTTCTACAGGCAGCTACGATGGGACAGCAAGGGGAGATATTTGTGTTAGATATGGGCGAACCGGTAAAAATTGTTGACCTTGCCCGCGAGCTTATCACATTGAGCGGTTTCCGACCGGATGAGGACATTGAAATTGTCTTTTCCGGCACCCGGCCCGGTGAAAAACTGTTCGAGGAATTATCCATAAAGGGTGAGGATATGATGACTACCAGGCATCCGAAAATTGGAATATGGAAAAATATACCTATGGACAGAACGCGGCTTAGAGCAGGCATAGATAAGCTGATTGATGCCGCAAATGTCTGTGATTGTGAAAGCCTGATGGGATTTGTCCGTGAGCTCGTACCCGAATACAGCAATAATCACGCAGTCCCAAATACGGCCGCAGCAAAGAAATAACCATTTGATGTCATCAATAAAAAAAGCCGACCAAGGCCGGCTTTGAGTTTTTTAGCGAAAGATTGTTCAATCCTGCTGTATTTCATCTCGCGGATGCGCTTTTTGATACACTTCTTTGAGCCTGCTGGTTGTAAGATGCGTGTAAACCTGGGTCGTCGAAAGTGATCTGTGGCCGAGCAATTCTTGGACACTTCGCAAATCCGCTCCGTTGTTAAGAATGTGCGTAGCAAAGCTGTGGCGAAGTGTATGCGGACTTATTGCAGGATCCAGCCCTGCCATTTTCAGGTATTTGTCCATTTTTCGCCTAACGCTTCTGGTGCTGAGTCGGCCGCCGTGTTTGTTAACGAAAAGGACTTTCGGGTCGAAATTGGCGTTGTTGCGCGCCCTTCGGTTGCGGTATTCCATATAATGCTGGATTACCCGAAGTACGCTGGAGCTGATAGGGGCGATTCGCTCTTTTTTGCCCTTGCCGCGGATATGCACAACCTCGCCGAGAAAATCAACCTCATCCATATTCAGCCCTACAAGTTCGCTGACACGCATTCCCGTGCTGTAAAGCGTCTCCATA
>PWDX01000177.1 GCA_003553245.1 Phycisphaerae bacterium
ATTGGCGGCTGGGCTCTGCTGGCTCCGCCTCAGCCGGATTTAATAGACTGGCAGCCATACGACCGGGCGGTCATCGACCAGGCTATCGAAGAGGATCGTCCTGTTCTTATCAAATTCACCGCCGACTGGTGCGTAAGCTGCCAGGTAGCTGAAAGAATTGTTTATTCGCGAAGTGATGTCGCTGATCTGATAGAACAGAAAAATGTCCTGCCCATAAAAGCCGACACAACGACCAGAGAAATGCCTGCCACGCAGGCGCTCTCGGATATCTACAATGAGCCGGGCATACCCGTTTCGATACTCATACTGCCCGACCGTGACGATGACATACGATGGCGCGGAGTCTCGTTTGCTCAGGAGCTTAAAGACTCTCTGGAGACCATACGGAACGAATAATATGGCCCAGACAAAAGGACGAAAGGCAAACTTCCAAGCGGATAAGGAACAGGCCGCAAAACGAGTCTGCGGCATCATCCCGATATTCAAGAAGCTCTACCCGGACGCCAAAACCGCCCTCGATTTCAAAAGCCCTCTCGAACTGCTGATAGCCACCATCCTTTCGGCTCAAAGCACCGATGTTCAGACAAATAAGATTACAAAAGACCTGTTCAAAAAGTATAAAACCGCTGCTGATTTCGCAGACGCCGCCCCGGAACAATTACAGCAGGACATACACAGCAGCGGATTTTTCCGCAATAAAGCCAGAAACATCCAGGCCGCTTGCCGAAAAATAATCGATGATTTCGACGGCAGTGTGCCCGACAATATGAAAGAGCTGGTAACACTGCCCGGCGTGGGCAGAAAAACCGCTAATGTAATTCTCGGCAACGCTTTCGGTGTGCCCGGAATCGCATGCGACACCCATGTGATTCGCCTTTCTCGTCGCCTGCAGCTTTCGGAAAATCACGACCCCGTCAAGCTCGAGCAGGATTTGGCCGATATAATACCAAAGAAACACTGGACAAAATTCAGCCACATGCTAATTTTACATGGTCGAGCAGTATGTAACGCAAGAAAACCAAAATGTCAGCAATGCCAGATAGCGAAATACTGTCCGGCTGCCGGAAAATCGGAATTATGGTAATCAGATTCATTGAGGAATATTAACCTATGGGAAAAACACCTGAAAACGGAATACAGGATTTATGGCGTTTATTCAGAATAATGGCCGAATTCACCGAAGGATTTGAGGAAATGGCTTCCATTGGCCCGGCGGTTTCGATTTTCGGCTCAGCCAGAACCGCTGAAAGCGACCCCTACTACGAACTCGCTCGCAAAACGGCATATAAAATGGCAAAAGCCGACCTTGGCGTAATCACAGGCGGCGGCGGCGGCATTATGGAAGCGGCCAACAGAGGAGCCGCCGAAGCAGGCGGAACGAGCATAGGCCTGAACATAGAACTGCCTCTGGAACAGGTTCCCAATAAATACCAGAATCTGCCTCTTCATTTCCGCTACTTTTTCTGTCGCAAGGTTATGTTCCTCAAGTACGCCACCGGCTTTGTCGTATTGCCCGGCGGATACGGGACAATGGACGAATATTTCGAGTCGCTGACACTTATTCAGACGCTTCGCCAGGCAAGCTTCCCGGTAGTCCTTATGGGCAGCGACTTCTGGCAGGGCCTTATAGACTGGATGCGTGAAAAAATGCTCAATCAGCACAAATACATATCGCCCGGCGACCTGGATGTCTTCAAGCTTGTTGATGAGCCGGACGAAGCTGTAAAGATTATTACCGATTTCCGTGAATCACAAGGCAAACAGGGTATCCACCTGCCGTCGGGGATGAGAACAACCGCCCGCTCATTTGCCGACAAAGAGGTTTACGGCAGCGAGTAATCAGTCGGTCAATCTGCGGCCGTATCCTGCTCGGCATAGGTCGATAGCATCGCCATTGATTTGCGCAGATGCCCCAGCAGATAATCTTTTTCCGGCCCGCCCAGATGCTCCCACGGCAGATACTCATCCTCGGCGAACTGCCGCTGTGCAGTTTTGTGCATATCCATATTATGCTCGGCGAAAGCCCGCTGCCAAAGCTCAAAGTCGAAACATTCATTCCACAAATCGAACTTTGCTCCGCTTTTCCACGCCGTCTCGATAACATCGCCCAGCCGCCTGTCCCCGCGCCCGATAGCGGATTCAAGAACGCTCCGCTCGACATGATGAAACTTAAACTGACACGACCGGGCTTTCATTTGACGCTTCTTTTGTAAAATCATTTCCTTGGCACGGAAAAAATAATCCTGCCCCTGCTGTCCCAGCCATCCAAAAGGCGTATGAGGCTTTGGCACGAACCAGCTAACCGCCACGTTAATCTGTCCTTTTTTACCGACCGTCTTTTTACCGAGAAAAGAAAGCTCATTGCACAGGGCGACAATCTCTTCGATATCCTCATCCGTTTCACCGGGCAGCCCGACCATAAAATACAGCTTAATCTTCTGCCAGCCGGCCTTATACGCCGACTCCACCGCCGCGAACAAATCCTCATTCTTCAAAGGCTTATTCACAACTTCCCGAAGCCGCTCACTGGCGGCCTCGACCGCGATAGTCAGCCCGCTCTTGCGCACCGCCGCGGCCAGCTCCGGCACAAGCTTCAACTGCTGATCTACCCGCAGACTTGGCAGCGATATACCGACATACTCATCCTTAAAACACTGCCCCAGCTTGCCTACAAGCTCACCGAGCTTCGGATAATCCGCCGTCGATAAACTAAGCAGGCTTACCGTATCAAAACCTGTCGCTTCACAGGCCTGCCTTGCGATGCCCACTATCCGCTGGACACTTCGAAATCGCACAGGCCGGCGGCAATAACTCGCCTGACAGAAATGACACCTTCCCGGACAGCCTCGCATAATCTCAACGCTAACCCGCTCGTGAATTGCCTCTGCAAAAGGCACAATAGGCCTGCCTGCGGCCGGGGCGTTCTCAAAGTCACTGACCACCGCGTTTTTAATCTTGGGCGGTGCGTTGTCATTTAGCCGTTTGAAATCTGTTATCCGTTGTCCTTCATACTCGAATTCATATAGACTCGGCACATACGCCCATTCGAATTTATCGGCTATCCGATGCAGCGTCTGGGTTTTTGAAGTTCCGGCGGCCTTTTGTTGTTTTAGAAACTCTGCCAGTTCGGCAACAGCCTCCTCGGCCTCACCCAGAACAAAAACATCGATAAACTCAGCCAGCGGTTCACAGCAGTTGGCCATCCCGCCGCCTGCTATTATCAAAGGGTCATCTTCGCTTCGCCCGGACGAGCGAACATTTAGCCCTGCCATATCCAGCATATTAAGCACATTCGTATAGCAAAGCTCCGTCGATAAGCTGAATCCGACAACATCAAAACTGCTCACCGCCGCCCGCGACTCCAGTGAAAAAAGCTCTATGCCCTTATCCCGCAGCAACTGCTCGGCGTCTGTCCACGGCGAGAAAACACGCTCACAAACAACGCCGTCTATACCGTTAAGAACTTCATAGAGTATTGCCATACCGGTGTTGCTCATTCCCACTTCATACAAATCGGGAAAGCACAACGCCGCGGTCAACCGGCATTTGGCGGGGTCTTTGCGGTGCTGATTGACCTCGCCGCCGATATATCTGCTTGGCCGAGAAACAAAAGGAAGAAATTCCTTACGAACCCGTTCATCTAATATCTGTAATTTCTTATTAGTCATGTGGACATTATACCCAAAACAGACAATAATAACACCGTCGGGATAATAAGGCGATTTACAAAACAGGCGTTATGAAAAAAACAGACACAAAATTTATCCTCTCACTGTTCGTTACAGCAGCAGTTTTAGGGCTGCTGTTTGTGTTGATAAAAAGGGTTTCGCCGCCGGAGAGAGTTGACAGCGGCTATCGAGAGGCGATGGGGACATTTGCCAGAGTGGTCTGCGTGCACGAAGACCCTGCCGTCAGCCGCAAGGCCATAGAGGGTGCCTTTGACCAAATCCATCAAGTCGAAAAGCTGATGAACATTTATGATGAAGACTCCCAGATAAGCAAAATCAATAGAGCTGCCTATGCCGAGCCGGTAAAAGTTGACCATGCGGTATTCGAGGTTATCGAAAAAAGCGTCCTGCTAAGCGGCAAGACCGACGGAGCGTTTGACATTACCGCCGGGCCGGTTATAAACCTCTGGCGAGAAGCTCAGCAACAGGATGAGCCTCCCACGCAGCAGCAAATCGAGCAGGCTCTTGCCAAAGTCGGCAGCGAAAAAATCGTTCTCGAGCGTGAAAATTCCACCGTAGCGTTTTCCGTTGAGGGTATGCTTCTGGACCTTGGCGGCATCGCAAAAGGCTACGCCGCCGACCTTGCCGTAAAAGCCATAAAAGATGCCGGAGCCGATGGAGCTATGGTTGATATAGGCGGAGACATCCGCGTTTTCGGCAAGGCGCCCAAAGGCGCAGAATACTGGCTGATAGGATTGCAGGATCCCGAAAAAGCCGAACCGACCGCCCTTAACAGCCGGCCGTTTGTCGTTCTGGTATTGAACGATTTCGCCGTTACCACCAGCGGGCATTACCATAGATTCACCGAGATCGACGGAGCCCGCCACAGCCACATCATCGACATACACACCGGCCAAAGCGCCGACGGATTAGCCAGCGTTACGGTGTTTGCCCCGACCGCCGCACAGGCAGACGCGCTGGCGACAGCCGTGGCTGTCATGGGCAAAGAAAAAGGCCTGGAGCTGATAGAGTCGCTCGAAAACACAGAAGCCATCCTGATCGACCCTCAATCCCCTGAAGAACTCATAAAAACCACCGGCGCCGATAAGTTTATCCGATGAGCGCAAAGGCCACTTGATTGAGCCGCTTATCTTACCTCATCAAAGTCGAAATTAAGCTTATATTTAATCAATCGAATGTTGGGAAGGCTTTTAGCGGCAAAAATGACTCGATCATCAAAATTAGCTGCTACTAAAATTCCTCTTACATCATCTTTTTTACCAGACATGCATCCCATATAACCAAGTATCTGCCCGATATCTCGATCATTTGCTTTGCCGGCTTTTAATTCAATTACCACAAAACCGTCAGCGTTATCTATGGCAAGAATATCTATTCGCCCGATTTCTGTTTTATACTCAATGCCTCTGTCGTGTAACTTAAGCCCTGTTTCAATGGCATCCAGTTTATTAGCAACATAATTATGCAGATCACGCTCCAAAGACACTCGCGATTCTAACGAATCGTTAAGAGTTTCTTCAATATCATTTTCCCTTTCCTGAATATTATCTGCGTCAGTGCCTGTAGAAATCTTTCCAGTATTGAACGCAGATTTATACCATGCATAATGCGTTTCTTTCCATTTGCTGTTTGGGAAATGCTTGCGAACCAACGCTGTCAGCTTTGTATAGCTGGGCATTTTGCCCTCTGCATTATAGCAATCGATTACAAGTTCTTTTATGGAACTATAATGATTCATAACTTTTCCTCTACAATACACGGTGAATAAGGGCGTAACGCAATAATTGCATATGGCAACTAAAACGAAGTTCAAGTCGTTTAAGTAGATATTTCACTACGATAGGCAATTTAGGACTATTATCAAGAGAAATCGAGAAAAACAAATCTTATGGTTAGTATAGCTTTATCTTAGAAGTACTTCGCCTTGTTTCTGGTTTTTCTTAGTATGGGCTTTTGTCGGGTTTGCTGTGCCAGTATTCGAAAAGTTCGAGGCACTGGGCGGCCATATAGCCGGGCTGGATGCTCATTTTTGAGCCGGTAAGGTCGATTATCTGTTTATTTGAAAGCTCCAGTTCCGAAAAGCCGAAGCTTTTGGCGTCGGAAATTGATGCTCCGTAGATTATTTTGTCGATTTTTGCCCAGTGAATTGCGGAAAAACACATCGGACAAGGCTCACAGGTTGAAAATATGGAAAAGCCGCTGAGTTGGTGTGTTTTCAGCTTTTGGCAGGCTTTTCTGATGGCATTTACTTCGGCGTGGGCGGTTGGGTCATGGGTCGCGACGACGGTGTTATGTGCGTAAGCTATTATCCGGCCGTCAGTTACGATACAGGCTCCAAATGGGGACTGGCCTTTTTCAACGCCGAGGCGGGCGATTTCAATCGCTTTTTGCATGAATTTTCGCTGATTTTCGGGTGTCATTTTGGTAAGTTTCGGCAAGTTTTGGTAGTTTTCAGGTAATTCGGGCGCATTTTTACAGCCTATCGGCGCCGACAAAATTCAGCGTCCAGTCGTAGGGTATATACCTGACATTGTAATTTGCGGTCTGAAGATAGTTAACTTCGCTGGGCGAGATATAGTTGGTTATGAAATTCAGGAGTGCCCTTACCGGCGGCTCTTTGTCCTTGAACAGCAGGTCTGTGGCGTAGTGATCCTCAAACTCCAGGCCGTACCAGGTTCGTATCGGCTGGAGGATGGTCGAGATATATACCGTGGAGTTTTCGCGGTCGATTCTGAAGCCGTAGTCGCTGTCGAAGAATCTCTGTGCCTG
>PWDX01000243.1 GCA_003553245.1 Phycisphaerae bacterium
ATTTTTTTGACTTTGTTGGCGCGATTATTCTGATTGGCCATACTTACCTCACTAAAACGAATTTTAGTCTTAAGTTCCTGATTTTTCTAACACAGGCTATGTCTGTTTGAAATCTTTCCGATTCGCAGGGCTGTCGTTCTAAAGATTCGTAGTAGCGGTATCACCTGAGCTAGGCTGCTGCTGAATAAGCTCAAGAACACCCACAGCCTCTTCCGGCTCAACATCGGTTATTACAATATCGCAGATATAATCCTGGTCTCGAATCACATGGAAACGCATCCCCTTCTGAACACCATCGGCAGAACCAAGAGAAACAGTTGCCAGTGATTCATCAGGATCAACATCGAGGACAACGCCGGTAAGTGAGATTTCCTCGGCCAAATCAACATCTGTCCGCGGGGTTACCGGTTCAGCAACTCGGTCAACACGGGTAACAGGTTCCGGCGTAACTGCACGCTCACCTGTATCATACATAACCCTGCTAAGTCGCTGCTGCATCTCGGTTCGCTGTTCCTCTAATTGACGGTTTTCACTTCGCAGCGTTTCAATAATACCCATTCGCTGCACAAGTTCGTCGGCAGTTTGGTCAAGTTCTTTCTCGAGGTTGATGTTTCTGGCCTGAACCTCTTCCAGCTTGTTCTGGGTGCTTTCAAGCATTTGCTGCTGTTGGCGTGTGGTCTGATGGAAATCCTCTACGATGCTGGCCCAGTCAGCTACTTTTTGTGAGAGCAGAGTATTTTCGCGTTCCACGCTTCTCATTCGATTTATTGCTTCCTCTGCCTCATCCTGAACGCTTGCAAGCTCCTCCCTGAGCCTTTGCTGGCGCTGCTCGGCCTGCTCCAGCTCCTTGTTTAGCTGCTCCTGAAGCTGATTTGTTCTCTGTCGGGACGAGTCTCGTTCTGTCCGGGCTGTGTCGTACTGCTGTCGGTAATCATCAGCAGTGGAAACATATGTAACAACAATGCCTGATAGAAAAATAGCCGATAGCGACAGCACAATAATTAAGACTTTAGTCAGGGTACTCAATGTACGCTCCTTTCCTGATTTCGCTCTAAACCCGCCTTAAGCAACGAGTTAAGCAGTATATTCGCCAGCATTTATAAACACAGTGATTGTAAGCTTTTTCGGTATTTCGGTCAAGCTAAATTTAACCTAAGTTGTAAATTGGAATGCAGCAACGCATTTTACCTGCCATGGCACATCAGAGAAGCCTTGGCCGCGGAAAGCCGCACAAACTCACTTTCATCCCTTATAAGCCGATTAAGGTAGCCGCTGACATCCGGTGTGCATAAATTTCCGATAGCCATTGCCGCGAGCATCTTGATTCTTTCTGCTTCTTCAACATCACCGCGTGGAAGATTATTCATCGCATCAACAACCACCTGGCTGCCCTGATAGTTGTTAAGGGTAGCCAACTGTCCTGCCGCAATAAGGCGCACTTCTGTAACCGTATCAGTTAGCATACTGACCAGGGCACTCTCGGCGTCGATTGTTCCAAGTGCCGCCATCGCGTTGATACCCATAGCCCTGTCATCAGCAAACGCGCTTATCAGCATTGTCCAGAGCCTTTTGAATATTTGTTCATCGCCGAGTCTTGCGATTGCTTCGGCTGCCTGTAACCGCACCTGATCGGTGGAATCCCTCGAACGCATAGTGTCATAAAGCACCGGCAGTGCGTCGCTATTTTGTGTTTTACCAAGCAGAAAAACGGCATTTGACCGAACGGTCTGGTTACTTGATTTGGTAGCTTCGTAAAGCGTCTCCATCTGATTTTCATCGCCCAATCGGTATAAAGCAAAAGCAGCGGCGATTCTGACATCTTCTTCACGGTCACGGAGCAGTTGCCTGAGTGTCTGTTGGGCGGGGCTGTGCTGGGTCTGACCCATCGCTACTGCGGCAGAAAATCTTACGGGAACGAAATCGTCTGTCAGCAGGCTTCGCACCTTTGGGAAATATCGCGTAAGTTCAATATCAGCAACAACTTCTATGGCCTTAGCACGGAGTCTGGGATTATCCGTTTCGAGGCTTTCGGCCACTATTGCCCTTGCTCTGGTCTGCATGTCTGATGGTGATTCCTTGGCTGTAGCATCGGTATTCTGCCCCCCGCAGCCCGAAACAGAGACTAAAATCAGGCCCAAAAGGGTAAAAATGAGGGCTGCTTTTGTTAAGTTTTGGTATTTTACGGTCATTTAGGGTCCTTCCTTTTGCTATGATTTTTAGATATTTTTCTGCGTTTGCTCCAACTTACTACGCCTGGGCCGATTGCCATAGCTATGAATCCGGCGCCGCATAAATAGTCTAGCCATCTGCCGTATCTTGTAAAGATAGTTACTCTGTTGTCTATCGGAACAGTATCGGCAAACCAGCCTTCAACGGCCTGGCGGCTCATCGCTTTGGTCGGCAGGTTACCGCTTATATAACCATCTCGGACTCGTCCATAAGTGTCAATGAGGCAACTTATGCCGGTATTTACACTCCTTACAACCGCCAGGCGATTTTCTACGGCTCTGAAAACACAGACCGCTACATGCTGAGGGAGTTCAGCGCTAGGGCGCATGTTTTTACCATCATATCTTACAAACCAGCCGTCATTGCTTATATTAACAAGCCAGTCAACCTGCTTGTTTCCGTCTTTGTCCAGTGCGAATTCTTGGGCGATTTCGGGGACTACATCTTCGTAGCAGATAATAACGCCAAATTTGTATTCTTTCTGACCATCGGCAGTGGTTATGGGGAAAATGGTGAATTCCGTGCCCGGGTCGAGTGTGTAGTCATAGTCATAGGGTGTGAAAGTCATAAGGAAATTTTCCAGCCATGGCAGGGTCTGGACAAACGGCAACACCTCTCCGAAAGGAACTAGATGTATTTTGCTGTATTGCAATGGGCTTTGGATGCCCTCGGGAGTGTAGAGAAATGCGGAGTTTAGCTTTTCCGCATAATAGGGGATATTATTTTCATCAAAGCCTATTGTTCCGCCGTAAGCGCCTACAAGCATATAGCGGTCGTGTTCTTGGGCGTGCTGCTGGAGTATCTTTTTTTCGGGTATTTCCCTGCCTTGCGACTCAAGGTAGCGGCTAATTCGAGGATCAAGGAATGTCTGTACCATAGTTTCCGGCCAGACTACAAGGCGGGCGTTTGAGTTTTGAATGTTCCGGGTTTGGCTCAGAAGGGATATAAAAATTTCATCAGATACCTGCCAGGACTCTTTTACGGCCTGGGGGACATTTGACTGGACTGATGCCACAACCGGGCCCTGGCTGACATATTGGTCGTGTTGGCTTATTCGCCAGGCTCCGTAGGTGAGGGTTGCTATTACGGCGGCGGCGGTCAGTGCGGTCTGTATAATGTTCGGCTTTGTGAGGATTTTTTTATTGTATGCAGAAAGCAGCAATTGGGCGAACAGGCCGTTGACCATCGCTACGAGAAACGAGACGCCGGATGCGCCGAATATGTCTGCGATCTGGATTAGTTCGATATTTGCGTATTGGCTGTGGCCGAGCAGCCGCCATAGGAATCCGCCCAGCAGAAAACCCTGGAATTGCTCGGCTCCGACAAAAATCAGGGGTACGGCCAGAATAAGGGGGATGTTTTTACTTATGGCAAATCTTACGCCGAGTGCAATTAAAGGCCAAAGAAAAGCGGTGTAAAGGCAAAATACTATCCAGCCTATTGCGGTGACCGGGCCAACCCAATGCAGTGCTGTGAGCCAGTAAGCCGCTCCGATGATGTAGGTTGTTATCAGCAGGTGGGATGTTTTGGGCTGTCTCGAACAGACTAAAATGAAAGGTATAAGCGCGATCCAGGCCAGCGGTGCGATGTTCAAAGGCGGCTGGATCGGTAACAGAAGCGCGGCGGTCGCTGCCAGGCCTGCTGTTAGTATGAGTATGTTTCCGGCGGTTGTGTGTTTCAATTTAGCCATATATTCGATTTATGCTGTTCGGCAGGGTAAAGTTCGCTTTGCACGATACATAGGGCGTTATTTTATGGCGCAGGCGGCAAGGTGGCAACAATAATCGGTAAAGGTCTTCTCGGACATGGGTTGGCCGCAGATTAACGCAGAAAACAAATTCAATTGTCTTTGATAATATTAACGGCCCATTGCACAGCTTCTTTGAATAATTTCATATTCTGCGGCTCCGTCAGCAATTGCATTTCAATTTTTGGTTTTTTGTCGATTTTGTCGCTGCTCAAATCCACGCCTTCAATAGAATTAAGCCGCTCCATAAGCTGCAAACGCAACTGCTCATCTTTAAATCTTTCGCGGTTAGAGAGGACATGAAATTCTATTTGTATATAGCCTTTTGTATCTATTCTAAATATCGAATACCATTTATCCGAAAGATCAATCATAGGAATAAAGCTTCCCGATATGTCGCCTTTGCCCCACCAAATATAACTTGACCAAGTGCGTCCCCACTCGAGAAGTTCTTTTGATATATCGGCTAATTCATCGCCCTGACTCTTTTTCATCTTCTCGAAAAAAGTCGTTTCATTCCATCTTTTTGAGACAGAATCACGCTGGCTTTGCTCTTTTTGCTTAACTCTGATCTGGTATTCCGATGTTTCAGGCAAAGGTATAACCTGTTGAATATCCAAAAGCAGTTTATCAAGGTATTTATATGGCTGAAGTCTAACACACCGTATATCGAGATTACGGCTATTGAGCCATAAAACGGCCGTGGTGAGTTCTTTGGAAAAATTTGAAGAAACCAAAACAATCAATACATCCTGAGCGAATTCTTCCTCGATCGGCTCTGTCCATCCGAGAAAATCTAAAATAGCCTGCCTTGGATCAGTATCTTCGAAGCCGCGCTTATTGAGGTAATCCTGGTAGGCGTCTGCCACCTGTTCGAATGTCATTGTAGAAACCATAGACGCGTATCGAATGGCCTGCAATTCCATATAGCCGCCGTCTTCGGTCCGTTTCAATTCAAACACAACAAGATTGGCATTCTTGTCCAGGCCTAACAGATCAATTCGGCGGCTGCTATCCTCCCATTGACCAAACTCCTCCGAGATAACCAATGTACCAGGGTAAATCGTTTCAATTTTATCGCGAAGAACCCGCTGCAAGTCATCTCGTTCTTTGATGTTTTCAATTACCAAAGAGGTTTCATCCAGCTTTGTTAATCCTTCATCACTAAATTCATAAATTGCCATAAGCTCCACCCATTAAAATTATAGGCAGTTAAATCACGCATTGGGATCATTAAGATTGGCGTTTTATTTTGGTGATTTCTGGGCTATTGTCAAGTGTCGTATTCTACTTGGGTTCGCAGGAGAGATGAAGAGTCAGCTTTGCCGTGATTCATTGACGCAATAACAACGGCTGAAATAACAGTTAAATCGGAGGGCTTTAGGGTGGGTTTTTATCCACACAGCCGAAGAGTGCCTCCCTTTTGAAAGGGAGGTACTCTGGTCAATCAATATTACGGTTTTATGTCGAGGATTAGCCTTTTCGGTTTGGTATAAGCTCGGCCTGTTGTTCCTGTTGGTTGTGTATGTTTTCGTACACCTCTTTTCGGTGAACGGATACATATTTCGGTGCTGTGATTCCCAGCCTGACTTTATTGCCTCGAACAGATACTATCTTTATCTCGACATCGTGGCCTACCATTATTGATTCTTCCTTGCGTCTGCTAAGAACTAACATTTTCATACTCCTTATGCAATATGTGATTAATTATCTTTTCAAGCTACCACATTAGAGCATACGCCGGTCAGCTTTGTTTCTAAATGAGGAAATTCCTGAATTATGCGGACTAAATACCTGATTACCGATGAAGCGGTTGCCTATATTAACACCAAGCCCATCGCACTATTAAAACAGGCAAAAAAGTATGAAGCTTGACATAGGCGGGGGTATGTCTAAAATCTCTGGCTTATGGCATTTAAGGAACGAAAAAGAAAAAAGCGCAAGCTCACTCGAATTGAGCATCTGCTGCATTACCTTGCTTTGAGGGTAGTGGTGGTGCTTCTGCATACACGGACGGTTGAGGAGAATCTGGAGCTGGCCAGCTTTCTTGGTCGGTGTCTCTGGCGGTATTATGAGCGGGGCAGGACGAGGGCGACTGATAACCTGCGGGCAAGTTATCCGGATAAGAGCGATGATTGGATTGAGCGGGTGGGAATGCGGAGTTTTGAGCAGATAGTAATGCTGACGGTTGATATCCTCTATACGCCCCGGATTGTGAGGCGGTCGAACTGGAAGGATTACGCGGATTTTAAGAATATCGAGCGGGTAAAATGGATGCTGGCTGAGAAACGCGGGATGATAATGGCGACGGCTCATTACGGTAATTTTGAGATAATCGGGTATATGCTCGGTTTGTTCGGTTTTGACATTTACAGCGTTGCCCGGCCACTGGATAATCCGTATGTCAACAGCTATCTTTACGGTGTTCGCGAGCGTATGGGGCAGCGTATTATCGATAAGAAAGGAGCGG
>PWDX01000140.1 GCA_003553245.1 Phycisphaerae bacterium
ATAATAACCATCGACCACACAGCGGATTGGGGTATATTACCCCGGCCGAGTTTGCGTCGTCGTGCATTGCTTCCGCTTCGCCTACGGCTCAGCTCCAGCAATACACGACACAAACAGTAGACAATTCTCTAATGACATGTGGTACATAAAACGGGGGCAGGTCACTCAGAAGACCAATTGTGCAGCTCTTTTGCCATTTTAGTATCGCTTGAGGTATTTTGTTTCAGTCTTTTCAGATTGGATGCCAGAGAGTAAAAATCGCCTAACAACACCGAAGCAGTCGCAGATGCTGTCGCTCCATTTTACAGTTAAAGCAGGAAGGGCCTTTCGGCCCACTGCGCTAAATGGCTGCTTTGAACGCACCTGCAATAAAATATGCAATATAGCCTCCTACTGAACCTGCTCCCAGCACCATCAACTGACAGCCGTCAACTTTAAATAAAGGTGATGTTGTAATCCTCGACAATCTTTCAACTCACAAGGGCAAAAAGATTCGAGAACTTGTAGAATCAGTTGGAGCAGAACTTTGGTTTTTGCCGCCATACTCGCCGGACTTGAACCCTATTGAGAAGATGTGGAGCAAGGTCAAGTCAATATTGCGAAAGCTTAAGCCCCGAACTGAAGCGCAGCTAATAACAGCCATTGCCCAAGCGTTGGAGTATGTGACACCAAAGGACGTGAAAGGGTGGTTTAAATCTTGCGGCTATGCGAATATTAAAAATTGAAATACTCTAGTCACTAATGTGAAGGAAATTGAACAAATGTACGCTTGTTTAGGCGGGAAAGAGTCCGAATTTCAAGGCAAATTGTTAAATGTGAAATGTTTCCGTTTTGAAGCTATTTTAGCCGCCCGCCGACCGGTACACTTTTACTCCGCGTTTCCATCGGGATCCAAACCATAGAAATGGCGAACAACGGACTGGCACTATCTATCACTATTGCGGTTGATATTTGTTTAGCTCAAAAGAATTTGCAGTCAATTCTCGTCCCGCTTCTATGGAGTTAATTTGGCCGGAGGCGATGGCCTGAACCAGAATATTACCGACCACTGTCGCCTCGGCAGGGCCCGTGATTACAGTCTTGCCGGCGGCATTTGCCGTCAATTGATTCAGCAGGGAGTTCTTTATACCACCTCCGACAATGTGAAGTACATCTATGGATTGGCTGGAAATCTCTTGCAGCATTGAAATAACCTCGGCATATTTGACCGCCAGACTTTCAAGAATAACTCTTATCATTAATCCTTTGTCGTCAATGGGGGCTTGGTTTGTAGCCTTGAGATAATCATTTATCTTATTCGGCATGTTACCAGGCGATAAAAAAGGCTGGTGGTTTACATCAATCACCGCGCTGCCGGCTTCGGCATTTTCGGCCATTTCGGTAAGCTCGCTATAGCTGAACTGCTGACCCTGTTCTGCCCAGAACTGCCGACATTGCTGAACAATCCAAAGCCCTGTAATGTTTTTAAGCAGTCTGATAGTCTTTCCTACTCCCCCTTCATTTGTAAACTGATATTCAAAGCTTTTATCGGTGATAGTCGGCGTGGGAGCTTCGCAGCCCATCAGGCTCCATGTACCGCTGGAAAGATACGCCCAGTTGCTGTTCTGATTAGCAGGGATGCCTGCAACAGCCGAGGCCGTATCATGATTTCCAACAGCTACGACATCAAAGGGCTCACAGCCGATCTCTTTTGCAATATCGCCTTTTATTTTGCCGATGACACTTCCAGGGTGAAAAATATCTGACAGCAGTTTCCGCGGAATATCGAAAGCACTGAGCACATTCTCTGACCAGTTGCCAGTTCTCATGTCAAGCATCTGCGATGTGCTTGCGATAGTGTACTCGGCCTGTAATTTTCCTGTAAGATGATAAGCTATCAGATCAGGCATAAAGAGTAGCTTGTCGGCCTTGTTAAATATATCAGGCCGCTGCCGCTTATAGGCGAAAAGCTGAAAAAGCGAGTTTATGGGCATAAGCTGAATGCCTGTGTTATCATAGATATCACGGTCGAACATTACTTCAAAAGCTTTTTCAAAAATGTTCTCTGTTCTGCTGTCACGATAGTGATACGGATTTTCAAGCAGGTCACCATTTTTGTCCAAAAGTCCAAAATCAACGCCCCATGTATCCACGGCCATACTTGTAATATTCTTGTTTTCTTTTACCGCTTTTGCCAGACCTGTTTTTATATGCGCCATAATGTTCTCAAAGTCCCAGCGCATGGAACCGTTCTCTTTGACAGGGCTATTGGCAAAACGATGAATTTCTCTGATAGACATTTTATCTGAGCCTATCTCACCCAGCATCACCCTGCCGCTTTCTGCTCCTAAATCCACAGCGATATAATTTTTTTCAGTCATATAGCGTATCACCTTTCTATTTATTTAGCGGTTTTTAACAATTCCTTTTCGGCCTGAGTGGTCCATAGTCCGTTTTCCAGCTTCTGGGCAACATTTGGATAGCTTTGTTGCAGCTTTTCAAGATTGACCAGCGGCAACTGTTTGAGCTGGGGATAAACTATTATTTTACCGTCCACGGCACGGTTTTTTACTGCCGACATTCCTTCGACAGCCCCGGCCATTCCGCAAACAGCATCGACGGAACAGTTGGTATCAAGCATACCTGCGGCTAACTTTTCGAGGACGATATGCATATCCGAAAGTCTGGACCCGCTTGTGCCAAACATAAAGCAGCGATTTTCAATATACCTGTTCAGGTCAAGGGTGTGTTTTACAGAGGCTGGGATACCCGCAAAGATATTTATCAGGGCCGCTTCGCTGCTTTTTTCAATCGCGTCAGCTACAAGCTGCGGAACTGGGGCCATTATAGCAAAATAATCGAACCGACCTTCAACTTTCTGCTTTTGAGGGTTAATCAATTCCAAATCTATTGCAAATTTACTCGCAAATGGCTCCGCTTTTTTACGCAGTCCCTCAAGCCGCTTTTCATCAAAATCGGTGCCGACTATCTTGAGGTCTTTTTTGCCGCTGCATATCAGTCTTATAACATGCATCTGTCCCATTGGCCCGGCCGCTCCGGTAACAAGTATTCTGTCTCCATCGCGCACCTGACCATCCTGCGGAATAGTAGAGTAGCTTTGGCCTGCATCATTGCCGATAGTTCCAATCCATCTTGTCATACCATAATGCAGCCGACCCACAGACATGGAGACATCCCTTGATATCTTAGCTCCGCCAAGCACTATGTTAATAATGGCGCCTGCAGCAAGCTTATCGTTCAGGATTTCAATAATTTCTGCATCTGATCCAAAATAAATTATGTCATCAAATGCCTCGTCAGGCAGTGAGGCAACATCATTAACAAAGGCAACATCCGTAAACAACTCGTTTATTTTTTTTTCTTGAGAATCATCTGAGCAAAACGCGGTAATTTTGGCCGGTTGAACTTGCTCGAACCCTATAATCTGCCTATCAGCATCGGCAACTATAAGCAGCTTTCCGCCTGCCAGGACAGTATTTCGCTCCCGGGTAACATAAGAACTTTCCACGCATGCCCAGGGCTCTACCAGAGCAGTAGCAGAGCGGCTGAGCTTCTCATCGACTGGTATGAGAAAACTCTCATCTTCGGGCGAGACAAAAACTCTTTCATCCAAAAGTACATACTGCTGAAGCCCACCCTCGAAGTTGTAACCAAAAGCAGCGTTTGAACCTGCTGTCTTAAGCCAGCGATAATCGGTCTGCACCAATACTTTCTGGTCGATGCTGTGGCGTTTAACTTTATCGCCGACAGCTACGATGGTACACATCACCTCGTGCCCGGGAACAGTGGGATTTTCGTTTGGCTTGTAGCTGGGAATCTCTTTGAGGATATCGGATTCTATGCCGCTGACAATTTCGCTTTTTCTCGCATGTTGGGAGAACTGCTTTAGCAGCTTCATATCAGAAAAGCACAGGCCAACAGCTTCAACTTTGCAAAGCACCTGATGAGGGCCTACATCATAAACAGCTTTGTCCTTATTTAACACTACTTCATCCGGGCCAACCAACTGGATGGCACATTGTCTGCTTGGTATATTTTCTATTTTTTTCACCTCAAGCACCTTACTTTAACATTACCTGGCCGCCTGTTACCGGAACAGCCTGGCCGGTTTCGTATTTCTGTTCAACAAGATAATATATTGCTTTCATCAAATCCGATACTTGACAGCCTCTTCCCATAGGCACTTTTTCTTCATATGCCTTTCGGACATCTTCGATAGTTTTAGCGCCGGGGACTTTGTTGGTATTGAGATACTGCACAAACAGACCGTTTTTCGGGTCCGACCACAGCGGTCCATCAAAAAAGTTGCCCGGACAAATCGAATTAACTTTTATACCGTCTTCTATCAGCTCCAGAGCGAAAGACTGCGTTAGTCCTATGCCGCCAAACTTCCCGCCGGCATAAGCTGCGTTGCGCTTTGAACCTTCCAGCCCAGATTTGGAGTTTATCTGTATAATATCACTGCTATATTGTCCGTTGGCCTGGTGCTGAAGAGCCATTATCGGCGACACGGCCTGGACAGATAGAAAATATCCCCGATAGTTTACACTGGTTACGAAATCAAAGTCTCGAATCGGCTGTGTCTTGACGCTTTCGGCTTTGAGCACACCGGCATTGGCGATCAGGATATCCAGACCGCCCCATTTTGTAACTATAGCGGTCACGGCTTGGTTCAGGGAATCCGGCTTTGTTACATCCAGTTGACAGCCAACTGCACACGGACTGTCTTGCTGATTGCATATCCGCTGAGCCGCCTTTTCCACTCCTTCTTTGTTAATGTCGCCAAGAAATACTAATGCACCTTCACCTGCCATATATTGAGCGATTTCAAGTCCGACCCCCTGTGCCGCACCGGTTACAAGAGCAATCCTGCCTGACAGTCTGCCGCCCTTTAGTTCAGGTTCTATCGAGAAGCAGCCGAGCCCTTCTACCTGCAGGCACTTGAAATCATTAGTCGATTCTACAGCCTGGCGAAGTTTACTGATTATCTCTTCTACATTGCCATAATCATTGATA
Organism: Phycisphaerae bacterium; assembly: GCA_003553245.1. GTDB lineage: Bacteria > Planctomycetota > Phycisphaerae > Sedimentisphaerales > Anaerobacaceae > T1Sed10-97. The sequence continues at coordinate 5,017 of PWDX01000140.1, forward strand.
CTGACAGGCACACACTTGTCCTGATGTTGACATTTTTTTGAAAAGGTAACATTTACAAGTTCGCTGCCCTTAAAACAAATACCTCGCAGTATTGGAGCTATTACCCTTATTTTTTCCTCTTGACTCATTGGATTGTCCTTCAGGCATATTTGTGTAAATAACTATTTATGGCTTTTCGGCCAACAGCACTTATTGCTTTTATCCTGTCATCCGCCGAGGAGTACGCGCTGTTTGGCTTGCCGTCGTGGTCGAGAAAACCACATTGTCGCTGAGCAGTGAGAAACTGATGAGCAGCAACAACGCAGGCACCCTCAATGAAAATTTCCTGAATATGTTTGGGAATTTCTGTACCGTCTTTGCGTTTTGGCACCAGCGAAACTAAGTCGGGCGTATTATGCTCGGTGCCTGCAGTAACAACAAACCCAGCCTGGCGAAGGGCCAGAACATATTCTTCCATTACATCTTTGTTGTTTCTCAGTGGTATGAATTCTACCATATAGATTCCGCTGCTGGTCAGTGAATCTATGAGCTTTTCAACAGGTGTTTCATATTCACATCGTTTAGCTGAGCCATCGGCGAGAACCGGATAACACACCACACCTGCCAATTCGTTGATAAGCTGCTTTGCCTGATCAAGACTAACAAATGACTCTTCCACAAAACAGGCTTTTCCAGCCTTTAGAAGGTTAGAACGAATCGCGTTTTGAACCTCTATCGGGCTATCGCAATTCTCACAGGAAGTATCCAGTATTGTTTCAAGACTCTTCTTTCGAGAATCAGCCTGTATCCGCGTGAAAAACGCCTCCTGAAAGGCCTGGGCTACATGCCTTTCCTGCAAATAAACTCCTTCCCGCTTATAGCAGTGGCGTCGAACTACACCGTCAACAATGTCGTCATAAGTCAAACCTATCTCAACGCCGCCAACATCGAAAACCTTATTGAGTTTTTCAATCATTTTGGCGATGCGCTCAATGTCATTTTGCCTGATAATATCTATCAGACTCTTTGCCTTTTGGGACATTGGCTGAAAACGCGTAATAGCCTTGCCGCAAATATAGAACTTGCCCGGATTGGCCGGATCATTAATTCTTATTCCCGTCTGCTTTAGCTGGTCTTCCATCGCGATGATTTCCAGTCCATACAGCGGAAAAATACCCTTGGCAAGGCAATGTTGCTGGAAATCTTCATATACAGCAAAATCATAATAATTGCTCAACCCCAGCACATTAACACCCTGGCTGTGAGCAAGCTTAACGGCCTGTTCGACAGTTTCAAATGCGCTGAAATTCGGCGGAAGATGGATATGGCCGTTGGGAGTAATGGGTTTTAATAAACCCTTGCCCTCCTCTATGTCTATCTGCTCAAAAGAGCCTAATTCCTTTATCCATTCAAGCATCTATATTTCATCCAGCAATGTTGACAAAGAGGCTATTACTATTCTACTTCTGCTGCTTTTCGAACCATCTTGCGAGGGGGCAAATGCAATGCGCTCTGGAAAACATCCTCTGCGGCTTCTTTAACCGCCTCGCCTATTGTTGGGTGAGCGAATATCATATTGCCCAGGTCTTTGGCAGTGCCGCCGGCGGTCATCATCGCCGTGGCCGCCTCAATGATTTCGGTTGCATTATGGCCGAGCATGTGGACACCCAGCAACTCGTCGGTCTCGTGATGCGATATAACTTTAACGACCCCCTCGGTATGGCCGACCGCCATCGCCTTGCCAAGATGTCCGATAGGAAACTGGCCTATCCTGACCGGCAGATCATGCTGGGCGGCCTGTGTGCCGGTTATTCCAACACCTGCGACTTCGGGGAAGGTATAAACCGCCCACGGAACCGGTAAAGGCTTGCTGGTATCCTGGCCGAGAGCGTCTTTTACTGCTGTTATCGCATGTGCGCTTGCCGCATGAGCGAGCAAAATCTTTCCATTGGCGTCACCAATGCAGTAATAGCCGTCAACATTGGTTCTCATCTGATCATCGACTTTAATAAATCCCCGCTCTGACTCAATACCGACATTTTCCAGTCCTATGTTTTCGGTATTGGCTCGCCTGCCAACGGCAGTGAGTACTTTGTCAAACTCCAGCGTACCAGCACCGGAAATGTCAGCATTTATCTTGCCCGCCTCAGATTTGAGCGACTCGACCTTCGCTGAGGTTAAAATCTTAATTCCGCGTTTTTTGAATATTTTTTCAAGCTGCTCACCGAGCAAAGGCTCCATCTCCGGTATCAGACGATCCATCATCTCGACAACGGTAACTTCCATGCCATACTCACGCATCATACACGCGAATTCACAACCGATGACTCCGCCGCCGACAATCAGCAGCCGCTTAGGCAGTTCTTTCCAGTGCAGCGCCTCATCGGAAGTGCATATCAGTTCTTTATCCTCCGGCCAGCCCGGTATTGTCGCCGGAGCAGAGCCAACGGCGATTATTGTTTTGTCTGCCGTGATGGTTTGCTCGGAACCGTCATCGGCTTTTACGCTGATTTGTCCTTTTGCTGTTATTTTACCAATACCCTGGAGCAATTTTACTTTTCTTGCCCGAAACAAACCTTTTATCCCCGTCCTGAGATTCTTTAACACACTATCCTTACGGCTTTGAATCGCGGACCAGTCGAAGTCGGCTTTGCCGGTAACTTTTACGCCCATTGAGTCGGCGTTATTAATATTGTGGATCAATCCAGCCGATGCCAGCAATGCTTTAGATGGAATGCAGCCGTAATTAAGACATGTGCCGCCTAAATAGTGTTTTTCCACGACGGCCACGCTCGCTCCCATCTGCGCCGCTTTTAAGGCTGCTATATATCCGCCGGGACCAGTACCGATTACTGCTATATCAAACCGTTCTGACACGCTTTCCTTCCTTTCCTGTAAACTTGCTCTGTCTAAGCTACAGCAATTGTTCGGGCTGCTCCAGCAGCTCCTTTATTCTGACCGAAAAATTACCCGCCGCAGTGCCGTCAATAATTCTGTGATCTGCGCTTAGAACCATTGTCATCACTTGTGTCGGCCTTATCGCACCGTCTTTTACTACTATATCTTCACGAATAGCGCCAACAGAGAGAATGGCCGATTCAGGCGGGTTAATGATAGCAGAAAATTCTTCGACGCCGAACATACCAAGATTCGAAATTGTAAAAACGCCCTGGCCAACGCCTTCGAGTTTGCCGTCGCGAGCACTTTCGACCACCTGACGACTCCTTGAGGCCAGTTCCTGGAAACTCAATTTGTCCGCGCTAAGCACCACCGGAACAGTCAAGCCGTTCTCAGTGCCAACCGCGATGCCGATATTAGCCTGTGGCTGTTGTAATATATGGTCGCCCTGGTACTGGCTGCGAAACGCCGGCATTTCCGCAACTACTATGGCACAGGCTCGTGTAACAAAATCATTAACGGTGCATTTGAACTGTTGTTTTGTCTTTCTATATAAAGCAAACATTGATTTTGCTTCCACTGTGATTTTGGTGTAAAAATGGGGTACATTTTGCTTTGACCACAGTAGATTCTGGGCAATTGCTCGACGCATTTTGGTCAGATCGTGCCTGACGGCCTGACCCGCGGGCGTTGGCGTAGATGCACCGACTTTTGCTTTTTCCACATCTTCGGATATGATCCTTCCGCCAGGGCCGGAGCCGGTTGATATTGCAGAAATATCTATTCCGCGTTGCTCGGCAAGTTTTTTTGCCGCCGGCGAGGCTTTTACGCGCCCTCCTTCGCCAACAGCAGCCTGTTGACTTACCTGAGGCGGCGCTGTCTGCTGGGTGGATGGTGTTTGTTCGGCAACTTTTTCGGTATCTGCCGTTTGGTGTTCATCAGTTTCGCCGGTCTGTACGCCAAGATATGCCTCAACATCCTCATCGTTTTCGGCAAGAAAGGCTATAGGCTTTTTTACTTCAATTATATCACCTTCTTTTGCAATAATTTTGGCTACTCGCCCGCCGTGAGTGGCCTCGACCTCCATGGTGGCCTTGTCGGTCTCTATTTCACAGATTACCTGCCCGACCTCTATCTGATCGCCTTCCTTGGCCTGCCAGGAAATTATTGTTCCTTCTTCCATGCTCTGGCCCGCCTGGGGCATAAGGATGGGGGTTACTTCGCCGGTTGTTAATTTTTGATTGTTTTCTGCCATTTTCGTGTCTTTCTGCTGTCCTTTTGATTCTTTTTGGGTAGCTTGAGCCTTTTCCTGCTGAGAGCCTATGCTCAGTAAATTTTCACAGGCAGCAACTATTTTGCCCGGATATATACTTAAACTGGCAATAGCCCCGCTGATCGGCGATTCTACTTCCACAATCTCGCCTGCTGTCTGCAAAATCGCCAGCTTTTGGCCTTTTTCAACTGTTTGTTCAGGTTTAACGGCTAAATCCAGAACGAAAGCGTCGCCCGGGCCGCCCCTTAATTTTGGTACTTTTAATAAATGCATGATCTTCACCTATCAGGTCAATTAATTAGCTTCTAATGTAAGGTAAACCAAAAAAACAAAATAATCAAGCAAAAAATTTGCATTTTTTTGTTGATTTGATTAAAAAAATATGCAATACTCGAAATTGTATTAAATAAAGCAAGGTTACGCAGCTATGAACACCATATCAATAAAACAAAGAAAAGACGCCATTGTCGCCAAAGTCTATCACGAAGGCCAGGTGGTAGCCAGCCAACTGGCTGATGAGCTCGGTATCTCCGATGCCACCGTAAGGCGAGATCTCAAATCATTAGCCGAGGAGGGTCTGCTTGAACTTAATCACGGCGGCGCCCAGCTTAAAAAAGATCTCGACTATTCGTTCATTTCCAAGTCCATGCGAAATGTCCAGTCAAAACGCGCTATTGCAGCGATTGCCGCTGAAATGATAAGCGACGGCCAGCAGATATTCCTTGACTCAGGAACAACCTGTTTCCATGTGGCAGGCTTTTTAAGAGCTAAGAAAAGCCTCTCGATAATCGTCAATTCCGTAAGAACTGCCCAGGAACTTCATTCACCTTCATTAAATGTACTTATTCTCGGCGGACAATACCGACCCGAACGAATGGATACGATCGGCCCGATGGCCGGCCAGTCGCTGGAGAAATTACGGGGGTATAGGGCTTTTATCGGCTGTGACGGGCTGGGAATGGATTTTGGCCCAAGCTCTGTCGATATCGAAAGCGCACATATTTTTTCACAGGCCATAAAAAACGCCAGAGAAGCTGTTCTGCTGGCAGATACATCCAAATTCGAATCGCCCGGACTGTTCAAAATAACAGATTGGGAAAATATATCAGCAGTTATAACTGAAAAACCCCTGCCCGGCCATTGGCAAGAGTTTTTCCAACAGAACGATATTCAAATGTTAAACGCCGAAGCCACGGAAACTGGAAATTAAAGAGTAAACCCAAATAACAGGAATGAAAAAATGCCTAAATCACAAACAGTCGATCCAAAAAAAGTAAGAAAAAGCGAAAAAATCACCTTTAAGCCTATACCGGTCAATGCTTACGACAAATCCGTAAAGGATGAGCTGAAACGGTACAAACCCGAAGACTTGTTGAGAATACAGCACGATATGCTGGTTGTGCGCAACTTCGAGAACATGTTGAACGACATCAAGCTGCTGGGAGCATATAACGGTATAGAATATAACCACAAAGGCCCTGCGCATTTGTCGATAGGTCAGGAAGCAACAGCGGTCGGGCAGGCCTATCATCTCGAGGTAGATGACCACATATACGGCAGCCATAGGAGTCATGGTGAAATCCTTGCCAAAGGCCTTTCTGCCATTCATAAGCTCGATGATAAAACTCTTATGGATATAATGAAAAATTATTTCGATGGTCGCACCTTAAAAATCGTTGAAAAGGACGCTGTCGGAACTTCCGTCAAAGACCTTGCGACCGATTTTCTGATTTACGGGACGCTTTCCGAAATATTCGGTCGTGAAACAGGTTTTAACAAAGGAATGGGCGGCTCTATGCACGCTTTCTTCCCGCCGTTCGGGGTTTATCCTAACAACGCAATCGTAGGCGGCTCAGGCGATATTTCAGTCGGAGCGGCACTGTTTAAAAAAGTAAATCAAAAACCGGGCATTGTGGTCTGTAATATAGGTGATGCATCATCCTCGTGCGGGCCGGTGTGGGAAGGACTGTGCTTTGCGACTATGGATCAGTTCAAGAAACTCTGGGAAAAGCCGTATCGAGGCGGACTGCCGCTTATTGTTAATTTCAATAATAACTTCTACGGAATGGGAGGCCAGCCTGAGGGTGAAACAATGGGCTTTGGAATGCTCGCAAGGATTGGAGCAGGCTTAAATCCTGAACAAATGAATGCTGAGCGCATCGACGGCTTCCACCCATTAGCGGTGGCCGATGCAATTAACAGAAAGAAAGAGATTCTGGAAAAAGGTGATGGGCCGGTGCTGCTGGATACTATTACCTACCGATACAGCGGCCATTCGCCCTCAGACCAGAGCAGTTATCGAGAAAAGGCAGAAATAGACAACTGGCGTGAACACGACCCGACCGTTTGCTTTGGAAAGGAACTGGTCAAAGCCAAGGTTTGCAAAGAAGATGATCTGGACGCTATTCAGGAATCAATTGAAGGCGCTATGGTTCGCGCATGTAAAAAAGCGGTGGATATTTCTGTCTCTCCGCGGGCCGACCTTAAAAAACCCAACTGCCTTCTCGAGCAGACGATGTATTCCAATCAGAAAATTGATTCTATGGACACATCAAGAAAGCCTGAGGCGCTGCTTTTAAAAGATGAGAATCCGCGTGTGAAGAGCCTTAAAAATCGCAGCCGTTCGGCTTTTGATGAAAACGGAAAAAGACTTAAAGACACACGCTGTATTGGTGTCCGAGACGCGCTGTTTGAGGCTATTCTGGATAAGTTCTATGAGGACCCGACGCTGATAGCTTATGGCGAGGAAAACAGAGACTGGGGCGGAGCTTTCGCTGTTTATCGGGGACTTACAGAAGCACTGCCTTATCACAGGCTGTTTAACTCACCGATTTCCGAAGCGGCCATAGTCGGCACCGCCTGCGGATATGGACTGGAAGGCGGCAGAGTGCTTGCTGAGTTGATGTACTGTGATTTTCTTGGCAGAGCCGGCGACGAAGTCTTTAACCAGATATGCAAATGGCAGTCGATGAGCGGCGGCTTGCTGAAAATGCCCCTTGTGCTGCGGGTGTCTGTAGGCAACAAATATGGAGCACAGCACAGCCAGGACTGGACATCATTGTGTACTCATGTGCCTGGGCTGAAGGTGGTTTTCCCGGCTACTCCATACGACGCTAAAGGTTTGATGTCCTCAGCACTGAACGGCACGGATCCGGTCATATTCTTTGAAAGTCAGCGTCTATACGGCCTGGCCGAAGAATTTGTCCCAGGCGGAGTGCCTCAGGACAGATATGAAGTGCCCATCGGCGAACCTGCAGTAAGGACAGAAGGGACAGATCTGACTATCCTTACAATAGGAGCAACGCTTTACAGGGCTATTGAAGCAGCTAACGAACTTAAAGAAAAATACGGTATAAGCTGCGAAATTATAGATGCACGAAGTCTTGTGCCTTTTAATTATGAGCCTGTGCTGGAATCGATCAAAAAGACTCGTAAAATAGTTTTGGCTTCGGATGCCTGCGAAAGGGGAAGTTTTCTGCATACTATGGCTTCGAATATAAGCCAGATGGCATTCGACGAACTTGACGCACCGCCGGTTGTGCTTGGTGCGAAAAACTGGATCACTCCGCCGGACGAAGTTGAAGACGCGTTTTTCCCGTATCCACAGGATTTTATTGATATTGTCAATGAGCATATTATGCCTTTGAAAGGCTATTCTCCTAAAAGAGATTGCTCCTTAGAAGAATTAGGACGAAGAGCAAAATTGGCCCTGTAAAAAATCATAGATGGTGATATACTCATTACGGTGATGACTATCTTGTTAGATTTAGAAACTTTTACATGCTATATGGAGTCGTTCAAATGATCCGAAAGGCGTTTAAGATGAAGTTGAAGCCGGGCAATGAGGCCGAATATAAAAAACGGCATGACGAAATCTGGCCGGAATTATCGCAGGAGCTTAAAAAAGCAGGCATTTGCGACTATTCTATCTTCCTGGACAGAGACAGCCTGACGCTCTTTGCCGTGCAGAAGCTCGAAAACGACAACACAGCCTCTCAATTGCCGGAAAAACAAATTATGCGCAAGTGGTGGGATTATATGTGCGACATAATGGAGGTCAACGCTGATAATTCACCGGTGGCAGTGCCTCTGGAAGAAGTTTTCTATATGCCGTAAATGAGTTGTGCTGATTTAATGTATTGTTTTTTGTTGAAAAGACAAACTAATGAGTAATCTTGATATATTAACTGAATTGTCACATAAATACGGCGGTTGCGATTATGTCAAGGGTGGCGGAGGCAATACTTCCGTAAAAGATAAAGACACCTTATGGGTCAAACCTTCAGGGACTACGCTGGCTACTATAAAAGCTGAAGATTTTGTAGCGGTTGATCGTAAAAAATTGAGCGAGCTGGACAACCTTGATCCGTCACTCGATGCTAATGAACGAGAAAGGCTTGTTCAGGATATAATGTCACACGCTAAGCCGGCCTCTTCGGACGGTCGGCCTTCGGTTGAAGCTCCGCTTCATAATTTACTTAAAGGCCGGTTCGTCGTGCATACTCACCCTGCTGTGATAAATGGTATGCTTTGCAGCAAAAGAGGAAGCAGCGTATGCACAGAACTGTTTAAAGATGCTTTGTGGGTGGATTATATTGACCCGGGTTTCACCCTTTACAGGTGTCTGCGAGAGAAAATAAAATCCTATGAAGATAATTTTGGCAGGCAGCCGAATATTATCTTTCTGAAAAATCACGGGGTGTTTATATCAGCAGACAGTACCGATGGTATCGATCAGATTTATCAAGACATTTTTGATAAATTAAAGTCTGTTTATGGAAAAGAGGGCATATCCTGTGAACTGAGTATTAATGCTCTGGCGGATGAATCTACAGCCGAACAGACCAAGGGCCAGATTCTTGCTAACTATCCTGACAAACCTGTTTATGTGGCGATCAGTGGTGCTTTTGATATTGCAAATGGCCCACTGACTCCCGATCATATTGTTTATGCCGGCTCTTTTGCCCTCGAAGGTGAGCCTACCGAACAAAAAATACAGCAGCATCATGAAAAGTTCGGGGCCCTGCCTCGGGTCATAGCTTATAATGACGCGGTCTTTGCCGTAGGTAAAAGTCAAAGTAAAGCCGAGCTTGCGCTGGAACTTGCCCAAAATGCGGCATTAGTGAAAAAGCTGGCAAAAGCTTTCGGCGGCGTTGAATATATGGATGACCGTGCAAGATTGTTTATAGAAAGCTGGGAAGTAGAAGTATATCGCAGTAAACAGATTTAGAGCAAGGGTGTAAAAATGAGCGAAAAACAAATTCAAAAAGCTTACGAACTAGCAAAAGATAAATATGCTCAGATCGGGGTAGATACCGACAAGGCCGTAAATATGCTTTCAGATATCCCTGTGTCTCTGCATTGCTGGCAGGGAGACGATGTAGGCGGATTCGAACAGGCAGGAGCCGAACTAAGCGGAGGCGGCATCCAGGCAACGGGAAACTACCCTGGCAAAGCCAGAAATCTCGATGAGCTTCGAGGCGACCTTGAAATGGCTTTGAGCCTGCTGCCCGGTAAGTATAAAGTTAATCTTCACGCCAGTTATCTGGACAACGGCGGTAAATTCATAGACAGAGACCAGGTTACTATAGAGCATTTTCAAAGCTGGGTTGACTGGGCCGGCGAGAACGACCTTGGAATTGATTTCAACCCTACTTTCTTTTCACATCCAAAGGCATCTGACGGCCTTACTCTGAGCCATCCCGACAAAAACATTCGAAAATTCTGGATAGAGCACGGCAAAGCATGCCGACAGATAGCCCTTGAAATGGGCAAGGCTTTGGGCAAGACATGCGTGGTTAACTTCTGGATGCCCGACGGACAGAAGGATACACCTGTTGACCGTAAAGGCCCGCGAAAACTAATCGCCGAGTCACTTGATGAAATATTCTCCGATGAGCTTGACGAAAAGTTCGAGCTTGATTCGCTGGAATCGAAACTTTTTGGCATTGGCGCCGAGAGCTATACGGTCTGCTCGCACGAGGTTTGCCTTTGTTATGCTGTTGCGCGGAATAAATTGCTCTGCCTGGACGCCGGTCATTTTCACCCGACGGAAGTGATATCCGATAAAATCTCGGCTGTTTTGGATTATGTGCCGGGATTGCTGCTTCATGTCAGCAGGCCTGTAAGGTGGGACAGTGACCATGTCGTCATTCTGGATGATGAGTTAAGGGCCATTGCTCAGCAGATTATCCGCTGCGGCGAACCCGAAAAGATACATATAGGTCTGGACTTTTTTGACGCCAGCATTAACCGTTTGGCCGCATGGGTAATCGGAACTCGCAGTATGCGCAAAGCATTGCTGCTTGCCTTACTGGAGCCAACGCAAAAGCTCAAAGAACTGGAAATATCGATGGATTATACAAACCGACTGGCGATGCTGGAAGAGCTTAAGATGTTTCCCGCTAATGCCGTGTGGGATTATTATTGTATGCAGGCCGATGTCCCTACAGGACTCGACTGGCTCGATGAAGTAAAGAAATACGAAAAAGAAGTATTAGCTGCCCGGTAAACAGAGGAATCAGACGGTTGCAACTACTCTTCAGTTGAGCTTTCTTGCTCCATTTTGATGTTATATCTTGCCGATATGGGTACAGTTTTGACAGTTCAGTTCAACGCGATACTGCTGGAAATAACCCCAGAGTCATTAAAGAGTATTGCGCGTAAATTCATTAATCTTGCGATCACGCATTTTACCAGCAGGCCCAATAAACACCCCTCAGCCTTTGATACGAAAGTTTCGGCTTAAAATCTGGTCTTCATCAATCTGGACAGGTGACATAATTTTGGTCAGCCAGTCCAGATTTTCTTTTGCCTGCTCAATTCCATGCCTTGCGGCTAGGTCCAACCATTTATATGCCGCAATATAATCCTGTGGCTTACCATGTCCTTTAGCATAAATTACGCCCAGGTTGTATTGGGCTAATTGATGTCACTTTTCAGCGGACATCTTAAGCCACTTTGCCGCTACCTCGTAATCCTGATTAACGCCTTGACCCTTGGCGTACATCAAACCCAAATTAGATTGTGCTATAACATGGTTTTGTTCAGCGGCCTTGGTAAACCAGTGTACTGCTTTTTTGTAATCCTGTGAAACGCTTTGGCCTTTGTAAAACATCGCTCCCAGCGTTCTTTCCAGAAAATGATCGTTACCGCCGCCGTGCGGGTTATGTGTAAGCAGTGAATGCTCACCTATGTCTTGACGCAATTTGCCCGCAAACTCCGGCGTAAAACTTAATTGCATCGGACATCGATCGGCTTGCCGACTGCTCAAGGCCGCTTGAACCCGTTCTTTAGAATTAATCATAGTTGATTCTTTTTTCTTTTAGCCTGTTATTAAACTTTAGTCATTGCACTTGAAAAAGACTTTCCAGTGTACCAGGCCACTATCTTGGCTGGTGATGGTCAGTTCAATAAGACCGTCATCTCCAGACATTTCAGACATTACTTCATCTGAGTCTTGAGCAAAAGCGGTTATTGGAACAAAGCCATCTTTAGCAATGACAATCTTAAAGGGCTCCTCGGCAATACATTTTGCATAACCAGACAGTTCGCGGCCGTCAGCATCCCATTGAACATCCACCAGATCGACCAATCCCTGCATAATATGACGGTCCGTGGACAGCACCTGCGGATTAGACTGTACTTTTCGTACTGACAGCATCCTTGCCTCACCGGGTTCGAGAGTCTGTGCTAAGGTGTCAGCACCGGACAAGCGAGCCGCCAGCCGGTCATTCCAGAAGTCATACAGATAGTACTCTGAACCTCTATCAAGCTGCATCGCGCCTTCCGCATTTCTCCCTGAAAGTTCAACCGATATTGTTTTCTGGCTTTCTGCATCATAATTCCAGAGTGTCAATTGATGCCACCCATCATTGACTTTGAAATCATAAACACGCGGAAACTCATTAATCAGCATATCCAAAGGACGCGCGCTTCGACTCATCGTGTGATATGGAAATGTACGGGACATATCATAAACTTTTTCATCATCAACCAGTGTGAAGCTATTTCCCACCAGGAATCGTCCCGAAACAACATATGTCATTGTCAGCAGAGCTTGTCGGCCGATACGATTGTCTGGATCTGCTTTTAACAAGCTTTTGGCGTCCATATCGTAATTGACCACGACCCTGTTTTTATACCACCGCATTCCAGCCTTGGAAGCCATCGGCGGCGTAATAATATCTGTGTCGCCCCAAACACGCTGAGAAGCAACCAATCCTAATGAAATATCGGAACCACGACGCAGATTTCGTTCGTGTACCCAAGCATTTGAACCTAACCCTTCTTGTGGAAGTCTATAGATGTTGCGATATGCCTCTGCAGCAGTGGCATACTTGTCTTCAAATCCGCCGTCTTCATGCCAGCCGGAATAAGCATAGTCAAACATCAGACCACCAACGCCACCATTGCGAAGATTATCATAGACATTCTCCATGTGTACCAGAAAACCCTCTGATGTATAATCATAGCTTGTGGTCGGATCATTGTGAAGCATATGGTCAGGAAAAGTCGGGCCATAATCAGCACTGGTGCGTCCGGTCTGCATGTAGGTAAACGGCATTACTCCCTTGTCGATCACTGCCTGTGCCCATTTCTCAGTGGTTTCAAACGGCTCAACATACCGCCCGTTACCTCTTGCCGGGTCACCCGTCCACCGCCGCCAGTGTTCATCGTCCCACCAGCCCTGCTGGTTAATCGGACTGTAGCAGTCCGGCACCAGGCGAACCGCTGCACGCGAGTAATCTAAAAAGCCACTTTGCTATATCCCAATGCTTTCAATGACAGCGCCGCGCGTGTCGTTTGGTATCTGAAAATCACCAAAGACTTCAGCATACCATAGACAGACAGTCGGGAAGTCATAATAATTCAATTCAATGCGCTGGGCCGAACGCAAATTCAGGGCATACCGCTCAAGCGAATCAAAAGGACATATAGTCATAAAATCGATATAGTAGCGCTCATTATTATTGTAGGTAGCGCCGGGATCGATACGTTTGCCGACAGGATCAAGTGAATAAATACGCAAAGGCAATTGATCAATAGCCTCTGTAACTTCCTTGGCATAAGGAACATCTCCAATATACGGGCCGTCTTTTAATACACCCCGCTTGAGCCAAACCTCATTGGCGATAACATTGGAACCACTGTCACGATGAAAAACAACTCTGGCTGAGCCTGTCGCAACAAACTCCTCTGGTATCGAAAAAACATACTCGACCGGGGCCTCGTCTTCGGCTACTGCAACCAAGCGAACCTGCTCTATAAGCATTTTTCGCTCCGTATCCGGTCCTGTATCAACCCAAACTGATTGCGTGCGGTCGCGAATCTGCTCGGCGAGTGAAAATCCAATCAGATAATCACTTCTCGATTCCAATCCTTTAATGTCAATCATTATCTGGTCATCTTTATAGACCAGCATTGCCAGTTCAGGACGCACCAGATCTTCACCGCTATGCATATGATAGCTTTCTCCTCGCTGGAGGGATATTTTTTCACCAGATTGCGCGGCATCTCGACGATCAACACCAAGATCAAGATAACACAATAAATCACGATTTTCAGGCAGTCTCTCCTGGATCATGGCTTTGCGGGACTCTGCCGGAACACCGATTTCTGCATATTTTTCGAACTCAAAATAAGTCAGCCCACCGGCAACAAGAGTCCGACGATAGTCATCGCTTCCAAATGTCATCATCATATTATTGCGGGATCGCACATGCTGATTGGTCCATATCCTTGTTTGTTCTCCGCCGCCACGGCCATCCAAAATTGCGAAATTTTCATTGATCGGCTCACTCGGAAAAATGAGGCCACCTTCAAGGGGCAGCATCTCTTTGATCACATAGGGATATTGAGTAGTATTTTTCAGGCTCATCTTAAAAGTCAAAAAGTCCTTATTGTCATAAACACGGATTTCAGTGGTAAATACTGGCTGATGGGGAATCTCCGTATTTACAAACAGAGATTTTCCTCGACCTAATTCATCTGTAAATCTCTGCGTGCGAGTCTTGTTGACTGCTTCGGTATGAGTCGTTGTCAAGTCATTGATGCGAGCGTAGGCGTCCTTAACGGATGTTTTATCCTGTATAAGATCAACTAGTGAAAATTGTCCCGTCTGGCGGTCAAAGTCAACTGCAACAATGCCGTTGGAAAGACGCAATACATTATTATCAGAAGTGCTTGTAGCTTCAGCAAAAACACATGAAACTATAAATAATCCTGAACACAAACCCATTAAGAAACTTGTTTTCGTTTTTAATTCTTTCTGGCAAAGAGCATACCAAATTACCATCAGCAGGGCCACGAAGAACAAAGCCAATGTGAATGTGTCCTGCCATCCCCAGGGGATAGTTTCCGTTTGTGCCAAAAATCCTAAATTTAACATTTTCGCAACCTTTCCAATGCTTACACACAAAATTTGATGACTCAGCCTTAACTGAATTTTAGAAATCCACTTTTCACTAAAAAGCAGATCATATACACACAGCTATTTTTCAGATTTTCAACGAAGGCTTCCTAACCCAAAATAAGCGTCGTTCCATCGGCACTGGTTTTTGAACTGTGAGATGGTGGTGTTTTCATCGATGAGCAGATATTCGATCCCAGCCATATCTACGAAATCTTCCATATGTTCAGCAGTCAAGGCCATACTGAAGCCCGTATGGTGGGCACCGCCGCCCAGAATCCACGCTCCTGCAGCAATTTCCAGATTGGGTTTGGGAACCCACAGGACTCTTGCTACCGGCAGTTTAGGAAGGTCGTGGTTTGGTTTTACGACTTCAACAGTGTTTACTATCATTCTGAATCGGTTTCCCATATCCAGCAGCGTAGCGTTAATTCCCGCTCCGGTTCCAACATTAAATACTACCCTTGCAGGGGCTTCCTTTCCGCCAATACCAAGCGGATGAACCTCCAGAGAGGGTTTATCTGCGGCTATTGACGGGCAAACTTCGAGCATATGAGCGCCCAGCACCTTATTGCCTGCCGGGTCGAGGTGATATGTATAATCTTCCATAAAACTTGTGCCACCGCTCTTACCGGCCGACATTACTTTCATAGCTCTGACCAGCGCCGCAGTTTTCCAGTCGCCTTCGGCTCCGAAGCCGTAGCCGTCGGCCATAAGCCGCTGGACAGCAAGCCCCGGCAATTGATCCATTCCGTGGAGATCTTCGAATGTCGTGGTAAAGGCCTTGAAATTGCCTTCTTCAAGAAAGCTTCGCATACCTGCCTCTATACGAGCGGATTTTCTGACATTATCCATTTTTTCATCGCCGGCAGCTATTTTGTAATCATCCTGATACTGCTTGATGAGCTTGTCGATATCGGCATCGGAAATGTTACTTACATGTTCTACCAGGTCTCCTACGCCATAACCGTTGACCGAGTAGCCCAGCTTAATTTCAGCTTCAACCTTGTCGCCTTCGGTAACAGCTACATTGCGCATATTATCGCCGAAACGGCAAAGTTTGGCTCCCTGGGCATCATGCCAGCCGCAAGCAGCTCGCATCCAGATATCCAGCTTGGCGACGACTTTTTCGTCTTTCCAGTGGCCAACGATAACCTTGCGGTTTTTGCCCATTCGTGTGCAGATATATCCAAACTCGCGTCCTCCGTGAGCAGACTGATGTAGATTCATATAATCCATATCAATGCTGTCCCAGGGAATATCACGGTTGAACTGGGTATGCAGGTGCACAAACGGTTTTTTAAGAGCCTTGAGCCCGGCAATCCACATCTTGGCCGGTGAGAAAGTGTGCATCCAGAATATCAGTCCTGCACAATTCTCTGCATTGTTGGCTTCGGCGCAAACCTTGTAAATCTCATCAGCAGTTGTGACAATAGGCTTAAAAGTAACGGTGCAGGGTATCTGCGAATTACTATTAAGCGCCGCAGCTATTTGCTGTGAGTCATCTGCTACTTCCTTGAGTGCCTCAGGGCCGTATAGATGCTGACTTCCGGTTACAAACCATATTTCATATTGTTTTAAGTTATTAATCATAGAATTCTCCGATTCTTCCAAAAACTTTTATTTCTGACCGTAGTAGGCGTTTTTCCCATGTTTGCGAAGATAATGCTTGTCCAGCAGCATACTGTCTATGCCGCTCTGATGTGGGTTGATCAAAATCGTTCCGGCAGCCATTTGAGCCACCTGTTCCAGTACAACGGCGTTCTCTACTGCACTGGAGGCACTTGCGCCCCAGGTAAAAGGACCATGATTGGCAACCAGTACCGCCGGCATTTGCATTGGGTCGGTGTCTGCGAAAGTGCGGACTATGACTTTGCCGGTGTTAAGCTCGTAATCATCCTTTATTTCGGATTCGCTCATTCGTTGGGTTACCGGAATGCTGCCGTAAAAATGGTCAGCATGTGTTGTGCCAAAACACGGCAAGTCTCGGCAAGCTTGTGCCCACATAGTTGCATAGGTCGAATGAGTGTGGCAGATTCCGCCAAGCTGCTGGAAATTGCGGTAAAGCTCTAAGTGGGTGGGGGTGTCGGACGAAGGTTTAAGGCTGCCCTCTACAACATCGCCCGTCAAAAGGTCAACTATTACGATGTCGTCAGGCGACAGCTCATCGTAGGATATCCCGCTGGGCTTGATAGCTACTCTGTTACTTGCCCTTTCAATACCGCTGACATTGCCCCAGCTATATATTACAAGCTGATGTTTGCAGAGTTCCAGATTGGCATTACATACTTGTTTTTTGAGTTCTTCAAGCATTTAAGAATTAACCGACTCCTTAATATTTAACAAATCTTTCATTACATTTGCCAGGCAGTCCTGATGATCTTTGAGTCCGAAGGCATCATGCATTTGGCAATAAAGCTTATACAATTGCTGATAAACCTTGTGATTTTTCGGGTCAGGCTTATATGACAATGACTTAAGACTGCACATTTTGGCCTGGGCTTTTTCAAAACTGTCGTAGCCGCCGTTTTCATTTCCGGTGGTGACTGCCGCGGCGATAGCTGAGCCAAGAGCGCAGGTTTGAGCCGATGTTGAAAGCTTCATCTCCCTGCCGGTAACATCGGCATATATCTGCATAACCATCGGGTTTTTCTCGGCTATTCCACCGCAGTTAACAACCTGTTCGACGACAGCGCCATATTCCTCGAATCTGTCAATTATTCTCAGTGCGCCGAAAGCGGTTGCCTCAACGATGGCTCTATAGGCTTCTTCCGGTTTTGTATGGAGAGTCTGGCCTACCATAAGGCCGGTTAGCCGCTGATCCACCAGGATGGTTCGGTTGCCGTTATTCCAGTCCAGGCAGAGCAGTCCTGACTGACCCGGCTTGAGGTCTTTGGCTTTTTTGGTAAGGTCTTCATGGGTGCTATTGGTATGATTTACGAACCAGTTGAAGATATCGCCAACCGCCGATTGACCTGCTTCCAGACCGTAATAGCCCGGCAGAACAGAGCCGTCAACGATACCGCAAATACCCGGTATGTCGGCAAGTTCTTTGTCGGATGGACTTACCAGGATATCGCAGGTGCTTGTGCCGATGATTTTAACAAGCGTTCCGGTGTTAATTCCCGCTCCGACAGCTCCCAGATGCGCGTCGAATGCCCCGACCGAAACAACAATTCCCTCAGGCAGGCCGAGCCTGGATGCCCAGTCGGCTGTGAGTGTGCCTGCTGATGTACCAACGGGGTAGGCGTCATCATAAAGCCTATCGCGAAGATCACCGAGCTTTGGATTGAGTTTTGACAGGAAATCTTTCGAGGGCAATCCGCCCCATTGCTTATTGAACATCGCCTTGTGGCCCGCGGCGCAGACGCTTCGTTTAACCTCGTCGGGCTTGGTACCGGTCAGAACAGCCGGAATCCAGTCACATATTTCTATCCAGGTGTAAGCCGCATCGAATACTTCTGGGGCAATATTCAAACAATGCAGTATTTTGCTGAAGAACCATTCCGATGAATATATGCCTCCGCATTTTTTAAGGTACTCAGGGTGCATCTGTGATGCCAGTTCAGTAATGCGTGCGGCTTCTTCGTAGGAAGTATGGTCTTTCCATAGCCAGGCCATCGCGTTGGGATTGTTCTTAAACTCTTCTTTCATTGAAAGAGGTTCACCCTGGTCATCTACCGGCAACGGCGTTGAACCGGTGGTGTCGATGCCCAGTCCAATTACCTTGGCGGCGTCAAAGTCCGGGGAACTCTTTTTGGCCTCCTGGATAGCCTGTTTTATAGTTTCCTCCAGGCCTGTGATATAATCTGAGGGGTTTTGGCGAGCCAGGTTGTGGTCGGACTTGTCAATTATAATTCCGTCCTCACCGCTGGGATAGTTATAAACCGCGGTGCCAATTTCCTTTCCGTTTGAGAGGTCAACTATCAGTGCTCTGACTGAATTTGTACCGTAATCCAAGCCGATTGAGTAATACATATACATTCCCTATTCATATATTTACAAACACACTTTTTGACTCATGTACTGAACTTTTTCAAATTTATATTTTGATTCTATGTGAACAATGAAGCCGACATACCGATAGGAAGCTGCAAAAACAGCAGCAAACGCACTGCGAAGTCTGCTCCAGGGTTGTTTCTTGCTGATGCTAGGTTGACCAGCCAAATAATCAAAAAAGCAGCAACAAATAACAATGTTCAAAGGCATTCTCAAGCACAAATTAGCTATCCGGCACAACGCCCCGTGCCATACGGCGCAGAGTTCCGCGCCCGGCGTTGCAGGATTATGGCCAACATTTTTTACGAAACTTCAAAATGTAAAATTTGAAGGTCTCGCTAGTTTATTGCGCTATCTTAACCATTTTTGCAAAAGTTCAGTAATATGGTAAATAGTTCCCGTTGCGGAAAGCTATAAAAATGATAATAAAGAACCTGCTTAGATCAGGACAAGTTCAGTTTATTATTATTTTATGTGAACTTTCCACAAAAGCTCTTTAAAAAGTAAAAAATTCAGTTTTCCGGACAGACCATTTCTAAGTCCGCGATCAAAAACAATCTGTCACGGCCGTTATTGTGTCACAACCGAGTAAGCAAAACAAGGTTATGACAGAAGACCGCGCAGCCAACACTGGCTGCGTAATTCTTAAAACCTTTAAAAAGGCATCGATCAAGCTTGAAAACGCGTTTTAAGACTGAGATGCTGCCTTCACAGCCGGCACGAAAACGCTGGCCGTCCTTAAAGTCTTCGGTGGATTCACGCTGATATTCATCTTG
>PWDX01000039.1 GCA_003553245.1 Phycisphaerae bacterium
CAAAATCAGCGATCTCTGTGCCTCTTATCTCTGCCAGCTTTGCTGCCGTGTGCACCATCAGGGCCGGCTCGTTAGGCCGCTGGTTTCGCATCGGCGCCGGCGACATAAACGGACAATCCGTCTC
This sequence comes from Phycisphaerae bacterium, assembly GCA_003553245.1. Lineage (GTDB taxonomy): Bacteria > Planctomycetota > Phycisphaerae > Sedimentisphaerales > Anaerobacaceae > T1Sed10-97. The sequence continues at coordinate 125 of PWDX01000039.1, forward strand.
CAGCATTATTCTCTGATCCGGCACAATCTTTGCCGCTGCGCGAATTTCCTCTGCGTTCTTAAAAGTCACCACCCCCGTAAAAGACACATAAAACCCTCTCTCGGCCAGCAGCCGCGACTGCCGGGGCGACCCGCTGAAACAGTGGAATACCACCCGCTCAGCCGGTAGTTCAGAGCCCTCCAGTATTTCAACTGTCTGCTCGAAAGCCTCTCTGCTGTGAACAATCAGCGGCAGTCCAAGCTGCTCGGCCAGTCGAATATGCCTTGCGAAAACGCTCCGCTGAACATCCTGCGGTGAGTAATTGTAATGAAAATCAAGCCCCGTTTCCCCCACAGCGACAACCTTGCTCTCCTGCGCCAAACTGCCCAGCCGATTAATCGTCTGCTCCGTAACATCCTCGGCATCGTGCGGATGCACCCCCACTGCCGCGTACATATTCTCATACCGCCTTGCAAGCTCGACCGCTGCCTCACTGTCAGCCTGTGTTGTCCCCACAGTCAGCCACGCGGTAACCCCCGCCGCTGCGCTTCGCTCAAGCACCTTATCCAGAGTTCCACTGTAATCATCAAATGTCAAATGACAATGCGTATCAATCATTGCTTAAAATCCAACTGTGGTGTGGACATTTTTGTATCCCGCTCGCCGATTTCCCGCAAAACACCAGCCACCTCTTCGCCGGCAAATTGCCGATTGCCAGCCCTTACCGAAAGCTGATTAACGAAAATCCGAAGCAGTTTTTTGTCTTTCAGCAGCTTCTTAGGCGAAATTCTCGTGTCTGCGAGCAGTCTTTGGGTCTGGTCTTTTACTATATCTCCGTTTCGGGATATGTCCTGGCTAAGCTGGGCAAGCCTTTGCCTGCTCTGCTCGGCATAATTCTCTGAAACCTCGATTCCCACATAATTTCTGCCCATCTGCAACGCCGCCGCCGCCGTCGTTGCCGACCCGCTAAACGGATCCATCACACAATCTGCCTCATTGGAACTTGCGGCTATGATGCGTTTTAGCAGGTTCTCGGGCATCTGGCACGGATGCCATTGCACCCGCTCGTTAAAAGTCCCGCATACCCGCGAATCGGTGTTCCAGACATCATCGGGAATCTTGCCCAGCGGGTTCGCTCTGCGGTCGTTATAGAGCAGCTGCCTGTCAGAAGGCACTCGCACCGCATGGTCGTTGAAAGTGAAGTTTTTGCTGTCTTTTACGAAATAGAAAATATGAGTGTGGGCGCGGGCGAATTTACTTTTGGTCTGCTGGCCGAAGGTATAATGCCAGATTATCCAGTTTCGCATCGTCAGGCCTATTTCATCGGCGATTACCTTGACATTGGCAGCGTAATCATCGCCGATAGCAATATAAAACGACCCGTGCGGCTTGAGAACATCTCTACAGAGCGTCATCCACTGTTTTGTCCAGGCGATATAGTTTTCTTTTTTCCGCTTGTCGTAGTATTTGTCGTATTTGTAGCCGATATTAAACGGCGGATCCGCAAAGACCAGATCAGCAAACGGCTGCTCGATTTGTCCCAGCCATTCGATACAATCGCCGCAGATGATTTTGTTCAGGTAATTTTCCATAGCCGCATTTTATTCATAACAACCCCGCCTGCAACAATATTCGAGCAGCTAACCGAGTTTTAAGCTAATGCTTGACCTCTGGTGCGGTATTGAGGTTAAATAGCCAAAGCGCTATAAACACTTTCGGATAATTGAGAAATAATCAAAGAAATTCAGCCTGGGGACAATTGTTTTACTATGACATTCGCGGCGGTAATGACGGAGAAGGGCACGGGTGCGATTGCTACTGTTTTGGTTTACGGTAGCGGCGCCGAGGGGATTTTGCGCGGTATTTTTCGCCCTGCGGTTGAGTTTGAGCAGGGCGGTATTTTTGTGGGGCGAATTGTTGACGGTGACTCGATTATCGATCAGGTAACAATCGGCTGTGAAGGCCCGGACAGCTTCGCCATAAACGCGCACGGCAACCCGCTGATTGTCGAGCGGATTATGGAATTACTGGCAGGCAAAGGGGCTCAGTTAATCACGGCAGAACAGATGTTAGCGAAAACTTTGGCAGACCAGGGTCAGTTGAGTTCTATCGGTATCGAGGCCAGGGTCGCGCAGCGATGCGCTAAAACGCTGGCCGGTACGCGAATACTGATTGAGCAGGAAAAAGGCGGCCTGACAAGACTCCTCCGGCAGTGGCACGATGAGCCTGATTCGGGGAGTTTGGATAACATAAATCAGCAGGCTCAGCAGGTACTGGAGGATTCCAGAGCGCCGAATGTGCTGATCTACGGGGCACGGATTATTCTGGCAGGGCCGCCCAATTCGGGTAAATCGACGCTGCTTAACGCACTGGCAGGGCGGACAAAGGCGATAGTTTCCGATATTGCGGGCACTACGCGGGACTGGGTTTCGTCAGATTGCCGGCTCGGCCGGCTTGAAACGCATATAATTGATACGGCAGGGCTTGACGAGGTTCTTGTCGGCAGGGCAGGCGGTTCAATCGACCGAGCTGCGCAGCGGCGAAGTATGGAACTGGTTGACTCGGCTGACATTGTCCTGCTGGTGCTGGACGGCGCATCGCCGGAACGGGCTTATGGCGATTGGCAGGATGTATTAGCCAAGCCGAGGGTGCTGTCGGTTATTAATAAATGTGACATGCCCGGCTGTAAGACGACAGGGTGGAAATTGCCGCAGTGGATGGACGGGCCGATTTTTATAAGCGCAAAGGCACAGGAAAACCTTGACGGGCTGGTGGAGAAGATTCAGTATGTTCTCGGCGTTGATAATATTAACGACAGTGCGGCGGTGGCGTTTACCCGGCGTCAGCGGCAACTGCTGGAGGAGATAGCAAACTGCGCCGATAGGGAACAGGCCGGCGAGCTTATAAGGCGGTTGTTAAACTCGGCTGTATCGGTATAATCGTCGGCTATGAAAGGAACGGACACCAACAAGCTGACTCCCGCGATGCGGCAGTTTCATCATTTTAAGGACAAGTACCCGGACTCTATACTTTTTTTCCGGATGGGGGACTTTTACGAGACATTCTACGAAGACGCCCGGACATGTTCGCGTGTGCTGGGACTTACCCTGACATCTCGGTCTAAGGATACGAATCCTATTCCTCTGGCGGGGATACCGTATCACGCTGCGGATAATTATCTAAAGAAGCTGCTACAGGCCGGCTTCAAGGTGGCGGTTTGTGAACAGGTTGAGGATCCAAAGACTGCCAGGGGAGTGGTCAAGCGTGATGTGGTGCGGATAGTTACGCCGGGGACGCTGACCGATGATAATATGCTCCAGGCCAAGCAGGATAACTTTCTTGCGGCGGTGGCGATGGGCAAAGAAGGTGCGGCGCTGGCGTATGTGGATATATCGACGGGGCATTTCTTCGCCAAGACGGTTGAGGAGTCAGAGCTGGCTGATGAGGTTCTTCGCATCGGCCCGGCAGAGATATTGTTTCCGGACAGACGAGGCGAGCTTTTTGAGGCAGAGCAAAAACGCATCACCGACCAGATAGGCCGGCTAACCGCTGCGGCGATAACATATCGACCCGGCTGGTATTTCGATCCGTATCAGGCGGCCAAGCGGCTTTTGAAGAACTTCGAAACGGCGACGCTGGAAGGTTTCGGGCTGGCTGATGATGATCCGATTATTCCGGCGGCAGGTGCGGTGCTGGAATATCTGGGTGAGACGCAGAAGACAACGCTTTGTCATATCCGGTCGCTGCGGAAAATCGAACAGCGAAATTATTTGCAGTTGGATCCGACGACGCTGCGGTCGCTGGAGGTCCTTCAGCCGTTGCGGAGTGAGTCGCAAAAGGCCACTGTTCTGGCACATCTTGACCATACGCTTACCGGAATGGGCGGCAGGATGTTTCGGGTATGGCTTACAATGCCGCTTTGTGATATTGGGGCGATTGAAGCACGGCAGGACGCGGTTGAGGAGCTGACCAATCAGCAGTCGGCCTTGAATGATGTTCGTGATTTGTTGAGTGACATCGCCGACATAGAGCGTATCGCGGCACGGCTTTCGACTTTTCGATGTTCGCCGCGGGATTTGCTGACGCTGGCGACAACATTGCGACAGATTGGCCCGCTGCGTGAGAAAATGGCGGGGTTTGAGGCGGATTTGTTAAAGAAGCTGGCAGGCGGCTGCGATTCGATGGATGAGCTGGCGGAGCTGCTGGAAAACGCTATCGATTCGCAATGCGCACCGCATCTGCGTGAGGGAGGAGTTATTCGAGCCGGGTTTAATGAGGAGCTTGACGGGCTTCGGTCAATCGGTAAGACCGGACAGGACTGGCTTGCCCGATATCAGGCTCAGCAGATCGAGCGGACGGGGATAGAGAGCCTCAAAGTCGGTTATAATCGTGTTTTCGGCTATTATATTCAGGTTACGGCAGCGGCGGCAGATAGAGTGCCCGCTGATTATGTTCGCAAGCAGACGCTCAAAAACGCCGAGCGTTACATCACGGACGAATTAAAAAAATATGAAACCCAGGTTCTCACGGCAGAGGACAGAGCCATTGAACTGGAGCAAAAGCTGTTTGAGGATGTTCGCAGTTACGCGGCAGGTTTTGTGAGGAGACTTCAGGGGCTGGCTGATACAGTTGCACGGATTGACTGTCTGGCGTCTTTTGCTTATACGGCGGTTCGCAGGCATTATACAAGGCCCGGAATAACTCAAAACAAAGAGCTTATAATCAGCGAGGGCAAACATCCGGTATTGGCTGAGACGCTCGGCTCGGAATTCGTGTCCAATGATATTAACATCAGCGATGAATCGGGAATTTTGTCAATCATCACCGGCCCGAATATGGCCGGCAAATCCACATATATCCGTCAGGCGGCTCTGCTGGTGCTGCTTGCCCAGACCGGTTCGTTTATACCGGCGGCGTCTGCGACGATAGGGCTGACCGACCGAATATTTACGCGGGTAGGAGCGTCGGACGAGCTGACTCGCGGGCAGTCAACTTTTATGGTGGAGATGACCGAGACGGCCAATATTCTGAACAACGCCACGGACAGCTCGCTGATTATTCTGGACGAGGTGGGCAGGGGAACATCGACCTATGACGGGCTTTCGCTGGCTTGGGCGATTACCGAATATATCGCGACGAAGATAGAGGCTCGGACGCTGTTCGCTACGCATTATCATGAGCTGACGGAGCTGGCGGAGCTTTTCGAGAATATAAAGAATTATAATGTCGCGGTGCGTGAATGGGCTGATGAGGTGATTTTTCTGCACAAGATACTGCCGGGCGGAACTGATAAATCTTATGGGATTCATGTTGCCAAGCTGGCCGGTGTGCCGAAATCGATATTGTCGCGGTCGAAAGAAATTCTGCGAGATTTGGAATCGACTTTTCAGGCTGAGGCGACAAATGAAAAACTGGCGAAAAATAAGACCAGAACGAGCATTGAAAATTCGCTTTTTGTGCAGAAGCATAAGCCTATTCTTGACCGGCTGGCCGATATTGATCCTGACAATCTGACGCCGATACAGGCTATAAACCTGCTGAATGAGATAAAAGGCCAGTTGGGCGGTGAATAGGCATAGCTTAACTCCCTTATGATTACTTTGTCTTTTTAAAAACAAAACTGATCTAAAGGACGGCGATGTTGTGGAATTTTTATATTTTATGGGAGGCGGCAAGTGAATTTAACCCAACAGCAAATTCAGCGATACAGCCGACATATCATACTGGATAAAGTCGGTGGCGCAGGCCAGCAAAAGCTTCTGGAATCAAAAGTGCTGATTATCGGCGCCGGCGGACTCGGAAGCCCTGCTGCTCTTTTTCTGGCAGCGGCAGGGGTGGGCACACTCGGAATCGTTGACGGCGATAAGGTCGATATGACCAATCTGCAAAGACAAGTGCTTCACGCCACCGCCGATGTCGGCAGAGATAAGGTTGACTCGGCTGTGGAAACGATCATCGCTATAAATCCTGATGTTTGCATTCAGCCCTACAAGTGTCTTGCAACTGCCGAGAACATCCGTCAGATTATCCGTGATTATGATTTTGTAATCGATGGAACGGATAATTTCGCCTCGAAATTCCTGATAAACGATGCCTGTTTTTTTGAGAAAAAAGCATATTCCCATGCAGGCGTTCTGGCCTTTGACGGCCAGTTGATGACTGTCCTGCCGGGCCAAAGCACATGCTACCGGTGCATATTCGACGCGCCCCCGCCGCCGGATAGCGTTCCATCCTGCAGCCAGGCAGGTGTGCTTG
>PWDX01000242.1 GCA_003553245.1 Phycisphaerae bacterium
TACAGAATTTCAATTTGGAGTAAACTTTATCAAGCCGAGATCGGTAAAAGCAATTTTACTGCGCCCAAAACATATGACACAGACATGCGTTAGCAGCAAATTAAGTACGCTTGTTTAAGGACTAGCTGTCCTTGGCCGAGACCTTACATACGTATTGCAAGTAACCGATTTCAGGATTGGGATCGAAATGGTGTTAGAATTTCTGATCCAGACTGGCTGGCTGCGGAGTTGGATTTAAGAGAAGACTATTCAGGAGCCTATGTCGAGGTATTGGAATAGGCGTACAGAGTCTGCAGAAAAATTTCCAAAATCTGAGCAACCTACCCATCCTGCGATCAACGGGGGTCTGGAAAAGTATAGGGACCAATTCGCAAAACTATTTCGGCGATTAGTTACCCTCTGCCGATAGATTTCATGTACTTCTTTGTTTTGCGGAGCCCCATCCGCGAAGCTTTTTTCTTCGTGGCCTCTACTCCCCTGCCAAGTTCTTTAGCTACATCGGCGGGGGAGTTGTTGCCGAAGAGTTTTTTCAGCTTCTGAATATCCTCTTTGGCCCAAGTTCCTTTTTTAACCTTTTTCTTTGCCATGGCATACCCTTTCAAATAAAGCTCATGTTTGCTTTGTCACCAGGGACATCTACTCCAAAGTTATGGATATAATATAACTATGTCAAGGTTTTTTCCCTTGCAGCGATAAAAAAGGTGACACCGAGTTAGCCGAAGCCGATGAGAATTCTAATTTTTACGGGTCTTTACACAGCCTTCTTTTGCTATATACTTATACAGCTATGAATATAGCCAACGAACAATCTGTCGGAATCGTCGAAACCCGGACAATTCGGGTCGTGGAGCCGGAGCATCCGCTGGAGCTTACATGCGGCAAAACACTGGCTCCGATCGATGTAGCCTACGAAACCTACGGCCAGATGAACGAACAGCAGGACAATGTAATCCTTATATGCCACGCACTAAGCGGCGACGCTCACGCAGCCGGCAGAAATAAACCTGCCGACCGCAAGCCCGGCTGGTGGGACAGAATGATAGGTCCGTCAAAACCAATAGATACTAACAGATACTTTGTTATTTGTTCAAATTTCCTTGGTGGATGCAGCGGCACAACAGGGCCAACTTCCACGGACCCTGCCACAGGCAAGCGCTACGGCCTGAACTTCCCGATTATAACCATCGGCGACATGGTCAGGGTGCAGAAAATGCTAATGGACAAACTCGGAATAAAACAACTGCTCGCGGTTATCGGCGGTTCAATGGGCGGAATGCAGGTATTGGAATGGGCAATAGAATATCCGCAGATGGTAAAGGCCGCCATACCCATCGCCACCTGCGCCTCGCTCAGTGCACAGGCAATCGCATTTGACGCTGTGGGACGAAACGCGATACTTGCAGACCCGAATTTCAATAAAGGCCAATATGACCCCCAAAACGGCCCGGACCGCGGATTAGCAATTGCCAGAATGATAGGCCATATAACATATCTTTCAGAACACTCAATGCGAGAAAAGTTCGGCAGGGAGTTGCGAAAGGCAGAGACATACAGATACGAATTCGACTCCGAATTTTCCGTTGAGACATACCTGGACTACCAGGGACAGCAATTCATCGAACGATTTGACGCCAACAGCTACCTTTACATTACCAAAGCGATGGACTATTTCGACCTTCATCGCGATTTTGGTTCGCTTGACAATGCACTGGCAGGCGTTAAGAGCAGGTTTTTGATGGTCAGTTTCGAGAGCGACTGGCTTTTCCCGCCCTCACGATCTGAAGATATTGTCAACGCCCTTGTAAGAAACGGCAAAGATGTCAGCTACTGCAATATCGAAGCGCCTTTCGGCCACGATTCATTTCTGCTGGAAACAGAGAGGCTGGGAGCTTTCATCGCCTCTTTTCTCGAAGCCAGTCATCGCCCGACAGTCGATGCGACCGTAAAGTCACCGTCTATCCAGCCAAGGCGACAATTCAGCAGATACGAACAAGCCCGCCGAGCAAGAGTTGACTATGAACTTATCGAATCACTCGTAGAACCCGACAGCAGGGTTCTCGATGTCGGTTGTGGAGACGGCGAGCTGCTGGCGGAACTGGCATGGGACAAAAACGCGCACGGCGAAGGTATTGAACTGCAGGAGGATATGATACTTTCCTGTGTTGGCCGAGGCATCAGCACTATCCAATACGATATCGAAAGGGGTCTTGCAAATTACTCCGACAACGCTTTCGATTATGTCATACTCTCGCAGACACTTCAAACGATTATTGAACCTGACAGAATTTTCGAGGAACTGCTCCGCGTCGGTAAAAAAATGATTGTCAGTTTTCCAAATTTCGCTCATTGGCGCAGCAGGCTCCAACTATTGCGGGGCAGGGCGCCGGTTACGAAGCTACTGCCTTTTGAGTGGTACAATTCGCCAAATGTCCATGTACTTACTCTAAAAGACTTCGATCAATTCTGTAGAAAATATGACGCCAGGATAGAAAAGCGTATGCCATTGATAGGCAGCTATCTCAGCCCGGTAAGATTGGCCCCTAACCTGCTGGCAGAGCAGGCTATATATGTCATTAGCAAACGAGAACGCCGCCGAGAACAATTATAAGGGTTAAAATATGTCCCAGGTCGAAAGAGTCGGAATATCATTGCCGCCGGAACTGCTTGAATCATTCGATAAACTTATCGAAGAAAGGGGCTATCCCAACCGGTCTGAAGCTGTCCGTGATCTGATACGCGCTGAGCTGGACAGACAACAGGTAAAGAATCAAAAGGCCGTCGCCGTTGCCGCAGTATGTATCGTTTACGACCATCATTCAACCCAGCTAATGCAGAAACTAACGGCCCTTCAGCATAACCGCCTGCTTGAAACAATCTGCTCGATGCACATTCACCTTGACAAACACAATTGCCTCGAAATCATCGTACTAAAAGGCACCGTAGGCCAGATAAACAAAACTGCCGAAAGCCTTATAAGTCAAAAGGGTGTAAAACTGGGCCGGACAAATTTAATCTCTACCTGACAGAAGTTTTTAGCTCCATGGCTTGGATATCATAGGTCGGGGATGCATATTTTCCCGCTTTCGATGTTTTCAAGCCCTTCAAGGCATAGCTGAGACCATGTTTCCATATTTTGAGCTTCCGCCCGGAGCTGCTCAAGGGTTAAAAAATCCATCTGGGTAATCATTTGCTCGCGCTTTGTAACGCTGGGTTGTTTGAGTTGCCGGAAGTGAACTATCCCAAGATGCACCCTGCCTACTTCATTTGTTTCATCGTTGAGCAATCCGATAATTGAGTCGCTGTGTTCGGTGTTCAGGTAGATTTCTTCGTTCACTTCACGATCAACGGCATTGAGATATGACTCGAAAAAGCCCAGAAGTGAAACATCATCTACAGGGTTAATGTGGCCGCCGATACCAATAGAACGGTTGCCTGTAAGCCTAGTTTCACCTGCCCGTTTTCCACGAACATAACTGAGGTATTTGCCATCGCAGCCCATAATTACATACGGAATGATCTGTTTATAATCAGGATTATGCTCTGCCTGCGATCTTGGCATAAATCGCGGTGCAGAGTTGTCAAAAATAGCCTCAATATAGCGCTTCGTATCTAAATTCAGGCCGTGGAATGTTCCCGCCTGTTCGTAAACTTTTCGCTCTATTACAAGTACCTGCTCGTCCTGAGCCATAAAACGCTCCTTCACTGACGAAGTGTTGCCGCTTTTGGTGAATAATTTTCAAAAACATTTTAACGCAGAATAAACAGTCCCGTCAAGCCCTGCCGGGGCGTTTGAACAAAGGTTTTCAAAGCACCGTAAATATGCTAAAGTGGCAATGGTAAAATTGACGAGCACAATAATCGCAGGGTGCATTATGTCCGAAAAAAAAGACCGATTCAGAGAATGCTGGGAACGCACAGAGATTATTCGCCAGTATCAGCGAATGCTTTACACTTTCGGTGATACGGAACTGGGATATCTTTTCGTGGCTCAGCACAGCTTTTTGAGCGACCGCACAGTCGTCCGCAGAGGCATTTTGACGGTCAAAAAACCGCATATATTGCTGCCGGGCTCGGACGGCCCGGAATTTATGGAAGGTTTTCAGGATGAGAAACTGCCTGAAGATGCCGCCTATATTATACGCTCGATGAGACTTCCGTATTCTAACATATCCAACCGCCCGTTATCACAGGAACAGATAGAATACGAAGAGCCGGATGAAGTGCTTGAAAAACTCGACAAAGAGCTTGAGGCAGGAAAGGACCGAGAAACAGGACTGGTTAAGGGTGTTTCTGATGGTATGACTGTTTCCCTGATGCGGTATTGCCTGGGACTTATGCTCAAGTCCGCACCCGGAAATGTAGAACATTTCTTTGAGCATACGCGCCGTCAGCAAGGCAGACCTATATCGCCCAATGAGCGTGTAACGGATGAAGATATTCGCAGGCTTTTTGAGGCTGGCCAGTGAGCTTTAGAGCTTCTCAGCCCAGATAAGGGCCACAAATCAGCCGCCTAAGACAGGTAGTATTACTTAAACGCTCTTTTTTTATTGACTTATGCGCTTTTTAACGCAATAATACAAAATCTAATTCGCTTTTAGGCTTAACAGCATATTCATAGCAAAAAAGGAGTTTCGCAAATGCCAGCGGGCAGAAGACAGCAGAACAACGCAATGCTATATACGGTCGCGACTTTCGTGGCTCTGTTTCTAATAGCTACAACTATAGCGGTTATCTTTTATGTCAGAGCTCAGGACTTCCACGAACAGGCTCAGGAAGCCATTGCCCAGCGGGATGAGTTGGCCACAACTCAGCAATGGAGGGAACGGGGAAATCTTGTCGGGGATATTGAACCCAGGCAGACATATCTGGGCCAGATGATAGAGTATCTTGACCAAACGACCTATATGATACTCGGAGGAGTGCCTGAAGAAGACCGAAGCGCCGAGATAAAGGTTGAAATGGCCAATAATCAGACAAGGCAGGCTTTGCAGCAACTTGTGCCGGACTATATTGAGGAGGAAGTTGCCGACGCCAACACCACCGGACTGGTGCCGGTAATAAATGACTTGCGTGGCCAGCTTGATAATATATCACGCACCGCTGAGAACCGACAGGGACAGTTGGACGAGCTCCAGGCCAGGTTTGATGATGCAATGCAGACAACGCGCGAAAAAGAACGCAGGCTGCTATCTGAAAAAGAACAATATGTAGCGGTAGTCAATAAGATACGCGACGATTATGCAAGACTGGAGGAACTGCTTGAGCAGACCACAGAGAGACAGGTGCAGATATTGCGTGACGATTTGGAGGAAGTTCAGGAAAGGGAACGCCAGCTTAATCAGGATTTAATGAGGACCGAGGCCGAGCTTGAAGTCTCTCGTGAGCGTATGGAAGATGCCTTGGGACAGCTTCGCGAGGTCATGCCAACGCCTGACCCTGCTATGGCCGCTTACGAGCCGGACGGATCGGTGATACTTATAGGCGAGAGGCAGGATGTGATTTATCTGAACCTTGGTTCAGAAGACAGGGTTTACCAAGGGCTTACATTTTCTGTGTATCACAAAAACATCCCTATTCCCCGCGACGGGCAGGGTAAAGCGGAGGTTGAAATATTTAATGTACGCGAAAATACCTCAATAGCAAGAGTCGTAAGTCAGACTGAGCCTATTATAGAGGGCGACATCGTGGCTAATCTGGTGTGGCACAGAGACAGGGAAAATCATTTTGTTGTGGCCGGTGATTTTGATCTGAACAGCGACGGGCGAATCGACGATGACGGCCTTGATAAAGTCAAGGCCCTTATTGCGCGGTGGGGAGGCCAGCTTGAAGATGACATTTCAGCAAGAACGGATTTTGTAGTGCTTGGTGAAAAGCCGACGGTCAGGTCAAGGCCGACTTTTGAGGAAATAAGTATCGACCCGCTTGCGATGGAAAGATACGAGCGTTCGGTTGAAAGACGCGAAAACTACGAGCAGATCAAACGCAGAGCGGAAGTTCTGTCGGTGCCGGTTTTCAATACTGAAAGATTTCTGCACTTTATTGGGTATAAAGCACTGGCACAGCAGCCCGGAGCGTTTTGATAACTCACTCGGTTGATTTTTCCATTTCGGCCGGAGCTTCGACTCCTATCGAGGCTGTGTAAATCTTACCAGTGTACGGCCGTGATTCTTCAGCGGTAAAACCTTTTTTTACAGCTACGAAGCTTACCGTATATTTTGCGTGTATTGCTGTGCCTAGCGGTTTTCCTGTATCGCAGTCCAGCCCAGAGGGTATATCGACA
>PWDX01000185.1 GCA_003553245.1 Phycisphaerae bacterium
GGCCGAGTTTGCGTCGTCGTGCATTGCTTCCGCTTCGCCTACGGCTCAGCTCCAGCAATACACGACACAAACAGTAGGTAACTCTCTAATGACATGTGGCACATGAAATGGGGGCAGGTCATATGCACAGGGGTATTCTTTTCAGGCAATACAGCAACTATACTTGCGTTAGCTCACATTTGCCTATCAGCGATGAGCCACAATTGCCCGCAAAATTCGCTTTCACATATAAACATGCCAGACTTTATCCAGAATACTGTGAATAGAAAGAAATCCGCAAAAGCGATACCTGCGAACCTTCGGCAGGTTTTTGTTTTGAGTTGATGTTATCGGCCTTTTTTAAGTCGCAGAAGTGGCTTTTTCTCTATCGTTTTTTGCTTCTGCCAGAGGCTCCGGCTCAGCTACCCTGCGGTAACCGAGAGCCTTAATCACTTCCAGGACTTCCGTCCAGGTCGGGAAAGGACGCTGATTTTGTCTTTTGTAATCATCTATAGCCATAATGAACTCAAACTGCTCATCGTTCATGTGGCCTTCTTCGGCGTGTTTTCTATCCTCGCTGAGCCTCCTGCCGGGACCTCGACGCCGGTCCATGCCGCAGCGCCTATCAACAACATTTCTACGATCAGGGCCTTCATAAGGCAAGTTCTGTTGTCGGCGGTCTTTTCCGCTGCGTTTTTCTGTAATTTTCTGTTGAGCCATATGATGCACCTCAAAATTTTGTCAAATTCCAATCGCTTCATACGCTACATCGACAAAACAGCTAAGGTGCTGAACTTAAACTAAAATATCTCATCATCAAAATCACTGTCGTCAAACTGCTCTTCCTCCATGCCTAATTCGTAGAGGTCGTCATAGATATTCTGCGACTCGACTATTACGCTTGCTTCGTCAATAAAATCTTCGGGAACCATCACGGCTATGCCTTTGTCTGGCTCGTCGCTTTCTTCCGGTTCAAGGATAAAAACAGGAATACTATCGGCCTTTAGAGCTGCCTCGTATTCCTTCGCCTGCTCCATATCCTCAGCAAAGACCACTACGGCATAGTCCTGCGGCTTAACTTTAGTTGCGCGGCTTTTTCTCGCTGACTTTCTCATTTTAAATATCTCCATTTTTCAATAAATTTAATTGAACAATATGCCAAGCTATTCAGGTTCAGCAGTTTCTTTCGGCTTATATCTATAATATTTTCAGTAAAAACCGCCTTATACAAACCTTTTTTGCTGAAAATAATACTTTTTTCAGCCTTATCGGCTCTCTCGGCTCAAAATTTTAACTTCTAAAGCTTTTTTTTGTTGAAAACACACAAACTATATGCAATAAAAGCGTGCAGTATCCGCCTATTAAGGATATATGGTGGAATTAAACTTAAAGTTTTTACATGGAGGACACAAAAATGGCAAAAAAGAAAGCCGCAAAAAAGGAATCGTTAATTGTCGCCAGCAAGGTAAAAGAGTACATCAAAAGCAAAAAAATGATGACCTCTTCAGATGCTATTGAAGCAATTAACGCCGCCGTCTATGAAATGCTTGACGACGCAGTGGCCAGAACAAAAGCCAACAAAAGAAGCACCGTAAAGCCGCAGGATGTATAAGCATGCTTTGCCACGACAGTAATTAATTCTGTCCGAACCTGAACCGAGTCGCCAGAAAGGCTATGGCCTGGCGGCTCGGTTTTTGTTCGCCTGATTCAAAACACACTTGCCAATCACTCTTTATCCCCTGAAAATACCGGTAAAATCTCCATTCTTCAGGCTGAAAAACAACATACAGCCAAAAAATTGCTCAACTTATACACCCGAAAATACCGAATTATAGGTTGAACGGTTAAAACGATTATAACTTTTTTAATCTTTCTCGTTAAGTAGCCATACCTGCCGGTCGATACCTGTTGGCAGTAGGCTATTTAAAAGTAAAAACCTTTCAAATCACGACTTTGGGCTGTGGCTGGTAATGCTTAAAACAGAAGACCAACAAAATGGGAACAAAATGAATGTACTGATGCTCGGATGGGAGTTCCCCCCTTTCATAAGCGGCGGCTTGGGAACCGCATGTTACGGACTTACAAAAGCAATGGACCAGCTTGGGGTAAACATTACATTTCTTTTGCCCAGAGTAATAGACGATTCCTGCACATCCCATGTCAGGCTAATCAGCCCTCAAGCCAAAAATACCTACGAGTGGCAAGAAAACTCGAAATATGCCAGTGAAAAACTTAAAAATGTTAAATTCCGAACAATTGATTCACCCTTGCAGCCGTATGACACACCGGAAGTTCACCAGCAACGGCTCGAACAAATCATAGAGCGAAAACGGCTGATGCGACAGGGAATAGGCCAAAAAAGCGTATCGTCCCCCAAAGATTCCCAAACAAACGAATCTGCAAAAGGCGGAGACAATTATGGACGGAATCTGCACGAAGAAGTTCATCGTTACGCAGAAATGGCTGCGGATGTGGCCGCATCAGAACATTTTGATATCGTCCACGCTCATGACTGGATGACTTTCCCGGCCGGCATAGCCGTTGCCGCCACCACTCATAAACCGCTGGTTGTCCATGTCCATTCGACAGAGTTTGACCGAAGCGGTGAGCATGTCAACCAGATTGTCTATGACATAGAACGCAAAGGAATGCACGCCGCCGACAAAGTAATAGCGGTAAGTAATCTTACACGAAACATCGTAATAGATCGCTACGGCGTTACGCCGGAAAAAGTCGAAGTCGTTCACAACGGCGTCCAGCGAGATGAGAGGTGGCAGCTTGTCGAAACAGGTATAGAAGCTGATGAAAAGATAGTTCTGTTTCTTGGAAGAATCACTATGCAGAAAGGCCCGGAATATTTTCTCCAGGCCGCGAAAAAGGTACTTGAAGCCGTTGATAATGTGAAATTTGTTATGGCCGGCTCCGGAGACCTTATGCACCGTTCAGTGCAGCTTGCCGCAGAATTAGGTATAGGGCATAAAGTCCTCTTCACGGGATTTTTGCGCGGTGATGATATAAAAAAAATATATCAAATGGCCGACCTTTATGTAATGCCGTCGGTATCCGAACCTTTTGGAATTGTTCCGCTGGAGGCGCTTGGCAATGATGTGCCGATTATTATCAGCAAACAAAGCGGAGTTTCGGAGGTGCTGATGCACGCACTCAAAGTTGATTTCTGGGATGTCAACGAAATAGCCAACAAAATTGTTGCCGTTTTGAAATATCCGCCCCTGCAGATAACACTTAGAAACTACGGCAATTTCGAAGTCAGGAAGCTGCGATGGGGTAACGCTGCAATCAAATGTATAAATGTTTATAAGAGCATGTTACAACCAGCTTAAGAAAGAGGAATATTATGGCTTCAGTGTGTTTTTATTTTCAGGCTCATCAACCTTTCAGGCTTAGGCACTATACCGTTTTCGACAAAGACAAAAATTACTTTGACGACCATAAAAACGCTCAAATATGCCGAAAAGTCGCCCATAAATGCTACCTTCCGGCCAACCGCCTGATGCTTGAAAACATCAGAAAACACAACGGCCAATTCAAAATAGCATACAGTATTACCGGAACACTTATAGAGCAATTGAAAGAATACGCCCCGGAAGTATTAAGCACTTTCCACGCTCTTGCTCAGACAGGCTGCGTGGAATTTCTTGCAGAGACATACTATCACAGCCTAAGCGCGCTTTACAGCCGTGATGAGTTTTACCAACAAATAGAAAAACACTGTAATGCAATGGAAGAGCTCTTTGGGCAACGGCCGAGGGTTTTCCGAAACACCGAACTTATATACAGTGACGCAGTGGCAAGAATGGTCGAATCTATGGGCCGCTTCGATGGCATCATAACCGAAGGCGCAGACCACATCCTCGGTTATCGCAACGCCAACTTTGTATACAGACCTAACGGCTGCGAACACCTGAAACTTCTGCTTAAGAACTATCAGCTCAGTGATGATATCGCCTTCCGTTTCTCCAACCGCGCCTGGGCGGAATGGCCGCTGAATGCTGAAAAATTCGCACACTGGGTTAACAATGTTAACGGCAGCGGCTATACCGTGAACCTGTTTATGGATTATGAGACATTCGGCGAGCACCAATGGGCAGATACCGGCATTTTTGATTTTATGAGCCATCTGCCGGAATGTATCCTCCGTCATCCGGACAACAATTTTAAGACGCCTTCAGAAGTTATCGACTCGTATCCCGTGGCAGATACCATTGAGGTGCCGAATCTGATAAGCTGGGCCGACACAGAAAGAGACCTCTCAGCATGGCTTGGCAACCCGATGCAGTCCAACGCCCTTTACCAGATTCATCGCCTCGAAGATAGAATAAAAAACACCGGTGATGAGGAACTGCTCGAACTTTGGAGAAAGCTTCTGACCTCGGATCACTTCTATTATATGTGCACCAAATACTTTGCCGACGGCGATGTTCATAAGTATTTCAACCCGTATGATTCGCCTTATGATTCATATATCAACTTTATGAATGTACTGGATAATCTAAGCGGCAGAGCGGCAAAAGCCGACTTTGCCCAGGAAATCGCTGAAATGGCTTCTATGCCTAGTGCGGCAAAATCACAGGTGCAAACGGTATAAAAGCTTCTGGCCTCTCTAAAACGCATCGAGAGGCTTTCGAGGACAAACTGAACCTTCTGCAAATTAACTTGAACTTTTGGCAAGTTTTGTGCTATAATTAGTAGAGTAAAGTATAATAGCAGGAGGTTTTGAAATGAAACCGACACCAAAAATTATCGCTCTTGCAGTGTGGATAAGCTTGTTCACAGCTACCGCCCTTTTCGCAGATGCCCCTGATAATAATCGTCAGCGAGTTCGCCCCACCACAGTTGAAACAATCAGATTCCGCCTTGAAGAAGATGGCCGAATTGTTCGGGGCAGGCTCATCGAACGAGAGCGAGAGTTTATAACGGTCGAAGAAAGAACCAGAGACGGCCTGCAAATAAATACTTATCCCCACCATGCTATAGACAGCCGGTCAATAAGCACCTCAGTAACACGGGAAATAAATCATTATATTGAACAGGGGGACTATTTTTACAGCCGAACCTGGGATTTCGATAACGATCCTGATGACTTTGCTATTGCTATTCGTTCGTATCAAAGGGCTGTTGATTTGATGAAACAGGATGCCGAAAGGTATGCAGGTCAAATCGAGGATATGGAAAACAAGATTGAAACGATAAGTAATGAGCGTGAGCTTTGGATTGAAAAAGCTTCTGAGCGGGCCGAGTTACAGAAACTGGAATATGAAGCCACCTACGAAAGGCGTGTTGAGCAGCTTGATGAGTTGATTCGGCAAAATGAGGATCAATTAAGACAAAACCGAGAACTTGCTGAATCAATGCAGCAGCAACGCGAATCTATGGAAGAACAAATGACCCAGTTTCAACAGCCGCAGACTCATACCTATAGTACAACACCTACGACTGATCCGTATTACTACGGACATCGCGATCCCTACTATTATCCTTATTACCCGTATTCCCGCAGCACTTTAATCATCCGTGACAGGGACAGGCGGCGCCCCCCGACTCGCAGGCCTAAACGCCCCGACAGAGGCAACGGCAGAAACGATGAACCCGAAAGTGAACCCGGCAGAGTCCCTCTGGGCGAGAGAACCGACACCGGACTAATCCCTGAGGACCTCGGCAACCGAACTGATACCGGCTTAATCGGCGACTGACAGATAAGATGCTGCGCCAGAAAAACGAGACAATCTTTGTAAGCACAAAATTTGTTTTGGATAATAATAGCAAGGTTTTGCGGGAGATTATTGAAGCCGTAAGATGGTTATCTCCGGCCTGGCATTGAAAAGAGCCCGTCCCATTCGTCCTAAGCCGCGGTTGATATATAGTTTCATTGTTCCGACCTGATACATTCCAGCGTGTCGGCTATGTCTTTTAACGGCAGGCAAGCCGTTCTGGCCGTGCATCTGTCGCAAGACTCCGTGGGTATGACCGCTCAGCACCGCACTTACGGGGTATTCTGCAAGCAATTCGGCTGTTTCCGGATTGTGTGAGAGCGCAATGGCGATATCTGTTTCCTTTACCTGCTTGAACGCTCTTACCGGGTCAAAATCATTTGCCCACAAATCTCCCAGACCAACAATCCACAACTGTTGGCTGGCATATCGAATCGATATGGCCTCATTTACAAGGACTCTAATACCTGCGGCCTCCAGTTTCCAGACCATCTCGGCCAGGAAAGTATCTCGCCACAGCGAGCTGTTTGTGCCGGCTCCATAATCGTGATTACCGAGACACGCAAAAAC
>PWDX01000106.1 GCA_003553245.1 Phycisphaerae bacterium
CTTATTGATTCGCCCGATATAGTGGCTGAATGCTTGCAATGACATCCTGTCCCTTTCTTTGCTTTTGCCCTTGATTGGCATAATTTTAACGATTTATGACCGTTTTGCAATTGTTATGTAAAGCCCGTTGCGTATCGGGCAAAAAGGAAAAAATACAGCCTGGCCACAGAAGGCCAGGCTGTCGGAGGAGGAAAGATGAAAACTGCATAACATTTTTGAATCTTACGGCATTATTTTATGGAAGTTCTTGTTTGTATTAATTCGAGACTAATTTTTGATTCGTAGCTGTAAGCATATAATGAAAGCTAACGCTTGCAGGCGAGGACTTATTGCGCGCGCGCGAAGTCAGAACATATTGTAATACAGAACTGCAAACTATCCGACAGGGTGTCAAATACATATACTTGTTCTAATTGCCGGAAATTTGGCGCAACAGTTAATCTGTCTGAAATCGCATATTGGTACATTTGCCCTTATTTTCATTTTTAATTTCTAAACAGCCTCGAAACCACCATTTCGATGCAGAATTTAGTGGTCAGTTTTAGTTAACTGTTGCGCACGGACCTTGTTTCTTTTTACGGTTTCGCCTATATGTCTGCTTGCGTCTTTTGTCTCTGCATTTATCGCAGATTCGGCGTCGTTTAGCCAATGGCTGGCCGCATCCACATAGCCTCTGCTGTGTGTCATCAATAACAGGATCATAACTGCCGGAAGTCTGCTGTTTGTATTGCTGCAGCATTTCTGCGTAGCGGCCAATGTCCCTTGCAGTCGGTAGCACCGCCTGTTCAAAATATTCGCACCTGAAGCCGTCCATGACTTTGCAGCTCTCGGCAAACAGACAGCCGCCGTAGCTGCGGTCAAGGTTGGCGCAACCCGGCATTCTTTGTGCCGGGTTGCTGGTTCCTTTAAGCAAACTTGCCAGTCTCGTATTCTTCACCTTTAGCTGCTTTCCGGTCGATAACTTTTCTGCGGGGGTTCTGGCCAATAGGGCGGTTGCTCGGCTTTTACCAGGATATAGCCTTTGCTGTTGATTTGAGAAAAAGACGCGCCCGGCGAACCGCAATGGGCAAGTCGATGGCCGAGTGAATCATCTTCAGGTTCGTCCCGGCCATGAAGATGCTCTTGGCCGCAATAAGGACATTCGAGTATTCGCCAGTGGTGGCCTTCTGCGACAACTTCTGCCTCGGGCGGCTCATCTTCCTCAAGTATCCAATCAAGGTAGCATATTGCCTGTGCCATCCTGGCATGCTCAAAACAGAAAACAAGGTGACATGACATTTCCGCCTGCCCGAGAGTTACTTGAGCAAAATGAGTCGCCTTCTTGTCACAGAATGCGTGACTGCATATTTGCTGTAATCCGCCTTTAATTTCATCAACTCCAGGGGCATGAGGGATGTGGCCGCAAGGCCAATTTCTGTGTTCGTGATTCGTTTGAAAATGTTCCATAATAATTCTCCTAAAAATTAAATCTGTTCTTCTGATTTTTTTCTCTTCTTCTTCTTTGTTATTATTCCCAGCTCATTGAGTGTGAGATTTTCGCCACTTAGGTGCATCGCTATTTTCAAGCCCGTGCCTCGACCGTTCCTTGCTTTTAGAATATGCAGTGTGCGGTTGTGCGACTTTTCAATTGTGCCGCAGTCGGTCATAAATGAGCTGGTCTTAGGTTCGTGGGATTCAAGCCATAAGCCGCTTTGTGAAAATCTGGCAAAGGCTGTGCTACCGGCTAAACTGTCCAGGGACGGCACGGAAAGTGAGCCTTTTATCGGATGGGTTACCAGAATAAGAGATATGCCTGATTCGCTGCAAATTCGTTTAGCAGCCTGGACGAACTGGTCATCAGCTATCCAGGGTTCGGCGTCACGGCTCGCTGCGGTCATTGGATCGACAATTAAAACCCGATCCTGCTGGGCTGCTCTTTGCTGCATCCAGTTGATAACGTCGTTCTGAGTGGGCTGGGTGTGGGAAAAGTCGTACATTGCAGAACCGGCAGTTTCTATTACGCCGCGATGTTCGCTATACAATGACCTTGTAAGTTTTGGGTTCTGCGCTTGCCAGATCGGATTGATAATATCCGGCGTTGCCGACAATTGGGCAAGCAGGCGGTTCTGGTAGTAGGGAACATTTTCTTCGAGAAATAGTGCTGCGCATTTAATGCCCTGATGAAGAATGAAAAGCAGCAACTGAAGCATTGCGAATGTTTTGGATGCTCCGATACCCCCGCAGTATATTGTGGTTGTACCGCTAAGCAGCCACATTGTGAGAAAATCAAGTTGCCGCCAAGGTGTGTAAACATTGTTGCGAACGCCGGATATACTGTCCTCAATCAATCGGTCAAAATCAGCTAAATCGCCTTTTCTGGCCTGTTGGGGCTCGTGTTTTTGCTTTTTTTTAGGCTCAGTTCTGCCGGAGGCGGCTGGCTTGCGGGCATATTTTTCGATTGAGTTATATACTACCGATCGCAACTCTGCCTCTGGCAATGGAGGTTGATTATGGGCATTCCAAGCTGTAATAATATCGAGTATCTCATCAGGTAACAGGTTGAACTTCTCCCGCAGCCTGGCGGCATTGCTGAAGGCTGCCTTATTCCGGCTGCCCTCTGAGGCTCGTTCGAACTGCCGGGAATACTCCAGTGCCCGCTTATAATCGGTCAGAGGCTCAATTCTTTCAAAATCTGTTACTTTGCATGCCATATTATATAGCTTTCTTTTCTTGGGCTCTTGAGGTTATAAAAGCCAGGACATCTCATTATTCGCTCAGGGTTTTTAATCGAAAGATCAGCGCCCAGCCGGTCGTTGACTCTTTGCTGTAAATCAGACCAATACACAAGGTCATAAAGCGGCTGCTCCAGCCTCCAATAGACATGGACACCGTTTCCGCTGTTTACATACAGGTCTGGTTCAGGAAGGCCTGCCTCGAATATCTCTATGCTGATAAACTCCTCGGGCCCGCAACCGTCGCCGGGCGGTACATTATCGAAATCGCAGAACATACATCTTGCTAATTTGACATTGCTGTCGCCTGATTTGCCTGTGGCTGTACGGGGATTAGGGCCTGCGTAAATATCAAATCCCTGCTCATTGAAAGCCCTCAGCTGCTGGTATTTCCCGGGCAAGTCTTTGGCAGGCAGCCATTGTTTTTTCACAATTGGTTTGCCGGTTGTCTTTTTCAGCAGCCGCAATTCAACAATATCATCCGGCTCGAAAATTGCCTCTGTCCAGACTTTAATATTATTCATAATTTCCCCCAAAGATCCCCGATGCCTCTAGTTTTGCAATGTCCTCGTCCGTTGCCTCCCGGGTAAGCTGGTTCGCCATTTCGTTTGCCATTGCTATTGTCTGCTGGTCGGTTTTGGCTCCATCAGCCTGCCTGTTGCGATCAAGGTTTTTCCATATCCTCACTACCGCCTTCCAATCCTTGATCGAGCTGCCGTTCTTTTGCCAGCCTGTAGCGGCGTAGTAGTTGCAGAAATGCTTGCCGTCCAATTCCGGGTAGCCGATAGACTCGGCGTATTGGGCAACCATCTCAGGTGTGGGTATCCCCTCATGGCAGCCCGAAGTTTTTCGTGAGCGAGTGCCACTCTCATTATTTTTATTCTTCTTATTATGTTGCTCATCCGTGATCAAGTAGGTAGGCGCAAATGAGCAAGTAGAGCGCGCAGATGAGCAAGTAGAATCACCGCTACTTGATTGTTTGTGAGCAAGTAGAATTGTCCGGTATTTACTCTGGGAGTGCCTGATTGTGCAGTAACCTTTGGAGCGGAGCGAGTTGATGATTCGGTTGACGGTTGAAGCCGCTTTACCTGTCATATCTGCTATTTTGGCATTGCTCAGCTTACAACCATGTTTCTGCAAAGAACAGATGATGCCGAGAATTATTTTCTCACCATCGTTCAACCGATTATCACTGAGGATGTCATCAGGTATCTTTACATATTTAAAAACCATAAACTCGCTCTCCCGGACACTTTAGCGGCGTCCCAGGTCTTTGTGAATAGCAATGCACATCATAGTGCCTTTTCTGATAATTTATCGCCTGTAGATGCGCAAAGTGCCTCTCTCGACGACTCTGTACGCTTAGAGCTGCTGGACTGGTAAGGCCTGTAAAGAAAAAGCGGACACGCCGTACCGGTACAATTTTTTATCTCCTCCCTCTGCCATCCAACACATTCCTGACAAAACGCCTTAATCGCCATCCGGGGACTTGCCGATCCTGCCGCAGCTCGCTGGTATGTCTTCCGATATTGCCGGGGCATCTGTGTTAACCGTTCATTTATTTGTTTTTCGCGTTTTTTCATCGCTTCGCCTTTCATTTAGCCATGTTATCTGGGATTTCTTTCGACCTGTTCTTCAATAAAACGCTCGATTTCAGCGATTGGATAAAGGATTCGCCTGGATATTTGCACGCCTCGCAATGTTCCGCCTGCCCTGTACCTGGCAAGTGTGGCTGAGGTATTCTTCACATTGCAGCTGTCAATTCGCAACAGCTGGACAGCTTCATCCTCTGTCAGAAGCAATGGAGCAGGCCGACCGTCAGGCATGTAGATGGTCATTGTTCTGCCCCCTTAATAGAATGTTCGGAAAACCATCGATTGAATTCAGCTCTGCAGTGGAGTGACCATGAAGCAGCCTCTATGTCTGTGGTTGTCCATAGATAGCTGCCCTGGGGAGATTTGTCAGGTTGTTTGACTTTGCCAAGCCATACGGCCCGACAAAGATAGTCCGGCCTTATGCCTAAAATTTCGGCAACATGTTTTGTGCTGTAGAATTCCATAAGCAGTATCCTGTGTAATAACCGTTAATTATTCCTTTGGTCTTCACAAGATACTGCGAAGGGTCAGACCCTTTCTGCGGAGGGTCAGACCCTTTTTTCAATGAATACGCCATTTTATTTCAAAATCTGGTGCGTACAAACACACCTCGCCGACCTTCAGAAAACTGCACAGATGCGCATGCAGCTCGGGATGATCTTCTCTGATTTTGTTTTTAAGAGTCTCGATACAGTCTCTGGCAGAGACGCTATATTTGTTCATATTGGTTGTGCGCGATCTGCCGTGGATATTGGTAGATTTGTTGATCTTTTCCTGAATTTGCTTAATCTGGTCGCGATATTCGGCTTTCTCGGCAGGGTCATATGCTTGTGACTCCTCTTTCTCATATTCCCTGATTAAGCTTTCCAAGTATTTTTTGCCATCTGCGTCAAGATCATTATCAGCGGTGATTTTCTCCTTTTTCCGCAAACCGCTTTTTTGAAGTGCCTCAATGGCCGTAAAGGATTTATGAGGGTTGGACAGCAGAAATGCCAAAAGCTTGGCCCCCTTAAGACGACCATCGATTGGGATCTGTTTGTCTTTGTAAATAATTAAACAGGTAGATTCAAATTTTCTGATAATACCTTCACTCTCGGTCTCATGCTCCATATTTACTGCTGTATCAGTGCTCTTTTTTGCAGATTGCATATTGCTGGCCTCGACCAGGCTCCGACATGTATTCAGGAATTTTCCAAACTCCAAATCAGCCCGAACATCATCTTCTCCGGTTTCATGCCGCTTTGGCTTTGTAAATAGCATGCGGTAAAGGTCCGCCCGTTGAGCAGCCTCTTTTTCTTTTTTTGTTTGTTTATTTTTGCTGGTTACATGATCTGGTGCGATATAGTTTTCATCGTGGTCATAATCAGCTATGCGAATATTTGGCAGGTTCTTGATTTCCAATTTAAGGTTTTCCCAGCGGACGAACTGCTTATATTCCTCTTCCAATCTGCTTCGCTGCTTTGTGTCCTTTTCAGTAGCGAGCATCTTCTCGATGGGTGGATTCAGGGAAATAATACGGTTATCTGATGTAGTATAAACATCGTGAATCGCAGCCAAAAAAATAAGTTGCTCGTCTTTGCTGTAGTCAGCCGCAAACCTCAATGGCAATAATTCTTTGGGAGACTCATGATTAAGCCATTTTTGAACCGTGTCCTGTAGCAGGGCTAGGACTTCTTCATTCTTGGCTATTATTTGGGCAATTTCACTTGCAATTTCTTGCTTCCATTCGCTTGTCATTATTGCCCCTTTTTAGTGCTTAATATAGAAGAAAACTGAGCCAGTATCGGTCGGTGATTGCAGGAGCCTCACTCACGAGATAGTATAACAATTTCGTCGAAAAGTTCGATGCAAAAATTGTGTAACTTTTTGTGTATAAACTCCTGTGAAAATACTTCGAAGTCGTTTTTAAGATGTTTC
>PWDX01000021.1 GCA_003553245.1 Phycisphaerae bacterium
GCACTTGTAACGGGGGTACACATGTTCCTTTGATAGCGTACTGGAAGAATCACAGCGGTTACGGTTATGTTTGCCCCGATCTGGTAGACTTTACCGATATTCTCCCGACGCTTGCTGACGCCGCAGGCGTGGACATTCCCGGGGACTGGCAGATTGACGGTAAAAGTTTTATGCCCCAAATAGCTGGTTTAGCTGCAGAGTGGCGAGACAGCTTTTTCTCTTACTATAATCCCAAAATCAGAGGGAAATGGGATACGATAAAGTGGGTAAGAGGCTCTCGATTTAAGCTTTATGACGACGGAAGATTTTATGATATCCAGCGCGATATTCTGGAAAGACGCCCTTTAAATACGCAAGAACAGGACGATATGATAAAACTCCGCAGAAACGAATTCCAGAAAATCTTGGATAAGTATAAAGATGTCCGCTCGCCTTACCTTTACACAGAAAGCGCAAAACAGCATCGCAGGGACCTCGAAAAGGAATACAACTTTAAGACACCGGTGCAGTAATCCCCTGTCATGAATAAACAGGCCATTCCGGCTCAGTGTCAGAAAAGTTGCGCTTCCATTAAAATGACTGATATTGTTTATAAAGCGCTGCTAATTCGTCCGGCCTTACAAATACAAAATCGTCGCCCAGATTCGCTTTTAGCTCTGCTATATGTCTATATTTATATGTCCAGTTATGAAGGAATATATGCATAAAGGCCGGTTTCTGTTCAGGAACCTGTTTCAGCAAACCGGATGCGTCGGCAGGATTATCGCTATGTTCAGCAAGCCCTTTAACTCCATATAGGACAGGCATACCTTGAGTAAAATAGTTTGCACGGTCATAGGGGGTTCTGCTGCCATAGCCGGCGAAAACAATTTGAAGCTCATCAACACTATTCTTAAAATCTCGTAAAAGAGGTCCGTCAGTTGGTCCAAAACGCCACAACCAAGCCCAATTAATATCTAGCTTTTCCATATATTGTCTGGTCAGGTCAAGATATTGCTGCCATACATCCTGCCGATTTTCCCCAAATGCCACAGCGTAGTTTTGAGGATACACATATCCAAGACCTGATACTGCCGCTCCAAACGAATCTGTAGGCTTAAGTGTGTCATAATAATAGTCAAGCAAAGGCGCCTGAAGGTCAATTAGACTTGGCCCGATTGTCCAGGCTATAGGAATTTGGCCTCTATACTCACTTTCCCAATACATCGGAAAATAGTCATACCATGTGTTGAGATTATCCCCGTCAGAAAGTAAGAATGTTGCGTATATTTTATTTTTATCCAGTTCAACTTGCCTGGGAGGCAGTTGCCTGAATGTTTCATTTTTGGCCTCAATTCCAGTCCAAACGCTCAGATTAGCTTTCCAGTCTGTAGGCACTAAGAATTTGGCGTATTCTGAAAGCAATGCCACGCCTTGTAGTTCTCCGATTCCAACGCCATGGCCTGCCCAGGGGTATCCCAATACCGGAATATTTACAGGAACCTTTGACAAAATATCTCGCATTAACTCTTCTTCTTTATCGCTATCTGCATAATGGCTTGCACCATCGACATCCCCGCTGATCCAGAAAGTAAATATATTTTTGGAAACTATGTAATCTCGAAGCTGAGAAAGATTGCCATCCGGTGCCAGGAAGGCAATAACGGTATGATTCATTTTCGGCCAGTAATTTTCAAAAATCCATTTATAAGCATCAGCATTTGATGTCCATCGACCTTTGAGACTCTCGGCAACGGTTAAATTATATTTTTCCACATGCTCAGCATAAGCCAGAGGCATTCCTTTTATGCCTGCTAAAGTCGTCCCCACATTCAAAGATGCCGGGACATCGCAATCGGCAAGGATGACTTCGCGGATATCGAACATCTCTATCACTTGTTCGATAGAATCAATCTTTTGCACATTTTTAAGATAGTCATTTTCATCAAGCCAATAAAGCCATCGCAGATCGTGTTTGGTTTCGAGGTCTTCCTTTGGTGCGGCTGTGTCGCCGGGCTTACCAAGTATGAGATATAAGCGCGGCTTGTCTTTATTAACTATGCCCTGAAGCGTTGTCAGAAAAACTTTTGTATCAGCATCGTAGTCAAAAGCATCGTAAACATACACTGTTTCGGCAGGTGTTTTTGATCTGGGATATACCGAATCAAAGTCGGTCTTCCATACAGGTTCAATTGAACTGCCGGCGCGAAAAACCTCGAAACTGAGGGTGCCTTTCTTTTGTGGAACCGTGACCGTCCACAAAACACTGCCATATTTATCAGCAGTGGTTTCGATAGCCTTTTGGCCGTCAATGAATAGATTGTAGGCCTGTTTTGGGGCGAGATTATCAATTTTCCACTGAAGCTGAGTTTTGCCCGGCACATCGGACAAAGGCCGTAAAAAACCCGAGCCGAGACGATTTTCCCCAGTATTCCATTTCTCTATATTTATTTGCACGGGCCTGGACGCTGAAACCTCAAGACCTTTTGCCTTCTGTATTTCGAATGGGAAAGCTTCGTACCAGTATTGGCCGTCAGGATTAATTTTTGTTGGAATGCCCACATAAAGTCCTTGGTATTTGCCGGCAAGAACGACTCTTTCGCCACCGTGGAATCTCCAGTTAGGGATGTTATTATCCCAGTTGTTTCGGGCTTGATAGTAGGCAGGCAGCGCGTCGGCGTTTTCCAAATGGCCGTACTGGTCCGTAACAAAAGAAAAATATGTTACACCGGCATCAACCCAGTCGTCAAGCCCTACAGCGGGTGTGTCCCATACCTTTTTAAAAGGCTTAAAGTCTATGCCATTGCTAGAAACGGCGTGCAGAACTCCATTAAAGCCACCTGTTGAGAAAAGATGAAAACGACCTGTATTTTTTTCATAAAAGGCTGCGATGTGAGCATGTATTCCCATCTCAATAGTATTTCTGTGGGTAAAATCCACTCCGTTATCAGAGGTGTAGATACCAATTTTGTCATTGTCTTTTATGGAATAGAGATAGTAGGTGCCATCGAGATATATTACGACGACATCCTTGCAATATGTTTCGTCTATTACCAGTCCGTGCTGTTTCCAGTCTATTCCGTCCTCGCTTGTCGCATAAGCCGTGACCCAGCCCTTTGGCGTATCTACGGCAAACCAAGCTCTGTAGATACCATCGACATGGAGAACATGGATTTTTTCATTACTGGAGTATTCTTCTGATGCTTTAAATACGGGGTTGTCATCATATTTTTCCCAATTCAAACCGTCGCTGCTTGTTGCAAATCCATAGCCCCTGCCTCTTTCCTGATTGTCTCTTACTCGGTACCACATAAGATATTGGCCGTCCTTTTTCATTGTCGACTGACCGCCTACCCAGTTGCCCTGATCCTGAGCTACATCGGGTAAACGCGGCAGAACAACATATTGGGGAGATCTTACCCATTGGCCTGAAGGAATGCGATAGCTAGCGGCATCTACGGCTATGTCGTCAAAATCAATAATAGTATCATCGTTGGCAGCGGTTTTAACATACATCGCAAGCGCGATCGGTTCGATAGCAGTGAAAGTTTCAAATTCGGCAAGAACTTTACCTGACTGCTTTTCGATTATTCTTGCCTGGAGGGAATGCTTATCCGAAACAGTAACGGTGAGTTGATAGATATCACCTGGTGTAATTCTTAGGGATTGATTCGCCTTAGGCTGAGTGGCTGTTCCTTTGATAAAAAGTCCTGCACTGTCTTTTGAGACTTTTATACCGGCATAGTCATCGTGACTTTCCATCAATATCAGTCCGGCACTATAATCCGAACTTTGTCCCTTGACTCTAAAATCCACGGAAACAGTTACAGGCCGCCTCAGATAGAAAGCGTTGCTGAGCATAAGCCATTGATGGTCTCTGTCGTCGGACTGCCATCGCAGCGAGTAGTTCCCGTTTATTGGATCAGAATCACTGATAACAAAACGAGGCCTGATCCAGTCGGTGGCATCACCGATATAATGAGGCCTGAAATTGCGCCAGTCACCCTCTTCGAATCCGTCAGTTGTAATCGGCAACAAACCGGAGCCGATAGCCAAGTTTATATTGGAAAAAAGAATGCTCATAATAATTAGCCCTAAACCTAAATACTTAGCTCGTGTTTCCATTAAAATGCTCCTTCTAATAAGTTATGCGAATACAACGAAATTTTCCGCGAATATATATTTATTCATCTGTCACCACAAGTCCTAAAAGCAGGCAATTCACGAATACTCAACCCTTACTTGCTGTCCTTGTGCGGTCTCTATGATCAACAGGCCTTCCTTGAAGTCCCACTTATCTGAGCCGACAACTCTCGAGGGCTTATCTGGCGATACAATATCAACCTTTGCCACTGCTGAATCGGATGTCTGTATAACGTCAAAGCCAATCATATTATTATTTCGGTTGAGCGGATATACTTTCGCTCTTTCCACGCCATGTAAACGGTTTATGTAAGGCTGAGAAGTCTTTCGGGTAGGAGCAATAACAATATGCGGTTTTTTCTGGAATCTGTTTCGCATAGGACCTATTTCAAGGTGCCCGCCTTTGTCAGCAACAGGGGCGTTTCTCACCTGCCAGTCACATCCGGTTTGGCGGATCAACCAAACAAATCGCTTGTTTCCTTCGCACTGAGCCTCATATACGCTCCTTGATTTGGACACTCCAGGTATTTTGAATGAAGCAATCTCATTGTCATCCAGCGTACCGACATATTCATATTTCCTATTATCAACAATCAACGCTGGTTTTTTAGTCACATTTTCTGCATCAGCAAAAGAAAGTGCGAACTTCTTGATCAGTACCTTATTTTGCAAGTCCGAGAATGTCGCCTCTGCGGAAATATTCAATTCCTGGTCGCTGTCGATATCTGTATAGATAGTTGCCTTGTTTTGTAGTGACGGAATATCAATTTCCGCTTCCCTT
This sequence comes from Phycisphaerae bacterium, assembly GCA_003553245.1. GTDB lineage: Bacteria > Planctomycetota > Phycisphaerae > Sedimentisphaerales > Anaerobacaceae > T1Sed10-97. The sequence goes on from PWDX01000021.1 coordinate 4,904, forward strand.
ATTTGCTTTCCTTTCTCAAGCACCCATTCCGGCCCATCTATAGAGGCTAATTGGTCGCCGTCTCGGTTGTGAACAAACATTCTCAGGTGGACTTTTTGACCTCCTTGTTGCGAATCAAGATCTAAAGAGACCTTATATTTTCGGTCAGGACTTAGCCTATAGTATGTATACTCGTGATGCCCTCTTCGAGGTATAACAACTCTCGTATTGCCTGAGACAGGCTTCAATTCAAGGCCTGGATCTGCCCAGTCGTAGCTTTCTCCGCCACCGCCCGTTACATGACTGCCCATAATCTGCCAATGTCCGCCGCGCGGATTGGGACGAATCGTAAAGAGGTTTATGGTCGGATCATCATTCAGAACGGAGCCTTTGAGTCCGCCAAGAAACAGTTCGGTTTTACCCGTTCTTGCCGCCTCATGGTGGAATACGGGTATACGCTGGCCGTCGGTTGCCGCACCTGTTCCGTAACTGTAAGAAGCAGGCATTTCAGGGTCGAAAGTAGAATTATGAATCCTCAGTGTGCGTGTTTTTACGGGGTCTTCAAGTTCATCAAGATAGCAATCGAATTCGGCGCTATAACCAGCTACTTTCAGTTGCTTATTGTCAATCTCGAAATATATCCCCCCAAGACCGTGCTTGCCTCCGCTGGGATCGAAACCGCCAATCCTGCCATTAGAAACGAACATCTTATTATGTTTTTCCATGATATCGTAATCATGATTATGCCCGTGCATCCAGGCGATTGCATTGGGATACTTTTTAAGCAATTCCATTATTTCATCGGAGTTTATGACACCACGATATCCAGGCTGAACAACACTCGTGGTTCCGATTATGTTATTATGCGACAACAATACTGTTGTTTTATCCTTGTTAAGCTCCATATCCATTCGAACCCAGCGGATAGTTTCTTCATTGATATAGACCGCACGAACGAGCTCGGGCATGGAAATGAAATGTATCCCGCATAAATCAAAACTGTAATATGGCCGGCAAGCTACACTGCCAAGGATATTCGATGTAAATTCAGGGTCAAAACCCCTTCCGGTACCCATTACTTCATGATTGCCGGTGACGAAAAAAAACGGCAGCTGCGGGCAACCGCCGGGAATAACATCTGTCCAGTTTCCTTTATCATCGTTCTCGGCGTAACTGTGATGAGCATCTCCGGTATCTATAAACACATCGAGATCAGGAAAGGTTTGAAGTATTTTCCCCATCATATCAATCTGTTTGGATACTTCCGGCTGAA
>PWDX01000129.1 GCA_003553245.1 Phycisphaerae bacterium
CCACCCCTCCTTAAAAAGGAGGGGAGCTGTTTTAGGTGAAAAGTTGGAAGTAAAAAGTTAAAAGTGGTTGCTGCGGCTGTGGCCGTGGCTTATTAAGCGGGCTGCTTATATTAAGCTCTCCCCCTGTTAAGGGGGGGTACCCCGTAGGGGGGAGGGGGTATAAAAACAGAAGTTTCACGGCATAGAACAGGGGTCATTCCTAGGCGCAGCCGAGGAATCCGCTAAAGCAGTGTCGCGCAGCGACATCATTATTTTGTTAGGAATGCGGCTGTCGCCGCGGCTGATTCAGCGGACTCCTCACATTCGTTCAGAGATGACAGGCTGGGCGTTCGCAGTGGCATCGTGGCGGGCAGCGGTGATGGTGGTTTTTTCTTGACTTTCGGGGTGGATTATGATATAATATATGTCTGGTTTAAGTGAGAAGTTGGCAGTTAAAAGTTAAAGATATCACCCCGGCCTGCTGAGAAAACAGGAAAACTCCAGAAAGAACGGAACAAAAGCCAATGCTAAGGACAGTGGGATACATAGTAATGCTTGCAGTAACAGCCGCCGCAGCGGGCCAGCCGGTGGCGGTGGACTTTACGCCGGAGCAGTCAGGGACGGTTCAATTTCCTGTTCGAGGGTTAGGCGCAACGGATAATGATTATTTATTGACACATTCAGGGTCAACTACAACACTGGATAAAGATTTTGATGATAACAATCAAGAAGAGTATGCTTTCGGCAACCCATCCACTGCCCAAGATTCCGCGTCATATAATGATGAGTATATGTTTCAGTTGGGGGGTGATTATGGTTTAAGAAAAGTTAGATTATCCGATGGTGCATTGACTGCAATAAATGGAAGTGCAGGTATCCATTTAGGCGCAAATACATTCGGTATCGGTTATGATGCAACACTTAATCAGATTGGTATCGGTAAGTTCGCCAGTGGTCAGATGGAATTGCTTATCTATGATCTTGAAAGCGGTGAACAGAGCAGTCTTGCAGAATTTGACTTTGACAGCGACATCTACGGCACGCCGACGGGTTTGGATTGGCTTGCCCTGCACGGCCAGTCCCGAGCACTGGTCGCCACACGGGATGCGCCGGGAGAAAATCCATGGGATGCTGACAAAAATTACATTTTAGACATTCACGCCGCGACCGGCCGTATCGAGCAGTATTTTATTACGGGAGGGTCAAGTGACCTAAAAGATGTGTTACTCGATGATGGCAAGATTGCTTTAGCTTATGATGCAGGCACTGGCGGACGAATCCATGTCGGTTCTTATACGCCTTATCATCCTTATGACTTTGACGGCGACGGCTGGATTGACTGTTCTGATTTGGCGGCGCTTTCGGAGCATTGGCTGTCGCCTCGAACGCAACTGTATCGCGGGCCTGTGCCGGACGGGCTGGCAGAGGACTCACTGGTGAACCTGCACGATTTGGCCGCACTGGCGCAGTATTGGCCGGGCCGGATGGATGATGACTGAAACTAAAGCACCCCGTCGCCGCGCGACAGCGTTTTAAGTGAGAAGTTGGAAGTTAAAAGTTAAAGATACCCCTCCGGCCTTGCGGCCACCTCCGGTTGGCAGGGGAGGAGTTGTTTTAAGCTATCCGCGTGGACAGCGAGTTGTCGGCGCTGCGGAACTCCTATTTATTAAGCGAAATGTATGAACGATTTACCGAACAAACAGGAAGAACTATTAACTTTACTTGAGAATCCCTATACCGGAAATTCCTTCACATTTGAAAACGGTATGATTGTGGATGTTGTTACCAAAGAAAAGTTTCCAGTAAAAAACGACATTCCAAAGATTCTGCGTAATGAAAAGGTGCTTGGCAGTAACCGAAAACAGCAAAAAGGATATGATTTGTTCAGCCGTTTTTATGACCTGCTTTATAAACTCAATATCCTGGACCTTGAGAAATGGCTGGCGGAGATGTTTGAGCAGATAAATGTCGAGTCCGGCGATTGGATTCTTGAAACATCGGTCGGCACCGGTCGTCAGCTTCTGAATCTTAAGCGGCGCGGCGTTGATGGCGTGTTCTTTGGTAGTGACATTTCGTACGGGATGCTGCAGCAGTGCCGAAAAAATTTAAACGAATGGGAAATTGACGCAGGACTTGTACAGGCAAACGCCGAAGCCCTGCCTTTCAAAGACGGCTTATTTGATGTTGTGTTTCATGTCGGCGGGTTCAACTTTTTTAATGACAAAAAAGCTGCGATTGAAGAGATGATCCGCGTCGCAAAATCCGGTGCATTGTTATATATTGTGGATGAAACCGACTCAATTCGAGAAAGCAGCGGCATCATTTCAAAGATTGCCGATCGATGCATGCCGGCACATGAGTTTTATCTACCGCCGGTTGAATACATCCCGGACAATATGTCAAATATCATCAACCGACGGCTCCTTGACGGCAAATTCTGGATGGTTTCGTTTCAAAAACCTTAAAATCAGAATGTCACATAGCTGTCCGCAGGCAGGGTTAGTCCTGGGGTAGTTTTGCCAGGTCGGCGTCGTTGCCGGATATCATCAGGATGTCTTCCTGATATATAATCGTGCCGGGCATTGGGACATTTATGATGTCGCCTTCTTTTTCCTTTTCCGCGCGTGTATTTGGGCCGCGTTTTATGCCTACGAGATTTACGCGGTATTTCTGGCGAAGCTGCAGGTCCATTACTGTTTTTCCGTCGAAGCTTGCGGGCGCGCTTACTCGGGCCAGGCTGTATCCTTCGGCGAAGTCTATTTTCTCTGAAATCTGCGGCGCGATAAGCTTGAACGCCCATCGCTGTGCGGATTCTATTTCGGGGTATATGACTTCATCGACGCCGATTTTTGAGAATACTTCGCCGGCGATGCGTGTTTCGGCGCGGGCATAAACCTGAGAAACGCCCATCTGTTTGAGATTTACGACTGTTAAAATAGCGTTTTCGAAGCCCCTGCCGGTGTGGCCTATGCCGATTACGGCGACATCGACTTTATCAACGCCCTGGGCTCGCAGGGCGTCTTCATCGGTGCTGTCCAGCCGAACCGCCAGGCCTACCTGGTCGCGTATAAGCTCCACCTGTGTGCGGTCGCGGTCGATGGCGATTACTTCGGCCCCGCTCATCGCCAGCGAAATAGCGATTCTCTGGCCGAAACGGCCCAATCCTATAACGGCAAACTGTTTCATACGACGGCTCCTTTAGTATCAAAGCAGCCGATTCGAGCTAATCGACCACTTGAAAATATCAATAATATGCACAAATATACACATTCAGCGCCTAACATCAAAGAAAAACCACTTCTCGGCTTTTTCCCTTGTGGATAATTACCGGATAGCTTATCATATATAGACAAAACCACAGCGAGAATTTTGCATTAAGCTGAAAGGGCTTATTATGCTTACCATAAAAGAATTCCGCATTATTCCTGCCGTTTTTGTTTTTCTGTCAATTCTTAGCTCATTTTCCCCGGCCGAGGAGCTTACCATAGAGCGGCTTGTGAATATATATGAAAGGCAATTATTCATTTAAAGGAAGCTATCATATTTAATGTACCAGAATCTTGAGCTAAATTCTTTATGTAGTATTATAATCTACAATCAATTCTCTAAGGTAGCTGAAACCATTGCTTCGATATTTGCCATTGGCACATCCGGCAAAATAGCTTCATGGCTGGGAGAGATAATCAAATTAGGTCCAAGCAAATCCTTAAGGCGATTTACTTCATCTTTAATTCTATCCGGTTTAGCATTGACAAGAAGATCTTGCGTGTCGACCGCGCCAACAAAAGCGATTCTCCCTTTAAATTTTTTGGCAAGCGTAACCGCATCCATATCTTTAGCATGGGCCTGCAAAGGGTGAATGGCATCCACACCAATCTCTATCAAATCATCAATAATCCTGTAAATCGAGCCGCAGGAATGCAGCATCACTTTTTTGTTATACTTTTTTGCAAGTTCAACATTTCTCCGCAAACCCGGTAAGACGAACTTTTTAAACATTTCGGGACTCATCAACAAGTCCAGTTGACTACCTAAGTCATTGCCCATAAAAAAAATATCAAATTCGCCGCCTTCTTCGAATACTTTTTTATTTGATTCCAAATAGAACTCAACCACAATCTCCGTTGCTGCTTCCACTAACTTTGGATGCGTATGCATCTTTATGAAGTACTCTTCCATCCCAAAAAGATCACATAGCACATGAAAAAAACAAGTCCACATACCAGAAAAAACGGCCTTGTCAGAGTATTTTTCTGCCTCTGATTTTAAAAATTTAAAATCGAAATATTCCGCTTTTGGCCAATCAAAACTATCAAGTTGTTCCACCGCATTGCATGACAAAAAAAAACCGGTAGCAAGGCTTTTCTTATGTTTATATAAATCCCAAACTGGCTTTTCTGCCGGATGTTTATAATATGCATCCGCAACTAACCAGCGACAGTCATCATAAAAGTAATCGAAAAGCTGTGACTTCTCTTTTAGTCCCAGGGCTTTTAAATAAATTTCCACCGTTTCCGGATGAGGGTTCCCAAGCCAAAGGCCACACCTGTCGGCGCCTTTGCCCATCATTATGCTGTTAATTCTCTCGCGACTATTCATGTTTACTTTCACATTTTTTTACAATTTAAGCAAACACCTGAAAATATCGATAATATGCACAAATATACACATTCAGCGCCTAACATCAAAGAAAAACCACTTTTCGCCTTTTTCCCTTGTGGATAATTACCGGATAGCTTATCATATATAGACACAACCACAGCGAGAATTTTGCATTAAGCTGAAAGGGCTTATTATGCTGACCATAAAAGAATTCCGCATTATTCCTGCCGTTTTTGTTTTTCTGTCAATTCTTAGCTCGTTTTCGCCGGCCGAGGAGCTTACGATAAAAGAGCTTGCCGATATCTGTGAAAAGATGGAATCCGCCATTGAGGATATTTCTCTTGAATACGAGTACCATATCATTGGATCAAGAAGCCTTGAAGCGCAATCTGAGGGAGAATTCGAGGCCGAGCAGTCAGACGGGCAATGGCAGCGAAGCGATTATCCGTGGACAAAAAAGCTATCCGCGGCAGGGATGTTGGATCAAGATGGCAATGTACGCAAGCTGCCAGAAATGATGTTAGTGGAAAAAACAGTGAAAAACCCCCATCGACCGACTCAGATAAGAAAGGCAAGCTGGAACGGTAGAGTCGGAAAAGCTCTTATAATAAGTGAAAGACCGAGCGATTCCGGGGAACTTCGCAAAGAAGGCCGTATCCTTGCTGAAAGACCTTCGCATATTCTTCATCCACCGCAGGTAACACCCATAGCCATAGCAACTGTGCTGCGTTTTGCTTACCTCATTGACGGGCCACTCTCAGATGTGCTAAGAGATGGTCCTGATCGCGTACGGCTTGACAGCAAAATTAGCACAATCAGCGGGTTTGATACAATTCGGGCTGATATTTTACATGTACCAACAGGCCGAGTTATACAGCGAGTATATTTTTCTGTTAATCACGGCTACACGCCGGTAAGATACGAGTATATGCGCGGGGATGAGCTTGGTACTATCGCTGAAGTGGGTTCTCTTGAGGAAGTGGCGGAGGGGTTGTGTTTTCCAAGCAGCGGACAGATCATGAGCAAGAGTGATGGTTGGACAAATTTGTACATAGCCACAAGTGAAATACTTGTTAATCAAGGGCTTACCCGTGAGGATTTCGATATAGAATTTCCGCCCGGCACGGTAATTGTAGATGAGATAAAACGGTTTTGGTTGGCAGTTTTACTGGCCGTCGCTGCAATTATGCTGATCGGCTTAGGCATTTGGCGGTTCTGTCGGAAAAGGCTGGCAAAAACCGTAAAACAGGAGTAAACATCCCTTCCTTGTAAGAGAAATCACGCGGCTAACTGGGCGGCGGCGTGTTCGGCTCCTTGTTTTAGCGCCTGGGTGTTTATGCCTATGGTGTTGTGGTATCGTTTTGCGAGGATGTGTTCGAGGCAGCTTGCGGCCAGTTCGGGCGTTAAAATTCCGCTTGCTCCAAGATACGCCCCAAGAGCCACCATATTTGCCGCTCTTGCAACGCCAAGCTCTCGGGCGATTTTGTCGGCGGGGACTTTGATGATTCTTATTGATTTGTCTGTGTTGGGCAGGGTGTCTATCAATGA
>PWDX01000117.1 GCA_003553245.1 Phycisphaerae bacterium
GTAGCCTTTTACAAGATCAGCTTCCATAGCGGCCCTTGCCTTGACAGCTTTGCGTTTGTCGCTGTGGCCAAGGGATTTCTGCTTTCTCTTGCCGTCAAGATCGGTGTAAATCAAGTAATATTTAAAAGAGCGGCCGTCTTTGGACGGTCTCTGCCAGAGTCTTGCGTGATCACGATAAGCACTGTTTTTCGCCTATTGAATCGGAAGATTACCGACGCCGACATCTTTCCGCGAAGCGCAAAACACCACTTTCCTACGGCAACAGCGTTGGAACCAATCGCAAGGATAACCCCAAAAGACGGCCCGGTGCTTGCTATAATTCGGCAAGTTATCGCAAGGCTGTCACCTCAGCGGTTAGATTGGCCAGAAAAGCAATAAAAGCCAAAGGCGGTGATCCTGAAGCTGGGCTTCCCAAATGGACGCCGTATCAGCTTCGCCATACCGCAGCTACCAAGGCCAGAAAAATGTTCAACTACGAAACCGCCGGTGCTCTGCTTGGCCATTCAAATATGAGCGCAACTGCCATTTACGCCGAGCGCAATCAGGGCCTGGCTGACGAGGCGGCCAGGAAGTTTGGGTAACGCCTCAATATGTGAACTTAAAAGCAAAAAAGGTTAAACAGCCAGAGAAAAAAGCTTTCATTTTGAGGCGACCTTTTTATTTCGCCCTTTTTGATGGCCTTGATAAGCGGCAATGGCGTTATTTATAACTACCGCGATGCGCTGATCGTCTATATCACTGGGCATCTGCTCAAAATAAGCGGCAACGGCATTTTCTATAAGCTGTTGCAGTGTCTTATGGCCTTTCTCTTCCGGGTATAGGTACCGGCGGCGGAGCTCGACGGGCGAATCCAGCCAGAGCCGTGCCATTGCCTCTACTATGCGGTTCTTTGAAGTGCCTTCGGGGGCGGCTTTTTTCCAGAACTGCTCGACGAATCTGCCGGGCAGATTGGCGCCTAACATTTTTTCAGTTTGTCCTCGTGCCATAAAAAAAATCCTCAAAAAAAATTGAGCTTATAACGCTTTAGTAATCAAAGGCTTAAGCCAAGTCAAGTAAATTCTGCTCAAAATTTCTCAATTTATGGTTTGACAATCGATATGCCAGGTGAGACTATGGTATCCATAATAATTGACATTGATGGAGAATGTGGCATAAGTTAAGACAACGCCGCACAAAAGATGTTTCAATCAGGCATATAAGGAGCATTCAAATGGACGAACAATTATTAACCCCCAAGCAGGTATCGCAACGACTGATGATCAGTACAAGAACGCTTGCCAGAAACAGGGCCAAACTTCTGGCTCACGGCCTTCAGGTCGTCCGGGTGGGCAAGACAGCCAAGTACCGCAAGAGCAGCCTGGATGCTGCGATCCGCAATCTGGCCGAAAGTGAGGACCGTTAATGAGTCATAAACAGTCACTAACTCTTGAGTGTGCGCTGGCGTATATCAAACTGGGCTGGAAAGTATTGCCTCTGTATTCGGTAGATCAAAACGGCCGGTGTATGTGCGGTAAGGTCAATTGCGGCTCCGCCGGTAAGCATCCCCACGGCAAGCTGGCGCCGCATGGCGTTAAAAATGCCACCCTCGATGAGTCCGTCGTAAAAAACTGGTGCAGCCAATCTATCAACATCGGAATCGCAACAGGTGTAGATTCCTGCTTGGCGGTACTGGATGTCGACCCCAAAAACGGCGGCGATAAGTCGCTAAGACAGTTTAACATTCCCCGTACACTTGAGGTGATAACCGGCTCCGGAGGCAGACATATTTACTTTAAGTGCCCTCAGGGAAATGAGGTGCGAAACTCGGCAGGCACACTCGGCGACGGCCTTGATACCAGAGCCGACGGCGGCTATGTTGTTGCCCCGCCTTCGTTACATTCAAGCGGCAGACAATATCGCTGGAAGATAGATCCAAGGGCTATTGAGCCGGCAGGGTGTCCGGGTTTTATGCTGATCCGTGATAACAATAGCAAGACTGAACAGCTTAGCAGTGATGATCCCATCCCTCAGGGCAAACGCAACAGCACACTTGCTTCGCTGGCAGGTTCAATGAGGCGTAAGGGTTTTAGCTCAAAAGCGATTTTAGCGGCACTGCTCGAAGAAAATAAAGACCGCTGCAACCCTGAGCTTGCCGAATCCGAGGTCAGAAAAATAGCGGCCTCTATCGGTAAGTACCAGCCGCAAAGCAATGCAGACGGGGTATTCTATGACGAGAAAACCGGCAGAGTTACTCTGCCTAACGACCATCCTGACAGTTTTGCAGAGGGTTTTGTCTTATGGAGTAAAGTCAAACAAAAGCTGTTATATCATTATCATTATCTCGATGGCTGGACAGTTTATGAAAATCACAGATACCATCAGATAGCTGACGAAAAGGAAATCGAGAATCGTATCCGCCGTTTTATACGAAGGTATTGTCGCATTAGCGGCAAGGTCCCAAAACGCGCCCATAAAACAAAATCGTTTGTCAGCAATATCATGCTTTGGATCAGAGATATGGAGGGTGTTCACCTTGAGCCGGATCAGAAAGCTCCCTGCAGTCTCGACGGCAGGCTGGATCCTGGCCATACGGTAGCCCTGGCCAACGGCCTGCTTGATGTCCGTGATCCGAACAAACCGGAATTGGTGGCTTTTACACCTGAGTTTTATACGCTTAATTACCTGAGTTTTGCTTATGACCCTGATGCAACAGCTCCTGCATGGTTTGATGTTCTGGGCCAGTATTTTCAGGACGACCAGGGCCGTCCCGACCAGCTTGTTCAGGATATTCTTCACAGCTGGATAAGGAAATATCTGTTTCGGGATACATCGCACCATAAGATACTGTCACTGATTGGCCGCAAACGAAGCGGCAAAGGCACAATAGGACGGGTTATCCGTGAGCTAATCGGCAGGAAAAATGTAACGAATCTTTCTATTTCTTCTCTTTGCGGTGACTTCGGCCTGGAACCGCTTCTTAATAAGCAGCTGGGCATAATGTGGGATGCTTCTGTTACGGGCAAAAACAGCTCAACCAATAAAGCAGTTGAGATATTAAAGAATATTTCCGGAGAAGACGGTTTATGTGTAAACCGTAAAAATAAGCCTCAGGTTGACATCTCCAAAATGGATATGTCTGTAATGATGATAGCGAACAAGGTGCTGGATTTACGGGACTCTACCGGAGCTCTGGCAGGACGGATGACATTTTTGCAGACCACAAAGAGTTTTTACGACAGAGAGGACCCTTCTGTTGAACCTACTTTGAAGGGCCAACTGCCGGGAATATTTAACCTCGTAATCAAGGCACATCGAGGCGAGGTACTGGAGCATCCTAAAAGCAAGAGTCTAAAACGTGAATTCGAGGAGCTTTCCAGCCCTTATATAGCCTTTATTAATGACTGGTGCCGGATTGACTCAGATTCTTTTGTGCCGTGTGATGTTCTCTGGGCTTTTTACGTTCAATGGGCCAGGCTCAATAACCATATGCAGGTAAGTCCTCAGAAATTCAAAATAGAATTTAACGGTGTGCATGACGAGGTCAGAAGGTACCGTCCGCAGCTTACCAGCGAGGAAATTTACTGCTTAAAAGACGAATACAACCTGGACGCAGTACCTGGACGCGGCCTTAAAATCGCTCACAGACCCCATTGTTACCGGGGTATAGACCTTAAGGATCAGATAAAAACATCTGATTTCGTCTGGGAGCGTCCAGGTTAAGTCCAGGTCAAGCCGGACGCAAAAACAGCTTTTTTGCCCCCTTGAGGCGGGTTTTTATGAGCTGCGTCCAGGCGTCCAGGTCTTATACATATAAGTAGTGTTAAATAGAAAAAAAGAAAAAGCGCAAAATTATGGGGTAATGACTTACAAGGTACTTGGACGCGAATTCATATGCAGATCCACAAACTCCAAAACAAAGACTGTACTTACTCAAATCATACTGGTCAAAAGCAAGGCCAGGATAAGATCTCCACAGATCCTCGCTTTAGTGATGATAATTTCTGCCTTGATGTGCTGACGGTGATGGATCATCTGGGCATCGAGCAAACATGTGCCAATTTCCAAAAATATGACCAGATTTTTAACTGGCAAGCGATGGCCGAGGATATTGCCAATCCGCTGCGAGTGGCCAAATGCTATCTGCTGTGGGGCAAGTTTCACAAAAACCGCTGGGCCAGTGAGAATGATCGCAGGATATACAACAAAAATAAGCCGGTGATTGTTTACAAAGAACTTCGCGGCAAGACGCCTGAGCAGGCACTGGAAAAACTTGATACAAGAGCATACGAATTTATCGAATGGTGGCTATAATATGAAAACCAGAATATGTACACAATGCCGGCAGCAACTGGAACTGACTAAAACCAATTTTCGCTTTAGCGGCGGCTATTTTCGACATACCTGCATTGGCTGTGTTAACGCTCGCAAACGGCGGTTATATCACATCCAAAAGGCAGAAAAGCCGCCTGTTGTCAATCTTGCAAAGCTTCGCCGTAAGGCCCGTGTCGAGCTCCTTGCAGAGCAGTACGCACAAGCTATCCAAAGACTCCACAGCAACGGCCTTGATGTAAACTGCCTGGCAGAGGCTGCTGATAAAGTACTCAGGGAAAATAAATGCTCAGGTTGACAGTAGCCTGCCGCTTCGCCGCAGTATGCTCTTTATTGTTGTATGGTGCCAGTTGTCATTGTTCCGGCAGCGTATGCCTTCGGCCCGGAGTCGGCGACATATAGCTCGCAATGACATTTGCGACTCTTTCATCGCGATTATACGCTCTATTGTTTGCTGTTCTGTGATATTCTCAATGAGCCGGGCCGGATCGCTCGGATCTGTCATCCAGCCAAAAGGTGTTTGTTTGCTCATTCGCCTGCCGCTTGCCTGATGTCGTAGCATTGAGGCTTTGGTTCTTGCAGCTGTCACTCGTCTTTCATATTCTGCCAGCGTTTGGAGTATCTTGCGGATAAGCCAGTCTTCGTCACTGTCGTTCCATGTCCCTTCTCCTGATACGCTTACTATTGATGCGTTTTTCTTTTTGACGGCGCGCTCTATGATGTCACTTAGATATACGCTTCTTGCAAGACGATCCAGACGATATACCACAAGGACATCGCCTCGCTTTAGCAGTTCTATCGCCTGCCACAGAGCAGGCCTGTCCTCGTCCGCTCCGGAAAGCACTTTGTCACTTAGCCTTGCCGTGATGGGCAGTTCGCTATTATCGCAATACTGGTTGCAGTAATACAATTGTGTCTCGATTGACTCGCATTGCTGTGCATTGCGTCTTGGTGAGAATCTCGCGTAGATTACGGCTGATTTCATAACAGTTCTCCGTGACAGATATTTTCTGGAATGTGCTGTAAGTATAACACAGTGCATTCTAAGGGGCAATAGAAATAAATAGAAATTATGGCCTTTTTATTCTTCTGGTAAATGAAACTGGTATCGTGAGCTAACTCTCGGCAGGCAAAGCCTATGTGCGCAGGCGCGCGCGAGAGCGACAGTAATAATCCACAATACTGCCGACTAATCGGCTTTTGGTGTGATGCGTTCCCATCGCACCGGCTTATGTAGGCTGTAAATGTCCTGTTATGTCGTTGTTTGTCGCAAATAAAAGCAATCACGGGACTGCTGCCGGGCAGAATCCGAACCACACCCCCGCCGGGTATCGGCAAAGTACCTTTACTTAGCCCGTCCGGCAAGTGAGTGATTTTTGAGTTTATTGCCGCTGCTTTGACAAAAGTGTTCGTGCCGCGAAAAATGAAGCCAGCGGATTACGCCACCGGATGGATTTTTAAAAGGGGGTTGATATGAACAGATACGAGCTGGCCAAGGTTCAGGCCAAACTCAAGTCAATGGAAAGCGGCGGGCTGTGGAATGCGACATGCCTGTGGACTACAGTGCAGCGATGCCTTGATGGTGTTGCCTGCGAGGATGAATATCAGCAGCTGCAACAGGATTATATCCGGATCGAAGCTGATGTCGTGCGAGTTGTCGGGCCGGGCAAAGGGCCTTATGCGCTGGCAAAAACCGAAAGAGTGATGCACAGAGTTGCCGGATGTATAGACTTCGCAGGCGATCTTGGAGGAAACTCCGGCAGAAATTGTTCATGCGGCAGGCCGCTGCCTA
>PWDX01000113.1 GCA_003553245.1 Phycisphaerae bacterium
CCGCTTCAGCGTAAAAGCAATGACCCCAACTACAGACCGCTGGCGGAACTTTTCGATGCCGACTTCATAACTTTGCACACGCCGCTTACCCGCCAGGGGCCGGACAAGACCTTTCACCTTGCAGATGCGGACTTCTTCAATTCTCTAAAGCCCGGCTGCACTTTCATAAACACCTCACGCGGCGCCGTAGCGGAAACGGACGCACTGAAAAAAGCTATCGCCGATGGCTGCCTTGCCGCCGCTGTGCTGGATGTATGGGAAGACGAACCAGATATCGACATTGAGCTTTTGAAAATGACCGACATCGCGACGCCGCACATTGCCGGCTATTCTTTCGACGGCAAAGTCATCGGGATGATAATGATTTACAAGGCCGTATGCAAACACTTCGCCGTCGAGCCGACCCACACCGCCGCCGATTTTCTGCCTGTCCCTCGGGTCAAACAAATCCAGATAAAAAACGAATCAGCCCCGCCGCAGCAACTGCTGCACCAGGCGGTTAAACAGGTATATGACATCACAGCCGACGACGCCCGAATGCGTAAAATCATCGACGAACCTGCCGACGGCAGAGGAAAGTATTTTACCGCCCTGCGTAAAAACTACCCGCAAAGGCGTGAATTTCAAAATACCGAAATCATTCTCGATGACATAAACAGTGAACTTGCCCTGAAATTCAAAGCGACAGGCTTTAAGGTAAATCAAAAATGACACATAACCGCCAAATCCATTGCCGAGGCCGTGTTATTGATTATTCAACGCATCCTGCGATTATGGGTATTTTGAATGTCACACCCGACTCATTCAGTGACGGCGGGCTTTATATCGACAAAGACGCCGCGATACGCCGTGCAATGGAAATGATAGCCCAGGGCGCATCGGTAATCGATGTCGGCGCCGAGTCAACCCGTCCCGGCTCCAGCGGCGTCCCCGCACAGCAGCAGATAGACCGCTCGATACCGGTAATAGAAAAAATCGCCGCGCAAACCGACACCCCTATAAGCATCGACACCTCAAATTATCAGGTCGCCCAGGCCGCCCTGCAAGCAGGCGCCGCGATTGTAAATGACATAACCGCACTGTCGGACCCGCGCATCGCCGACCTTGCCGCCGAATATAATGCCGCCATAGTGCTGATGCACATCCAGGGCAGCCCCGCTACGATGCAGCAGAACCCGACCTATGAGGATGTCATCGCCGAAGTGCTGGAGTTTCTTCTCGAGCGAGCAGACTTGGCAAAAAGCAAAGGCATTGCCGGCCAGAGCATAATCATCGACCCCGGCATCGGCTTCGGCAAGACCACCGAGCACAACCTTTCACTGCTAAAGCATATTGACCGTTTCGTGGAAACCGGCTACGGCGTGCTTGTAGGAGCAAGCAGAAAAGCCTTCATAGGAAAAATCACCGGAAAAGATCAGCCGGAAAAGAGAGTACCCGGCACTGCCGCCGTCTCGGCCATTCTGGCAAAATCACAAATAGCGATTTTAAGAGTCCACGATATCGAACAAAACCTCGACGCCGTAAAAATAACCGCCGCCATCACCGCCGCCCCGTAACCTCATCGGCGGCTATGCGACCTGTGCTTCTGTCTCAACCTCGTCGAATCGCACGCTGATTTTCTTGCTGATGCCTCGGGTCTGCATTGTCACGCCAAACAGCACATCGGCGATACTCATCGTCCGCTTGTTATGCGTTACAACTATAAACTGCGAGTCTTTCTGGAACTCTTTGAGAATTATATTGAATCGCTCCACATTGGCCTCGTCCAGCGCCGCGTCAACCTCATCCAGCAGACAGAACGGCGAAGGCTTGGCGCGGAACACGGCAAAGAGCAGCCCGATCGCCGTCAAGGTTTTCTCACCGCCGCTAAGCAGCGATATGCTCCGCGTTTCCTTGCCGGGCGGTTTTGCTCGCACTTCTATGCCCGCTTCGAGTATGTCGTCGGAATCCTCCAGAACGATATCGGCTCTGCCGCCGCCGAACAGCTTGCGGAAAAGCTCCTGGAAGTGACCACGGATAAGCTCGAATGTCTCGGCGAATTTTTCTCTGCTCTGTTTGTTAAGCCGATTAATCAACTGCTCGAGCTGATCCTTGCTTTTGTTCAGATCCTCGACCTGACCGGCCAGAAATTCATTCCGCTGCTCCAGATGTTCCTGATTCTCAATCGCATCGACATTGACACTGCCCAGCCGCTCTATCTTCGTGCGAAGCTCGGTCATTTTTTCCTTAACCGCCTCCCAGTCAGTCTCCTCCGGCTCATACCCTTTATAAGCCTCGACCAGGTCCATCTGAAGCTCATCCTGCACCCGCTCCTGCAAACTCTGCTGTCGGACTTCCAACTGGCTAAGCTCGATTCGAAGCTGATTTATGCTCTTTTCAACCTCGGTTTCCTGCTGCCTCTGCTGACGGATAAGCTCTTTCAACTCGTTCTTCTGCTGCATTAGTTCATCGAGCTTTTCGTGAAGAGTTCGGCTTTGCTGCTGGCTCTGCTCCTTTTCAATGTAGAGTTCGGATATCTCCGATTCGCAGGCCAGAATATCTCGCTGTCCCTGTGCGTATTGCCGTTTACAGTCTTCGATTTCCGCCAGCCCCGACTCTGCCGAGCGGCGATTGGTCGCCAACTGGCTTTGCAGGTTTTCAATCGCCTGTGCCGCTGCTTTGCTCTGCTCACGAACCTGCCCAAGCGACACCCTCATATCGGTCAATTTGGAAGCATACTCCTGCTGAAGCTCTTTCTTAGCCGCGAAACGCTCCTGAAGCTCGTCAATATGCGCCTGGCGCTGCTGATTGACCTGTTCGAGTTCATCCAGCTTCTGCTTGGAGTTATACTCTTTCTCGACCGACTGGCTAATCTGCTGCTCGAGCTGATCAATTTCACTGTCCAGCAGCGGCTGTTCCTTTCGCAGCCGATTTATATCCTGCTCCAGCGAACCCAGACGAGAATTGACCTGCGTTTTTTCGGTTGTCGCTTCGTAGATAGATGTTCGCAATTCCTGACAAAGCTTATTCAAATGCTCTTTGCTTTGATTGTCGGCGTCTATGCTCTGCGTAATCTCGGCGATTTGCTCGTTGACGCTGTTGATGTTCTCCTGAATCTGTCGGATGCGGCTCTTTCTCGAAATCAACCCGCCGGCCTTGCCGAGCGGCCCCATACTGACCGTTCCGTCTTTGCCCACATATTCGCCTGCCGCCGTTACAAGGTCATACCCCTTATGCCCCAGAGCCGACCACAGCCGAATCGCCGAACCTATCGAATCGACCACCAGCGTCTTGCCAAGCAGCTTCCAGGCAAGCTGAGCGTGCGCACTGTCGAAGCTTACAAACTCAATCAACCGACCCCGCACGCAGTCATATTCCCGCAAATCCTCACAATCCACAAACGGCTGGGCACAATCGGCCAGCACGAAATTCGCCCGGCCCTCAAGCTCGCAAATCGCCGGAGCGTCTTCGATTAACCTCTCAGCACTGCTTACCAGCAACGCGGCCGCCTTGCCCTCCAGTGCCGCCTCCACTGCCGCGGCGTGTTCCACATCAGCGGCCAGTATCTCAGCCAGCATATCGCGGACATATTCAAACCTGCCCTGCTCGACTGAACGGTTTTTCAGTATCGTTTTGACCGCCTTGTTCAGTCCCTGCCGATTTGTTTCCATATCACGCAAAACCGCAAGCTCGCTTTCCAGCGCGCTGCGGGACTCTTTCTGCCTGCTCAACTGCTCAGAGCTTTGCGTTATCCGCTGCGAAACATCCTCGGCTTTTTCTTTCTGCGTTTTCAGCCGCTCGTCAAGCTCTGTCAGCACCTTTTCAATATCCTCCAGCCGGGCGCCGTTCTGCGCTTTGGCCGTGAACAATTGCTCAAGCTCTGCACGGGCGGTTTCGGCCCGGCCTGCCAGCCGGTCTTTCTGATTCGCTAAATTATCACGATGCACACCGATGCTCTGAAGCTCGTTGTGAAGCTGAGCGGTTCGTCGGACAATATCAATAATCCCGCTTTTTTCGTCCTCAAGCTCGGTCTCCAGCGATGAAACCTCACTGTTTACCTGTTGTATCTGCTCGGTAAGCCGCTCGACCTCGGCGGTTCGCTGCTGGAGTAATGACTGACACTTGGTTTCTTCTTCTTTGTGCTTTTCGAGCTGGCCCTGGAAAACCCGCTTTTCATGCTCAAGGTTTTCAATCCGCTTGGCCGCGTTGGCCTGTCGCTGCTGAAGCTCGTCGGTTCTTGCCTGCAAAAACTCAATCCGCTGCCGTCGCTGCTCGATTTTACTGCGAACCGAGACAAGGGCATTGTCGGCGTGGTTGATCCGGCCTTCGGTATCGAAAACATCCTGCTCAAGCTGGGTAAGCTGATTGTCCTCTTTGCTGACCTCGGCGGCGATACAGGCGTATTCCTGCTCGAATTTGCCCAGCAATTCTTTCTTTTGTTTTGTCGATGCGGCGATTTTATCGTATTCGGCCAGTGAGTACTTGATTTGCAGTTCTTTTAGTTCCTCGGTGTAGGCAAGGTAATTTCGCGCTTTGCCTGCCTGTAGCTTGACGCTGCGAAGCTGTTTCTGCACCTCGCCGAGTATGTCGGCCAGTCGAAGCAGGTTCTGCTCGGTGCGGTCGAGTTTGCGCAGTGCTTCTTTTTTCTGCGATTTGTATTTGCTGATGCCGGCGGCTTCTTCGAAAATCGCCCGTCTGTCCTGCTTTGAAGCGTTTAAGAGCTGTTCGACCTGGCCCTGCTCGATAATGGAATAGGCCTGGACGCCGATGCCGGTGTCCATAAACAGTTCGCGGATATCCCTCAGGCGGCACATTTTGCCGTTGATGCGGTATTCGCTTTCGCCGCTTTTGTAAATCTTGCGCGAAACCTGCAATTCATCGCCCTGAATCTGCATATCCTTTGTGCCAAGACCCTGCGAGCCGGACATAAACAAGCTCACCTCCGCGGCCCCTAAGCCTTTGCGATTGCTGCTGCCGCTGAAGATGACATCTGCCATTTGCCCGCTGCGAAGGCTTTTTGCGCTTTGGTCGCCCAAAACCCACTTTATAGCGTCAACGACATTGCTTTTTCCGCAGCCGTTAGGCCCGACGATAGCGGTCATAGGGGCGTCGAAGAGGAATTCTGTTTTGTCAGCGAAGCTTTTGAATCCGTTCAGTACTATTTTTTCCAGTCTCATTCCGTTTTCCTACTGAAACATGGTTTTTTGGCTAAAAATCAAGTGTTCAATCAACTACACAGCGAATCATAACGGCTTTAGGCGTCAAAATAAACAAAAAAAGCGGCACAGAACTGCTGCCGGATATAATATTATCGGCCTTTGCGGTCGGACGGCTTGAGGTTTAAGAGGGTAAAATTGACGGTTGAGAGTGATTTTTTCGATGATTTCAGCGAGCGTTGTTTTTTAAAATAGTTGAATCTGGGCAATATAAATAATCCAGGCAAGCAAAAAGTCGGTAAGTCTTGGTCAGTTACGGGCTGGTTTTGGTAGTTTTGCGCAAAAAAATACAAAATTCAGACGCGTAATTCGCTTAGATTTTAGAAATCAGAATTCAGATATCAGATTGTTGAAGCGGCTGTCTCCGCGGCTGCTTTTTTCGACGCTGATTTCGCTGGTTGCGCTGATGTGAGAATTGGGTGATATGGGCAGGCGAGCTATATTTAAGTGAAAAGATAGGAATAAAAGCCAAAAAGTGGATGATGGGGGCTGTTAGATGATAACCTAAACAAGTGAAAGTAATTCTGATAGCCGATAATATAAATTGGAAATTATCTTGACATTACTATGCCGAATGCGCTATAGTCCTACCATAGAAAAGTGTTTTTTCGCTGACTACGACGCTACCAAGAGAGATACACACCAGAAAAAACCACAGCCGACGCAGAGGGTCTGTTCGGGCGTATTAAGGGAAAAACCGGGGGAAAAGGAGAACGAAAATGGTAAAAGCGATGATTTCGATCTTATCAGCGGTTGTGGTATTGGTAATGGCTGGGCAGGTATTGGCCCAGGAACATTTCAACGACGGCCAAGCACACATTATTGATTATGAAATTGATGATGATGTGCATATCGATGACGG
>PWDX01000023.1 GCA_003553245.1 Phycisphaerae bacterium
ACTTGCAGAGTAGATTTTCCACAGAAGTTGATGTATTTTTGATTCGTTGATTTTGTTCTCATATTTTTGTTCCTTTTTCACTGATTATTTTCAGCAAAATAATAACAGGAACAGCCTTTTTGCATAGTCTTTAACTTTAATTTATGAGGTAAATCTGTTTCCGTAACAAGAACTAAATAGGCGTTTGAAGTTAACGCTAACTTGCAAACAGCCGAAGTCTTGCTCTATTAAAGCATTGTGGCGAGCGCAGGGCAAAGCAACCTTATGGTTATTTTTACCGTATAATCCGCACACTAACAAATTATTTCCATTGCGTTTTCTGTAATCGGGACGTTTTTTATTCTGGCAACAGAATTTTGAAAGAGCCTGCACCGCTTAACCACCTGAATTTAACCGTCTATGGGACAACAATTTGTCGCTCATTCAGGATATCAGCAAGACAGCATAGATTAATTCAAAATTAAAAGCACACAAGTCTAAATTTTGGGGCAATGCCAAATTGTTTTAGAGGATTTACAATTCTCTTTATCTACCAGAGACTCTTAGTTCGACAATTACATCGCTGCCGATAAGTCCGTCCTTCCAGGCACGAACCAGATATTTTCCAGGCTGTCCGTCAACAGTAGCACTGATTCGTCCTGAGGCATCTGTGGTATATGGCCTGTTACCAATCAGCACTTGGGCCTCCTCAACTGGTTTACCGTCTACGGTTACCCTTATTTCAAACGGATCGTTAATATGAGCCTCCGGCGGAACATCAACAGAAAAAACCTGAACCGGCTTTATAGAGAACACTAGCGCGCCAAAATTGTAGTTTCCACTTCGACTTGATGACAACGAGGGAGCATTGAACTTCACTACACCGTTGCTTTTACTTACCTGCACTGATTTTCTTGCAGCGCCATTATCGTAAGGATACCAGTACACAAAATCCATAGCGTCCAGTTGCTGGTAAATTTCACTATCTAATGTAATAGAATAGGGATCAAGGTTTTCTCGTCTGTCAGCTGTCATCACAATCACCGTATGATTATCGGGATGTTCCAGAACAGCACCCGTCACACCCTCCGGCAGAGAACCCAAACCGACAGTGTCCCGGAACAGCGACTCTTTATAAAATTCGCGGATTTCTGCATAAAGTTCATCTTCTCGGCTACCAGTTCTTGCATGAATTGGTCCGAGACCCATCAGCATTGAGTATTTTTGATCCCGTTGGTCGCGGAAGAAGAGCCATCGAAGCGAATGATCAGGAAAAGTATAACGATACATATGCGTGAATTTATGTTCGGCCGGAGTCCAGTGATTGGCTTGGCCTCCCTGAAGGGCGACATACGGCGCCATTACATCCGCTATGCCTTCGGGAAACAACACAAAATCAGGATTAATCTCTACCGCCGCCTCATAAATAGTCTTCATCAGGTCAACATAACCCTTTGTGGTGCTACCGTGATGCTCGTGGCCATGGTCATAGTTATGACACGTTCCCCAAAAGGTGCAGCCGGCCTGGTCAATTTGCATTAGGCTGTTGCCATATTCTTTGACATATTTATCAACAATCCAGTACTTCATATAGTCCTGCCACTCTTGCGTATAAGGACACATACCTCTATGTTCTACCGCATAAGGCGAGTCCGGTATTCGGTACTGGACGCGGTTTGCCCCGTCAAACATTCGATAAGAGTTTTCTTCGGCCCATTGCTGCCATTCATCAGCCTCAGCTACATCCGGAACAGACTTTTCTATCACGCCTCTATATAAATCCGGAAGGTTGCTGGGAAAACGAGCATCAAAGTTCATAGCGTTAGTATATGCCTGCACTACACCGCCTTTTTCCCTTACTTCGCTAACGGCTTTGATCCATTCCTCTTCTGTTCCGAGTTGAGGCTCTAAGGCATAATATCTGTAACATCCGCCGCAAATCATCTGACCGTAAGTCCAAAGAGCCTGCGCCTGCTGGTTTGACAGGTTTCTTTCCCAAAGTTTAGGGATTTCTGAGAAAGTATGCCTTACTTCAAATTCATCGGGCAAATGAAACGGACCGTAACCATGCTCACCTGCGTAAAAGTTAATGTGACTCCCCCAGACCCTCGGCGTGGAATATTTGAGCCATCGGGGAAGCTCCATCGGCTTTATCCATTCGCTCGCCCATTGCCGATAGATATCGGCAGCCTCATGCCAGTCACCGTCATAAAGAGCAATTACAAACGGCTCAGATGCCCAAGCCTTGCCAGGCCTTATCGTTGGCTGCTTTGTGAACATCAGCATGGAACTTTGATTGACACCCAAATACTCCAGCCTTGTATCCAGCATTGTCTTGTCATGTGAACCTGCATAAATGCCGCCCTGATCGTCAAAAAGGCTCATCCACTGCATGCTCGCAGTGCCTATATAATCAGTCTTGTTATAGGGCATCTGATTGACAGGGTCAGAAATTCGTTCGCCTAGTTGACGAGGGAAAAGCAATATATCATCTTTCTCGCAATCGCCTATCGTCAGATTCCCCAAAATCGGAAATGTCACCTCAACAACAGGTTCCTCGCTGTCATTGCTGACCGATATTGACCAGCTGGAGCGAAAACCTTCATCAAGATCAACGCGATACTCAACATTACCTTGGCCCTTGCCAATTTCATAGCCGAAGATCAACGACTGGCCGTCAGGACGGTAAATTTTCTTGTGGTACTCAAAGGCATACGATTGGGGAATTTCATTTCCACGGTTAAGGTATTGAAGCATAAAAGGCGGATGCTCAGCCGGTTCCGAACTGCGAAACCAGATGTCAGCCTCTTTGTGATAAGCTCCCAGGAAACTGCCCTGTTTGCTGAAGATTAGTAACTGGCTGTCATTTTCAAGCTTCACCGTTTCCGAGTCAGTAATATCCGCAGATTTATACGGCATAATTGCGACATAAGACAGTCTAAGGCGATCGCCGCCAAGGTTGTCAAACTGTATAGTGAGCGAACCGTCATTTTCATAGGGGCTGTAGGTAAAGGGCCGCGAAATAAAGGTATTGCAGGTATTGGCATTGGTATGAGGCCGGTCCCAGCTTCCCACATATTCACCGTTTACCGTGCACTTGCCCTTTGTTAATGTATCGCGTATATAAGCAAATTGAGCTTTCAAAACATACTGCCCCGGCTTAAGCTCTTCGATACCGTTCTCGCCAGGCAAAAAACTATACCGAAGATAAGCGCCGGCTGGATCGTTCGGGTCTCGCCCCCACCCGCTGTTCCTGTAGCCCCGATACTTGACATTGTGACCAATAAAGGTTAAAGTGCGGCCTATGTCCTTTTGCTGCCACTGCAGGTCAGAACGCTCGTCACTTTCAGGATTAAAATGTGAATCGCCTTTTATTGGGATAATTTCAATCACAGGACGTCGGGGCAACGGTACCAACTCGCTGCCATAATAATCAACATCGGGTCTTTGATCATGACCGGTTGTAAAGGCCGTACCAGCAGGTTCTAAGGTTGTTGATGAAAAGGCAGTCTGCACCGCGGTAAAGAGCATAAATAAAACAATTCCAATTTTACACATGCTGTTGATCCTTTCGTTGTAAAGTTTCACTGTATAGTTTAATGATGACAACCGGTTAACATACAGATTTATCAAGGCTCATTCAATAGCATATTGCGCATAACTGTTCCCATTTTACGACAGTCGGCACATGACCACTAAACTTGTTCCCATGCGCTGGACAGAATCAGTAATCAATATCGGAAATTGAGATTATAAATGAAGTTTGAAATTATCCCTATCATAGTTGGAGGTTTGTATGGCTACTCTTTCGTTCATAGCTTGGTAAGTGCTCGGCCAAGTGCACGGCTGCTGAAAATTATTCCTCTTATGCATTGCGGAGTTATTGCGGGGCTTTCCAGTTACTCGGCAGCGGCTGGTCTATTTTTGATGCTGGGGGCGTGCTTACTCTTTTGAGCACATCATTAAAATAAGCGAACGAATCAATACCGTTGAGTTTGCAACCGGCACCAAGACTGTAGATTGAGGGAAAAACAAAACCGAAAATTACATTCTGTCTTGTAAACTCACGATAGATACAATTGAAAAATCAAGGCCCTAAAGATAGGTGCCCTAAAAGTTTACATCAATATTTAGGGCATTTTTTAGCGAAGTTAATATTAAGGAAAGCCCTCTCGCCGGAGAGGGCTTTCCTAATCCACATGTTGAATTTATAAAACTCATTGAAAATCCGCGAAATAATCCTATCGGACTTATTTCCTTTTCCTATACCAGGTCGCAATAACTGCACCAAAGCCCAAAAGCCCCAGAGTTGCAGGCTCCGGAACGACCTCAGCACTTAAAATACTGCCCGCATCTTCGCCAAGATCTGTAATCACGAACTCGAACCACAGGCCAGGATCCAAAGCGGCATCGGCTGCACTGGCATCATAGATAGTGTCGCCATCACCGACAATACCATTTATATCGTCAGCAGTATACACAAGCTCAAACTCGTCACCTAACTCGGCAGCAAAACCAGCTAAGGCATCAAGAGTAATATTAGCTCCTTGAAGGTTTACCCAGTTTCCTGTGTCGATCCTGGTGATTCCACCGCTGTCAAGCTCAAACGCAAGCGTATGACCATTGGTAACCGCAAGTCTTTCGCCAATTGTAATCTCCGTTGCACCTGAACCGGAAACTGTAAAGACACCTTCGCCTCCTTCGGCATCAGAATTAAAACGCACATTTTCGTGCGCAACCAGTCGGCCGCCGGAAACAGTCAGGTGCGCTGTCGCATTGTCTCTGGGCATCTGTTGTAGATCGGCAGTAGTTTCAAGCTTGCCGCCGGATATGTTGATTTTTGCGGTTACGCCCGTATCGTTGCCGAAGTAAAACTCATGGTGAGTGTGGTTCAATTCGCCTCCGGAGAGGTTGTAGGTGAACTCGGCATCCGAGGTATTGCCTGCCTGGAATGAACCGTTAATATCAAATGTTCCGCCAGATTGGTTGATCTCCGCATTGCCACCGGCGCCGGCTCCATACAAGTGGCTGCCGAGGTCGATTTCAGCATTCTCGGAGATATTAAGTGTGGCAGTATTATCGAGATTTCCGTGGCCTACACGCATCGGTGTACCGCTACTAAGCTTTGCATCACCGCTTAGATTGACAACCGAATCGTTGTTAATGAAAACACGAGCACCGGTAATCAAGCCGCCGGAAATATCAGCGGTCGCTTTGTTGGTTCCCTCGTGCCCAAAATGAAGAGCGGGGTTGGCGGTGCCTAAATTTGTCCATGTACCGCCGGTCATCTCAAAAGTTACATCTCCTTCCCGGCCCAGACTTGTCCAGCCATTTGTTCTGAGAACGCCGCCATCCACTATCCTAAGGCCTTCTGCGCCTTGGCCTACATGGAATTGCAGTGTGTGTGCCGTCGCATCGTCAATGACTGCTAATGCATCATCTGCGTAGATGAATGTATGGGTTGAGTCGGTAGGAAGACCTGGATCCCAATTGTCTTCATTGAACCAATTACCCTCGCCCTCGAGGATCCAGTTCACATTAGCAAAGCTGCTGCCGGCAAACATTAAAAGAATTACAATAAACAGACATTTAAAAGTTTTCGATGTTAGTTTCATCTCGTACCTCCTTATTAAACTAAAAAAATTAAACAAAAACCCTTCAAAAACAGTACTGCTACTTAACAACAATATCGCCCTATTGACCTCCTTTCTTTTCCCAAAATCAACTACCGTCCGATTCATCAGTCATTCCACGAATCTGACCCCATTTATCTAATGAACTATTAATGTGTAATATACTATATCCAGAGTGGCAATAAAATCCCATTTTGCGTAAATTCATTCCCATTTTGCGACAACAACGGCTGTGGCATGCCCCCCAAAAACTGTACCATTGTGAATTAGAGAGTATCCGATAGAATTGTTTAAGTTTAAGAAAATGGGAAAGGATGCTCTTATGAAACGAAAGAATCACAGCCCTGAGCAGATCGTTAAG
>PWDX01000040.1 GCA_003553245.1 Phycisphaerae bacterium
TGCCTTTTATATCGGCGGCGGAGATTTGCTGTCGGGCCATTGCCAGCGCTTCGCTGCTGCGCTCAACGCAGGTAAATTGCAGGTCGAGTCCTTTGCGGGCTGCCCAGTTCAGCAGGGACAGGGGGATATCGCAACTGCCGGAGCCTATGTCGAGGATTGTCAGCGGTTGGCGTTTGGGCAGGCGGCGGTATTCGGCTTCGACGAATTTTTTTACTATCGCTCTGCCGCCGAAGAAGATGTTCATCCATTGCATGAACCAGTGGCTTTTGCGAATGAGTTCGTCGGGTGCTTGTCCCTGGTCTATGTATTCGAAACCGTTGCTTCGCTGGTCGAACATTTGCGTTTGTATCTTTTTTTTAACAGTTTTCCGTCGGGGTTTATTGTAAAAGCGGCGGCGTGTGTGGGCAAAAGTTTTCTGAGCGGATTAACGGCATTTGAAATTTGGTGCAGAGGCGTTATAATAATGCTTCTTTTAACTCATACGGACGGAATTATAATTGGAGGTTAAGACAATTAAATTTGAGGCGGTATTATTCGATCTTGACGGGACGCTGCTGGATACTCTGGAGGATCTGGCGAACAGCTTTAATGACGGTCTGCGCGAGTACGGTTTTGAGATTCATCCGGTAGAGGCTTATGGTCGGTTTATCGGTGACGGTGCTTATTTTGCTATGGAAAGAGCTTTGCCGGCTGGACATCGTGACGAGGCGACGGTGAATCGCTGCCTGAGGCGGATGCGGCATTGTTATTCTAAGCGGTGGAAAGAAAAGACCAGGCCTTATGCGGGTGTGGCGGAGATGCTTGACGAGCTGGAGGCCAGGGATATTCCAAAGGCGGTGCTGTCCAATAAGCCGGATGATTTTACGAAAATTATTGTGGACGGGCTTCTCGGCAAGTGGCGGTTCGAGGCGGTGGAAGGGGTTACCGAGCAGAGGGAGAAAAAGCCGGATCCGACGGCGGCTCTGGAGATAGCGAGGGGTATGAATATTCGCCCTGAACGGTTTTTGTATGTCGGGGACACCGATACGGATATGCAGACGGCGGTGGCGGCGGGTATGTATCCGGCAGGTGCGCTCTGGGGGTTTCGAGATGCGGAGGAGCTTGTTGAAAACGGCGCGAAGGTGCTGCTGGGCAAGCCCACGGAAATAATAGACTTAATCAATGGTAAATTAGGCAAGGATTTAAGCAAGCTATGATATACAAGACTTACGGCTCAACAGGAATCAAATTATCGGCAATAGGCTTCGGCGGGATGAGATTTGAGAATCTTAACGATCCTGAATCCTCGGCGGAACTGATAAAAGCAGCGTATGATGCGGGGATTAACTACTTTGATACTGCTCCGGGTTATTGTGATGATAAATCGGAAATAATAACAGGGATGGCATTGCGCGAAATGAAAGCGACGCGGAGCCAGAGGCCGTATTATGTTTCGACGAAATCATCGAAAACAGAGCCGGAGGGTGTTCGCAAAGATGTTGAAGAATCGCTAAAGCGGCTTGGTGTGGACTGTATCGACTTTTTTCATTTGTGGTGCATTAAAGACTGGCAAGAATATGAACGCCGTAAGCGAAACGGTGTTCTGGATGAGTTTGAAAAGCTCAAGTCCGAAGGGCTTATAAAGCATATCTGTGTTTCTACGCATCTGGCCGGGGAGGACATAGGGCGGCTGTTGCGTGATTATCCTTTTGACGGTGTTTTGCTGGGGTATTCGGCGATGAACTTCGCGTATCGTGAGAAAGGTCTTACCGCGGCGGCTGAGCTTAATCAGGGCGTGGCTGTTATGAATCCTCTGGGCGGTGGTATTATACCGCAGCACGCCGAATTGTTTGATTTTCTGCGGACACGGTCGGATCAGACTGTTGTGGAAGCGGCTCTTGGGTTTTTGCTAAACGATCCTCGGATAACGCTTGCACTCGTGGGTTTTTCCAGTCAAAGCCAGCTCGATGAAGCGATTTCAGCGGTAAAGAAATTTCAGCCGCTAACTGATGAGCAGCTTCAAAGTATCCGGCAGGGGTTGAGTGATTCCTTTGATTCTTTATGCACATTGTGCAGGTATTGTGATTCGTGTCCGTGTGACATTGAGGTTCCGGAGTTGATGGATTGCTGGAACCATCTGGAGCTGACAAAGGACAGCAACGATGTGGTTAACCGTATGCGATATCACTGGACATTTGAGCTGGACGATACCGGTATTGATCGGTGCACTCACTGCGGCAGATGCGAGCAGCTTTGCACGCAAAAGTTGCCCATCACCGATAGAATGGCCGAGCTTGACAGGTTAGTCAAACAATACCTGAAAGAAAATCCCGACCAGAGCGGCTGAGCAGTATGAATTGATCTGTTATGATATTGACGCCAGTGTTATGATGCAGTCGGGTATCTGTTCGGGGGTGTATGTCTTTGCCAGATCGAGTTCCATAATGCAGCCGTGGTTGTGGTCTGATGCGATAATGAAAAGGTTCTCGGCGGCGCGTTCCCAGCCCTGCGACTGGGGTTGGTGGCCTACGATGAAGATGTCCACATCGAGAGCCTCGGCCAGTTGGTCAAGCATGTTCTGGTTGTGTCTTCTTCCCCAGGTAAGCAGATAGGCCGAGCCGGGCCTGACAATATCGTTGCAGCGAAGCTGACGGCTGAATATTGTGGTGTCGAATTTATCTATGTATTTGGGTGAAGGCAGTGAGTGGGATATCCAGATACGATTTTGGCATTTTACGGCCAGCGGCTGTGAGAACAGGAATTGAGCCATTTTTGTTTTGATCTGTTCGCACTCGGAGCCGAAGCACTCGTCCATAGCCTGGCGCATCGCGACATTCATTTCTTTGCCGTTTTTCAGGACTGATGAGTTATTTATAAAAGCGGTGTCGTGGTTTCCGAGGACAAGATGTACCTGGTTTGGATATTCGAGCTTGGCCTGGATTGCTTTTAGCAGCAGTTTGAATGACAGGCATCCGCCGTGTGAATCTTCCGGTCCGCCGTGTATAATTTCCTGGAATATGACATGTGTCTGTTCGTTTTCGGCCAAATTCGCAAAGGCAAGGATTTTCTCGAAATTGCGGCAGTGGCCGTGAAGGTCGCCTGATATAATCAGCCTGCCGGTTTCAGGCAACTCAACAATACCTGCTTTTCTGCAGTTGTTGTCGATATTGGCCTGTCTGCCTTTATCTAACAATTCTATTGTTTTGTGCGGCATTTTTTTGCTTGAGTTTATCTCCGAGTAACTCGTGAACAATCCTGTCGAGTCTGGAGATGATAGTCATCATATTCTGCGGTCGCTCAGACGGGTCGTTTCTTACACAATCCATCACGAGCACCGAAATTGCCTCGGGAACCTGTTTTCTGATTTCGTGAGGGGCTCTTGCGTGTTTGGGCTCTGTCATGCCCATGTTATTTTTCTTGGGTATTTTTGTTGGTACAGTCTGGCCTGTCAGGGCCCAGTACATTGTAGCGCCAATGTTGAATATGTCTGTTTTCGGGCCGAGTGGTTTTCTATCGACCTGTTCCGGCGCGATGTAATCCGGTGTGCCCTGTATGCGTTTCTTGACCGTTCCTATTCGGCAGCTTTGGCCAAGATCGATGATTTTTATCGAGCCTTCCTCATTTATCAGAATATTGTTCGGCTTCATATCGCAATGCACATATCCTGCCTGGTGCATTGTATGCAGGCCTGAAGCGACCATTCGAAAGATCACCAGAACATCAACAAGGCTCAGCGACGGTGCATCTTCGAGGCTTTTGCCGTCGAAATACTCCATTGTAAGCAATACTTCTCTGACCCTGAGCATTTTTCGTAATTTCTTGAGCTTAAAGCACTTACGGACATACGGATTGTCTATTTGCTGGGATACCTTAAACTCGGTTTCGACCTGCTCGAAAATGCGTGTGTCGGAAGGCTGGGAGTATATTACCCTTTTTAACGCGTAATGCTGGCCGGTCTGTTTGTCCAGAGCAAGGTAAATTGTGCTTCTGGCGCCTGTGCCGATGCGTTTGAGAATGCTGTAATTGGCTACATTGAGTATATTTTTGGCCATCAGGTTCCGCTTAACTTTTCATTCAAATTCTATAACTTAAACATAAGTCATTAATACTACAAAAAAAAACTGTTTAATTCAACAGGAATTATCCCTATCGAGCGTTGGGGAAACTGAGTAATTGCAGGAGTTGACCGGTGGTTTAATAGCGGTTAATATGCCGATATGGGTATTATTGATTTTCATACGCACGCTTTTCCGGACGCTATAGCGGCCAAGGCGATGCCGGCGCTGGAAGAAGAAGCCGGTTTTAAGGCTAAACTTGACGGAACTGTGGCCGGGCTTATAGCAAGTATGGATCATGCGGGCGTTGAAAAGTCTGTACTTGCCAATATAGCAACGAAACCGAGCCAGTTCGAGTCGATTTTGAAATGGTCGAAGCAGATTGCTTCTGACCGGATTGTGCCGTTTCCATCGGTTCATCCCGATGATGAGAACTCAGCTGAGCATGTCCGCCTGATTGCCGAGGAGGGCTTTAAGGGCGTTAAGCTGCATCCCTACTATCAGGAATTCAGCCTGAATGAGCAAAAGGCGATGCCGATATACGAGGCGATGGAGCAGGCGGGGTTGATACTGCTGGCTCACGCCGGTTTTGACTTTGCTTTTGAGCGGACTCGGATAGCCGATCCTGAAAAAATAGCTGAAATCCACGAGAAATTTCCACGCCTGCCGATTGTAGCGTCGCATCTTGGAGGCTGGGAGGACTGGGATATGGTCGAGAAGCATTTGCTTGGCAAGGCCGTTTATATGGAGATATCCTTTGCTCTTCAGTATATGAACACAGACAGGGCAAGGTCAATTCTGATGAACCATCCGCGAGAGTACCTGCTGTTCGGTACTGATTCGCCCTGGGCCGGTCAGAAAGAAACTCTGGATTTGCTGCTCGGGCTGGAACTGCCGGATGAACTCAACGAGGCTATTTTGCGCGTCAATGGGGCAGCGCTGCTGGGGATTTGAGGATTTCATCAAGCACAAAGGCCTTTTATGTGCGTATCGGAGTCCTTTGTAAATACAACTTTAGGATTAATAATTGAGGCAGGAGTGCCATAATATGCGTTATGAATATGATATTGTTGTAATCGGGCTTGGTCCGGCTGGTATGGCCGTTTCGATTATGGGTTCGGCTATGGGGCTTAAAGTTTGCGCGATAGAAAAAAAGCATATTGGCGGCGAATGTATGAATGTCGGCTGCATTCCGTCCAAAGCCCTGCTGGAGGCGGCGAAGTATCGTCATGCACCGTCGCGATTTGGTCTTTATGGGCTTGGCTCGGGCAATACGCCGGAGGTTATCGATGCTTTCCAAAAGATACAGAAGCATCTTTCTTTTATCTCCGAGAAAAAAACGATGGGGATGTTCAAAAATGTTGACCTGATTTATCAAAAAGGGGCAGCCGAGTTTGTGGATTCCCACAGTGTTCGAGTCGGGGATAAAGTGGTAAGCGGCAAACGCATCTTTATAGCTGTTGGCACTCGGCCGCAGATTCTGCCGGTTCCCGGTATCGAGGATGCTGAGCCGCTCACCAATGAAACCATATTTAATGTGGACAGTGTTCCGCCGAGGTTGATTGTTCTTGGCGGCGGAGCAATAGCATGTGAAATGGCGCAGGCTTTTTGCAGGCTCGGCAGCGATGTCACGGTGGTGCAGCGCTCAAAGCATATTCTAAGCAGGGGTGAGCCGGATGCGGCGGTTTTGCTGGAGAAGTCGTTGCGTGAAGAAGGTGTTAATCTGCTGACCGGCAGGTTGGCTAAGAAGATTGAAAAACAGGGCGATGAAGTAATCCTGCATACGGACAAAGGCGATGTTGTTCGCGGCGATAAGCTGCTGGCCGCCAGCGGGCGAGAGCTTAGCTATAGCGAGCTTAGGCTGGATAAGGCCGGCATCGGTCAGGCTGAATCGGGAGCAATAAGCGTCAATAAACATCTTCAAACCAGCGTGCGGCACATTTATGCCGTAGGCGACTGCAACGGTTATAAACTGCTTACGCATTCGGCAATGCATCAGGGGATGATAGCTTTGATCAATAGTATGACGCCATGGCCTTTCAAGCGTGACTATCGCAAATATGTTGTGCCTTATACGGTCTTTACTGACCCGCAGATAAGCCACACAGGGCTGCATGAAAAAGAATTGAAAGATCGCGGGATTCGTTACGAAACAGTTGAAACTCGGTATGAGGATTATGGAGCGGCGATAGCGGAAAATATCGGCAGGGGGTTTGTGAGAGCGTATGTCAGCCCGACGGGTAGGATTTACGGCGCGAGTATCGTTGGGGAGGCCTCGGGTGAGCTTATCAACGAATGGTCGCTGGCGATTCAGAAAAAGGCGAAAATTTATGATATTATGATGCTTCAGCATTCTTTTCCGACGATGGGCTTTATGACAAAGCGGGTCGGTGAAACATGGATGATGAACAAGATGAAGTCCGTGAGGCTGCAAAAGCTGGTGACAAAGTGGTTTCGACTGGTGAGGTAAGTTTTATAAAATCTGATTGAGGGAGGATTTTATTTTGGAACAGATAAATATACATATTTCCGGCATGCACTGCGCATCCTGCGCCGGTAATATCGAAAAGGCGCTTCAGCGGCAGGAGGGGATTGCTTCTGCCAGTGTGAATTTCGCCGCGGCTCAGGCTTTTATCGAATATGACTCATCTCAAATCGATATGGAGCAAATTCGCCAGGCCGTTCAACAGGCAGGCTATGACATTGCCGAGGAAAAGCCCGACGCTGACTCGGAGACAAAAGAACTGAAACGAGCGGCGCGTAAGATGTGGTTCTCGGCTGTGCTGGCTGGGGTGATTATGGTGCTGATGATGGTCGATATGTTTATCGCGACAGTGCCTTATTACTTTGCTATAACGGCGGTTCTGGCGTTTCCGGTGATTTTCATAGCCGGCTGGGACACTCACAAAGGGACACTGAAATCGGTTAAAAATCTCCAGCCGAATATGGATACGCTGGTTACTTTAGGGTCGCTGATTCCGTATCTGCTGAGTTTTCTCAGTGTGTGGTTTCCGATTACGACTTTTGTTGAAATGGCCGCGTCTATACTCACTCTGCATCTTGTCGGAAGGTTCCTCGAGGCTAAAGCCAAAGGCAGGGCTTCGCAGGCGATAAAGAAACTTCTCGAACTTGGAGCCAAAAACGCCAGAATTCTTGATGATGGCGGTGAAACAGAAATTCCGGTCGAGCAGTTGAAAATAGATGATATTATGCTCGTAAAGCCAGGCGAGAAGATTCCCGCCGATGGCGTGGTAGTCGAAGGCAGCAGCAGTGTGGATGAGTCTATGGCGACCGGCGAGTCTTTGCCGGTGGCGAAAAAAGCAGGCGATGAAGTCATCGGCTCGGCCATTAATAAACAGGGGTTTCTGAAAGTTCGCGTTACAAAGATAGGTAAAGATAGTTTTCTGGCACAGGTTATTAAGCTCGTCGAGCAGTGCCAGGGCAGCAAAGTTCCCATTCAGGAGTTCGCCGATAAGGTTACGGGATTCTTTGTGCCGGTTGTCATTTTTGTCGCGATAGCGGCGTTTGTTTCCTGGATGCTTTTTCCGGGATTTCACAGCTCAATCGCGGCTTGGTTTAACTTTCCCTGGATTAATCTGGACGCACCGAAGGTTACACTGGCGATATTGGCGACAACAGCGGTGCTGGTTATTTCCTGTCCGTGCGCGCTTGGCCTTGCTACGCCGACGGCTTTGATGGTCGGTTCCGGTATGGGCGCGCAGCGGGGAATACTTATACGCAAGGGCCAGGCCATCCAGACGATGAAGGAGGTGCGAATAGTCATCTTCGACAAAACCGGCACGATTACAAAAGGTCGTCCCGATGTTACGGACATTGTGACATTTAATGAATTCAGTGATGATGATGTTCTGCGTTATGCGGCTGCAGTTGAGAATGTTTCGGAGCATCCGCTTGCCACAGCGATCGTCGAAAAAGCAAAGGCCGAGAAAATCACGATAGAGGATGTTGATAATTTTGAAGCGATTTCCGGTAAAGGAATACGCGGCAAGGTGAACGGCAAGACGGTGTTGGTCGGCACTGCCGCTCTGATGGAGGATAATGGTATAGACTCAAAGTCGGCATCACAGCAGCAGGCGCAGCTCGAAGACCAGGCTAAGACAGCGATGCTGACGGCTGTGGATGGCCGATTGGCGGGGATAATCGCTGTGGCCGATACTCTCAAGGAAAACTCGGCGAGAGGGATTAAGGAAATTGAGGACTCCGGCGTTAAAACAGCGATAATAACCGGCGACAATGAACGAACGGCTGCGGCGATTGCTAAGATGACGGGTATTGATTATGTCATCAGCAATGTTCTGCCGGAGGGTAAGGTTGAGCAGGTGCGAAAATTGCAGCAGCAATACGCAAAGGTGGCGATGGTCGGTGACGGTATCAATGACGCTGCCGCGCTGAAGCAGGCCGATGTTGGTATCGCGCTGGGGACAGGGACGGATATCGCTATCGAGGCAGGGGATATCACGCTTGTTCGCGGGGATCTGGCGGGTGTTATTTCGGCCATTAAACTCTCTAACCGGACTTTTGAGAAGATACGGCAGAACTATTTCTGGGCCTGGTTCTATAACGCGGTGGCAATACCGGCGGCGTTTTTCGGCCTGCTGCATCCGATTATAGGAGCCGCGGCAATGGCGGCAAGCTCATTGAATGTCGTGCTGAACTCACTTCGCCTGAAAAAAGCCGACATAGAGCCTGACTCCGGATAAGATTGCCATCGCAGCACATTCGGTGCGTTACAATTTTTCGACTTTTATTTTTATCGGCTG
This sequence comes from Phycisphaerae bacterium, assembly GCA_003553245.1. Classification (GTDB taxonomy): domain Bacteria; phylum Planctomycetota; class Phycisphaerae; order Sedimentisphaerales; family Anaerobacaceae; genus T1Sed10-97. The sequence goes on from PWDX01000040.1 coordinate 8,816, forward strand.
TTTGGCGATTTTTATCTCTTTGGCCTGATCGGCTGCAAGGTCTGTTTGCCGGATTTGGTCGCATAGTGTTTCTTTGCGGATATAGTCGGCGTGGGTATCTATCGCCTTGCTCAAGATAGTGTCGCCGTCATCAAAGCACAGGTTTATACGGTCCTGGATTTCCAGATCGGATTCCTTGCGAAGCTGCTGGACATGGCGAACGATGTCCCTTGCCAGTCCTTCCAGCTCAAGCTCCTCGGTAATTGTGGTATCGACCAGCAGCGGCGGACTGACAGCTTCCGATGCTTCCAGATTTTCCGGGAAATGCTTTACCACTGTTACATCCTCGGTCGTAAGCTCATAAGACTGTCCGTCCTGCTCGATTGTCAGCGGCTTGCCGGCCTCTACTGTATGGGCAAGCTCAGCGGCGGGCTGTTTGTTCACAGCGGCGATAACCTTTTTGACCTCCTGGCCGAATTTGGGGCCCAGCGTTTTGAAGTTGGGCTTGATTTCGTATTCAATAAATTCATCCAGCGAGTCCACAATTTCGAGTGTCTTAATGTTGACTTCTTCGAGGATATGCGACTCAAATTTTTGCAGCGCCTGTTTCGTTTGCTGCTCGGCTGCGACAATAATTCTGCTTAACGGCTGGCGAACGCGAATCTGGTTTGTTTCACGGATGTTGAGAGTTCGTGAAACAATGTCAGCTACCAGGTCCATCTGCTCGGCGATTTGCGGATTGTGCAGAGAATCATCGAATTGCGGATAATCGCAATGATGAACACTCTCAGGAGCGTCGGGGTCTGCGCTTCTTACAAGGTTCTGGTACATACTCTCGGTGGTAAACGGTATTACCGGAGCCATCAGCTTTGCCAAATCAACCAGCACGCGATAAAGCGTCTGATATGCCGCTCGTTTGTCCTCGTCGGATTCACTTTTTGGCCGCCAGAACCGCCGGCGATTTCTGCGAACATACCAGTTGCTAAGCTGCTCGATAAAATCCTCGGCCTGTTTGACGAGGCTGCCGACATTTAACCCTTCCAGTGATTCATTGGCAGCTTTGGTAAGTTCGCACAGTTTACTAAGGAGCCAGCGGTCGATATCCTGCAATTTTTCATAAGGAACCTGCTGAGCTTTGGGATCAAAGCCGTCCAGCCGGGCGTAGTTGACGAAGAAGCTGTAAACATTCCACCAGGTGCCGAAAACGCGCCGCTGCACCTGCTCGCCGACATGATAGCCGAAGTTGAGGTTATTTGTCGGGTTTTGTCGGCAGTAAATCCACCGCATGACATCGGCGCCCATTATCTCTACCGCCTCGTCAAACCATATCGCGTTGCCGGTGGACTTGTGCATTTCTTTGCCGTGTTCGTCGCGCACCAGCGCGTGACCCAGCAGCGTTTTAAATGGTGCGGTTGCCTCCATCATTGTTGACATTGCCAGCATTGCATAGAACCAGTTGCGAAACTGGCCGGGAAAGCACTCCAGTACCAAATCTGCCGGTATCCACTTTTGCCAGTACTGTTTATCGGTGTTATATTTTACCGTCGAATACGGAACAATTCCGGCGTCGAGCCAAGGATTGCCTACATCGGGTATGCGCCCGACAAGCTCGCCGCAGTCTTGACATTTTATGCGAATTTTATCCACCCAGGGCCGATGCGGTGAGTTACCCTCGAACTCGTCCCAGCCCTGAACGGCTTTTTCTTTTAATTCTTCTTTGGAGCCGATGACCTCGAATGTTCCGCACTGTTTGCATTCAAAAATCGGCAGGGCCAGACCCCAGAAGCGTTTTTTGCTTATCATCCAGTCGCCCATATTCTCCAGCCAGTTAAGCTCCTGGTCGAGTCCCCATTCGGGAATCCACCTGACCTGCTTTGCCGATTTCATAATTTCATCGCGCCAGTCCATATTGATATACCACTCATCGACGGCGCGGAAAACCAACGGCGTTGCGCATCGCCAGCAGTGCGGGTATTCGTGGCCGTAGGTTTCCTTTTTGTAATAGACGCCTTTTTCGCGCAGACTGGTCAGCACCTGTTCGGCTACTTCCGAGGCTTTTTGGCCGGTGAGCTCGCCGTAGCCGGACAGATATATTCCGGTTTCGTCCAGCGGCATTAATATCGGCAGGTCGAGTTTTTTGCCCAGATCAAAGTCTTCTTTGCCGCAGCCCGGTGCGATGTGGACGATGCCCACACCTTCGGATTCGGTAATATCCTCCCACTCGATAACACGATGCTTGTAGTCTTTTTCCGCAAAAGTTTTTTTCACTATTTCCAGTTCATCGAACGGCCCTTCGTACTCCAGTCCGACAAGCTCTGCGCCTTTGAGTGACTTTTCGACGGTATATTCGCCTCGTTCCTTTAGTATAGGTTCGGCTGCCTTGGCAAGGTAGAGTTTTTTGCCGTGCTGGCTGACCTGAATGTAATCCATTTCGGGATTTACGGCACAGGCGACATTTGCGGCCAGCGTCCACGGCGTAGTTGTCCATACCATAAGATACTCGTTATCTCTGCCGACTATGGGCAGCGCGACAAATACGGCTGTGTCCTCGACAGTCTTATAGCCTTCCCGTCGCTCCTGCTCGGAAATGCCCGTCTCGCATCGCGGACACCACGGCATAGCGTCGATGCCTTTATATACCAGCCCTCGTTGGTGACATTTTTTTAAGAAACTCCAGATGGTGTAGTTGTTCTCATCGCTCATCGTGTAATAGGAGTTTTCCCAGTCCATCCAGTAGCCCAGGCGGATTGACTGCTGGGTCTGGACATCGGAATACTTATACACGCGCTGCTTGCAGTGATTTATGAAGTTCTCCAGCCCGGCGCGTTCGATATCCGCTTTGGTCTGGTAGCCCATTTCTTTTTCGACCTCGACCTCGACCCACAGTCCCTGACAGTCAAAGCCGTTTTGGTATCTCTGGTCACAGCCGAGCATCGCGTGATACCGCTGGTAGCAGTCTTTCAGCGAGCGCCCCCAGGCGTGGTGCACGCCCATCGGATTGTTGGCTGTGATTGGTCCGTCAAGAAAAGACCACGGCTTATTGCCGGCGTTTTTGCGGCGCAGCTTATCGAAAGCCTCGGATTCATTCCAGAATTTAAGAATTTCATGTTCGAGAGCAATATGATCGCAACGGGAACCTACCCTTTTGAACATCACTGTTTTCTCCTATTATTTTGTTTCTTATGACAAATTAAACCTTGTATGTTATAGCAAAAGCCAGATTCTGTCAAATGCCGAAAAATACGGTGATATATGGTCAAGCGGCTTGGAATGAGCTAAAACCGAGCCTCGCCGCACATAAATAAATCGGATAGTGGTATCGCCTTAAATGCCTACAGATTAATAGGTCTAATAAATGATAACTTTTTTCTTGAATTCCATAATGTAATCTGGTATGTTGTTTCTAAGTCGGGAAGTTGGGTAAGATGAGTGAGGTTCAGGTCCGTGGTTGAAATGTCAGTAATACGGCGAAAAATTCGGAAGAAATAAGCAGCGCATTTGGGCTGTGCGGCGACTTGGTCGGCAGGTTTGAAAAATCGGAGGATAAAATGAAAAAAATCACCATTATTGGGCTCGTTCTGTTGTTATCAGCGGCTGCCTTTGGGCAAAAATACTCCGGCGGCAGCGGAAGTTCTGACAGCCCCTACCAAATTAGCACCGCAAACGATTGGCTGGAACTGATTAGCACCTCTGAGGATTGGGATAAGCATTTTGTCCTGATAAATGATCTGGACCTGTTAGGTGCCCCCTTAATGCCGGTGGGTGAGGGTGATTTTGACGAGGAATGGAACTATATTCTCACACCGTTTAATGGGGTTTTTAATGGCCAGGGATATGTTATCTCAAATGTAGTTATTGATATGTGGACAGAGTCTTTTGCTGGCCTTTTCGGTGTCATCGGCGAAAACGGTCAGGTTATAAATCTCGGTATTGAGGGCGGGGAAGTTTCCGGCATTATGTATGTCGGGGGTCTGGTGGGATACAACTATGGCATAATCGAATCCTGCTACTTCAGCGGCTCGGTCTATGGCGATTTTTCAGTCGGGGGTCTGGTGGGAGAGAATGACAATGGCACAATCACCTCCAGCCATGCCATCGGCTCGGTCGAGCTCGGTGAACGAGTTGGCGGTCTGGTGGGACGCAATTGGGAAGGGACAATCGAATCCTGTTACTTCAGCGGTTCGGTCTATGGCGATAACTCTGTCGGAGGTCTGGTGGGATATAACTATGGCATAATCGAATCCTGCTACTTCAGCGGCTCGGTCTATGGCGTTTTTTCAGTCGGGGGTCTGGTGGGAGACCTGTTTCAAGGCTCTGTTTTATATTCTTATGCGAAAGGCCCTGTAACCGGCAGTCATTGGGACATAGGCGGGCTTATCGGTTCGGGTTCGTCAACAGATAATACCGTCACGAGCAGTTTTTGGGACACTGATACTTCCGGGCAGACTGAAAGTGCGGGCGGAACAGGTAAAACCACCGCTGAAATGAAAACCATGTCAACCTTTACTGAAGCCGGCTGGGATTTTCTGGGTGAGTCGGATAATGGAACGGATGATGTATGGCGGATGTGCCAAGGCGGCGTGGATTATCCGCGCTTGCGATGGGAATTCAGCCGAACGGGAGATTTGGATTGTCCGGACGGAGTTGGCTTAGAGGATTTGGGTTATCTTTGCCAAAGGTGGCTTTGGGATAATTGTGAAGCATTAAATCATTGCGACTGGGCGGATATTAACCATGACGGTGTGGTTAATATGAATGATTTTGTAATTTTGGCAGCAAACTGGCTTGATGGCGCTGTGCCGGCAAAGCCTGATATTACCTGGGTTTACATCAACAATTCGGGCTTTAACGGTGATATGAGCCGGTATCAAACGACCAATTACAATTTTGCTCATTATCTCAACGATGCACTGGCCTCCGGGGATATTATCGTTGACGATAATAATGTTGTAGGCAATAGCGGTCCTTATTCAGGCGAGAACTATTACGATCTCGATGGGGTTGGGTACACTTGGTACGGAGCCACCCACGGCGGAGCATCAAGGATTAATTACAGTAATGGTGAATTTACGGTGGACAGCGGTTTTGAGAGTCATCCGGTTACGCATGTCAGTTGGTATGGATCGACTGCTTTTGCCGAGTATTACGGATGGCGTCTGCCAACGACGGGCGAATGGCAGGCAGTGGCAAGTTTTGATGGTGAATACACCTATGGCTGTGGGAATACGATTAACGAAGATATAGGCAACTATCGCGGCTCACGCAATACGCACGGTACAACTCCCGTAGGTCAGTATGGGTTATTTGGCTACGGGATGGCGGATATGGCAGGCAATGTATGGGAATGGACCAGTTCCCTTGGTGGTGGCTCTCAATATCAATATGCTCGGCGCGGCGGCACTTGGTACAGCCCCGCCGACGACTGTACGGTGTCGAACCAAACATCCAGTTTTCCTTCTAACACGACCTACCACACCGGCTTCCGGGTGTGTCGTTGAGAATTCTTTTTCCCCTTGACCCGTTGGAGTTTGCTGGTGTGTTAGATATCTGTGCTATTGAGCATGTCTCGAAAGCGGCAACAGCAAAAGGCACATGGCCTGAAGCTTTAAGCGGCGACTATTTTACGGCCCGGCTTAATTGGCCGGGTCGTTTTTATTTGTGCCGCAGTATCATCGTGAGAATCGATTGCCTGTTTTTGTTGCATTTTTAAGCCTGAACTTCTAAAATGCGGGATATTTCGCATTATTGAGGATATAAATGAAAGCTTACTGGCTGATTGTGTTTGTGTTTATTTTTGCGGTGGGGTGTGCTTCAAACCCATCAAATGGACATATGCCGCCGGATGCTGAAGCGGCGGATCTGGATGTCTATGCCGATGCAGCCTGTGACGAACGCGAAGAAAAATTATCGAAAGTCGAGCCCGAAGTTGCCGATCCTCTTGAATCATTTAATCGGACTATGTTCGGCGTTAATGATGTATTATATTTCTGGGTGGCGCAGCCTGTTCTGCAAACCTACGAAAAAGCTGTTCCTCGGCCTGCTCGAGTTGGAATAAATAATTTTTTTACAAATCTGACAACACCGGTGCGGCTGGTTAACTCTTTGCTGCAAGGCGAAAATGAGGATGCGGCCAGAGAGCTGCATCGTTTCGGTATCAACACAACGAAAGGGGTGCTGGGATTTGGCGATCCGGCCGGTGACCAATACCACATTGAGCCGGCAGAAGCAGATCTGGGACAAACTCTTGGGGTTTACAGTGTTGGTGAAGGATTTTACATTGTCTGGCCGGTGCTGGGCCCTTCGACAGTGCGTGATACCGCAGGCAGGGTTGGTGATGCTTTTTTAAATCCGGTTCGCTATGTCAGGCCTACAGAGACCTCTATCGCTCTTTCTGCGACAGATACAGTCAACAGCGGCTCGTTTCGTATCGGAGAATATGAAGTATTCAAGGCGGCGGCGGTTGACCCTTATGTCGAAATGCGCACCATCTACATTCAATCCAGGAGAGCGCAAATCAGGGATAAAACAGTTGCTGGCGAAAATGCCGAATCTTTGCCGGTCAATGATTACAAAGAATGGGAAGATTGATTTGCGTAGATTCGGCTGTTGAAGTTTCCCTTCCAGCCGCCAAAACCCGCAAAAATTGCTTGCCTGAGGTTTGCCTTTTTGCTATAAATTGCCACATTCAATTTTTTTGGTTCGAATGCCTCAATCCAACGAGGTTGACTTGTAACGGAAAGACAGCTTATGAGCAATTATATTGTCCTTGTAAAACAGGTTCCCGATGTCAGCAGGATAACCGACAACGCTTTTGACCCGGAAACCGGCACTCTGCTTAGAACACGCCTTGCGGCGGTTATAAATGAGCTTGACACTCACGCTCTTGCACTTGCCAACCGAATGCGTCAGCTCGAAAATGATCCGAACGGCCAGATAGTCTGCCTTACAATGGGCCCGCCCCAGTCGGCTGAGGTTTTGAGATATTCGCTTGCAAGGGCCGCTGATAAGGCTGTGCTGCTGACCGACCGCAAACTCGGCGGAGCAGACACCTGGGCAACGGCCAACCCCTTGGCAAAGGGAATCGAAAAAATCATTGCGGAAACCTTTAATGGCGACCGCGATTGCTATATCCTTTCCGGGATGCAGTCGGTCGATGGCGACACTGCCCAGGTTCCCCCGCAGATAGCCCAGCATCTGGAGGTTCCCTGCGTAACTTACGCAACAGGCGCTAATTACAACAACGGTGAGTTTCAGTTTTCACGCATCGTTACCGGCGGAACGGAAGTAGTCAGGCCTCTGTCAAGGCCTGCGGTTATTACTGTGGCGGATTACGACTGGCCTGTGTATCCGAGCTTTGCCAGAACAAGACAGGCACTGCGAACCGAGCTTATTGAATGGACTGCCGATGATATTAAGGCCACGCAAACAGGTATCAAAGGCTCAAAAACTCGGGTAACGAGGGTGTTTCCCCCTGGCAAGACCAATAGAAAATGCCAGCAAATCGATGATGTCGAAAAGATCCAGGAGATAATCACCGACGCGCTTGAGCAGCAAGGCTCAGAAAAAGACCAAGACCAGGCCGAAGCCAAATATGTTTTGCCGAAGCTGCGAGAAAGCCTGTGTGATCGGAGTTTTGAAGGAAACGAAAAAGAACTGCATGATTATCAGCTTTTATGCAGCATATTAAAAGATATGTCCATTAAAGACCCTGAACAAATTGATGACGATGTTCAGGCTCGCATACTCGAAAAGGCTGGCAAAAAGATACACAAAAACGCCCTCAAAAGTATGGTTGAAGGCCTCAAAAAAGCTGAGCCGAGCTATAATGGGCAGGTGTGGGTGATAGCCGAATATCAAAATGGAAAAATTATAGACGCTACTTATGAACTGCTCGGAAAGGCCAGAGAGCTTGCCGATTCGCTCAATGAGCAGGTTGGGGTTGTCGTTGCCGGAAAAAGTGTAAGCGAGTATTCGACCCAGCTTATTCAGGCCGGCGCCGACAGCGTTTATCTGATAGAGCATCCGCTGCTGGAACAGTTTGACCCCGCGGCGTATAGGACAGTCGTTGCCGATGTAATGGAAAAATATAAACCGCAGATTATTTTGCTGGCGGCGACTACTCAGGGCAGGACTCTTGGGCCGATGGTTTCTTACAAGCTGGACTGCGGCTTAACCGCCGACTGTACAGGTCTTTCAATTGCCGACAGCTCGCGAAAAGGTGAGATAGGAATACTTTTCCAGACTCGTCCGGCGCTTGGCGGGAATGTGATGGCTACTATTTTAACGAAAGATTCTATGTCTCAGATGGCCACGGCCAGACCTGGAGTAATGCAGCCGATTGTGCCTGATCCTTCACGAAAAGGCGAGGTAATCAATCACAAGGTGGAGCTTGGGGAAAAAGACTTGAGCATGGAGCATATTTTCGCTGAGCGAAAATCCGAGGAAGCCGAGTTTAATGTTGAGGTTATTATCGCCGGCGGTAAGGGTATGCAGAACCGTGACAATTATGAACGCTTGGTGGGCGGTCTTTGCGATACTATTCGCCAGCGGTTTGATGTCAGTGTTGAGCGGGGCGGCTCAAGGGCGGCGGTCGAGGCGGGAATTATCGAAAGACCCTATCAGGTAGGCCAGACCGGAACGGCTGTAGGACCGAAGCTATACCTTGCGATGGGGATTTCCGGTGCGATTCAGCATATGATAGGCGTGCAGAACTCAAATACGATTGTCGCGATAAACACCGACCCCAACGCGCCGATACTCAAACAGTGCGATTACTATATTGTCGGCAATGTTGAAGATATCGTGCCGAAACTAATGAAGTTATTGACAGAAAAATCAGGAGTCAGCCGGTGATAAGCGGTAATGATTTAAACAGAACTTCCGTATTGGTAGTCGGAGCAGGCCCGGCGGGGCTGGCCGCTGCCATCCAGCTAAAAGCACTCAAAAGCAATGTTGATGTTGTAGTAATAGACAAAGCACCTGCAGCAGGCAATCATAATCTATCCGGTGCGGTGCTGGAGCCAAGATGGATACACGAGCTTCTTGATGCCATTGATTCCGAATGGCGGGAAACGGACCGTGCGAAGAAGGTGCTGCAAAATGTTGTATCACACGATGATATAAAGTTTATGCCGTGCGGCAAGATGACAGTGTCGATGCTGCCGATTATTAAGCTGGCTAAGCTTTTCAGGCTCAATTTCGGCCAGATGCTGCATACAGATGATTATGTTGTTTCGATTAGTGAGCTTACCGCCTGGCTTAATGAAATGGCTGAAAAGGCGGGCGTAGAAGTTCTGCACGGGTTTTCGGCAGAGGATATTATCGTTGATGAAAACGGTGCGGCCACGGGCGTAAAACTCGTTGACCAGGGGCTTGACCGTGAGGGTAACAAACAGCAGAATTATCAGCCCGGCGAGGTCATTGAGGCGGACTTTTTCGTTTTGGCAGAGGGTTGCTGCGGGCTGTTAAGTGAAAAGTTTATCGAAAAGGCGGGGCTCAAAAGGCAAAGTCCGCAGCTTTATTCGGTCGGCATAAAGGAACTTTTTTCTGTCAGCGAGCAGCAGTTTGAAGAATTTACCTCCGGCAGAGTTGTGCATGCGATGGGCTGGCCTATCTGGCGGCCTGTGATTGGGCCGAATATGTTTGGCGGCGGGATTATGTATCCCGGTGATAAGAACCATATCTGCGTAGGGATGATTGTCGGCGCTGACTGGAAATACTGTGATTTTAACCCGCAGGATGCGCTTACTCGGTTTAAGGAGCATAAATTCGTCCAAAAGTTTATTGAGGGCGGGACGCTGGCCGAGGCTGGTGCGAAAATGATACCTGAGGGAGGCTGGTATGCTATACCGCGCGACCCGCAAAGCAACGCCGTGGGCAAACACAATGTGATGATTCTCGGCGACAGCGCGGGCTTTGTGAATATGCTCAAGATTAAAGGCCTGCATAACGCTATTGGTTCCGGTATTCAGGCGGCAGAGGCGATAGTTGATTCGTTTGATAATTCAAATGCCGCAGCCGGCCGCTATACGGAACTGCTGGAAAAATGCGGAATAATGGCTGAGATGCATTCGGCGGCCAATTTTAGGCATTCAGTTGCAAGATTCGGGCCGTTGGTCGGGATGCCGGTTTCGGTGCTTGGCGGATTACTGCCGAGGTGGAATGTTGAACCGGACTTTGAGGCTATGCAGCAGCGGAAATATGTCCTGAATCCTGGGACGGACTATGACAAGGATACTTTCACGGCGATGGCCCAAACTATGCACCGCGAGGAAGAGCCGAGCCATTTGAGTATTCTGGATGAAAGTATCTGTCTTGATAAATGCACGCCTACTTTTGGTCGGCCTTGTATAACTTTCTGCCCGGCAGGGGTTTATGAGACTATCCAAGATGAAGTAACGCCGGCCAATCCGTCGAACTGTGTGCACTGCAAGACCTGCCAGATTAAATGCCCGTATGACAATATCCGCTGGACAGTCCCCGAAGGCGGCGAGGGGCCTCGCTACGGCAGGATGTAAGTAAAACGGTTATAGCTATCTTCAAAAGCGTAGTTTTCCATTATAGTCTGGTAATTGGGGGTGTGGCCTTGTGCCTCTTTTTTAGCGGATTATTCATATCTGTTCTAAGTTGCCCTGTCTCGAGATAAGCCCCCAATCAAAAACAAGCCGAATGGGTGTTAGCTCGTGGCGGTTAGCATTTTTTGCGCGGTTTGGCAATCTTTTTGTATCTGCTTGGAGAGGTGTTCTTCGGAGGGGAATTTGCGCTGCTTTCTTATGTGTTCGATGAAGTCCATCGCCATCCATTTTTTTGGGGCCAGCGGTGTATCAGTGTCTAATATGTGGGCTTCTATGAGCAGTGGGTTTTCCTGGCCGAAGGTTCTTGCCTGACCTATGCTGAATACGGCGGGCAATTCGGCAGTACAGTGGTATAATTCTTCGCAATTGTCGGCAAGTTGAACCCGGCCTGCATATACGCCCTCGGCGGGTATTACCTGAGTGGGTTTCTGCATATTAAGAGTTGGGAAGCCGAGCTTTCTGCCCTGTCCTCGTCCCGGTATGATTTTTCCAATTAGCCTGTATGGTCTGCCCAGTGCGGCGGATGCATCTGCTGGGTGGCCGCTTTCAAGCATGTATCGTATTACTGTGCTGGAGGCTCGGACGATCTGGCCGGTGGAGAGCCGGACTTCTTTGTCGGGTACGATGACCACATCGAAGCCGTTCTTGCTGCCGAGTTTTTTCAGGGTTTGTATAGAGCCTGCTCTGTCGTTTCCGAAGTTGAAGTCCGGGCCTTCGACGACGGCTGTCGGGTTGATTTTCGCGACGAGAAATTTTTCGACGAAATCGGCCGGGGGTGTTTTCAGCAGTTCTTTGCTGTCGGTCAGGACAACGAGGTAATCGACGCCGGCTTTTTCGAGGAGTGCTTTCTTGTAGCCCAGGTCTGTAAGCACGCCGGGTGTTTTTTCAGGGTAAAGTATGGCGACAGGGTGCGGGTCGAAGGTCATCGCCACGACCTTGGTGTTATTTTTTTCAGCGATTCGGCGTGCGGTGTTTATTATTTCGCGATGGCCGGTGTGTAGGCCGTCAAAGTTGCCTACGCTCAGCACACATTTCTGGGGCAACTGTGCCAAATCGGATGTATTGTCAAGTACCTGCATTTTTCACCTGTTTTTGTCTTTGGAGGAAGTAATTTAGCGTTTTATTTGCGTTTTCGCAAATTTTATTGGAAAAACCAAAAAAAATAATTGCAACTAAGTTGCATTTTTGTAAAGATCGAAATTATGTTTAAACGGTTGAAAATAATAGCTATCGAGGCCAAAGCCCACGCTCCGTTTACTTTGCTCGGAGCTGTGGCAGGGATATTGTTTATGCTGATTTTTCAGCAGTTTGACGAGGGTGTGGGGCATTGGCTGTTCGCGGTGTTTCATCCGGCGCATGTAGTTTTGAGCGCGATGATTACCGCGGCAATGTTTCGGCTGCATCTGCCTAAACGCAAGCACATTGTAGCGGTTGTCGCGATTGGTTATTTCGGGTCTATCGGTGTGGCGACGGTTAGTGACATTATGCTGCCGCACCTGGGGCTGGATGCTTTGGGTTTGCGGGTTCCGGTGCACGCTGATGTTCATCACGCCGCTGATCACGATGAGCATTCGCATGAACATCACGAAGATGGCTGTGAGCATGGGCACAACGGTTTTCACTTTGGTTTTATCGAAGAGTGGTATCTTGTTAATCCTGCCGCTTTGCTTGGTATAGTTATAGCGTTTTTCCTGCCCAGGACGCGGCTGCCGCATGCAGGGCATGTGCTGGTAAGCACCTGGGCATCGTCTGCCTATATGCTGATGGATCCGGAGCTTGCGTTTTCGGCGGCGGTTGTCCCGGCGATTTTCCTGGTTTTGTTTTTGTCGGTGTGGGTTCCATGTTGCCTGAGCGATATTGTTTTTCCGCTGCTTTTTGTGCCGTCTGACGCTAAGCCTGCGCATGGGCATTGTCATTGGTGTGGGGCTGATAAGCCGGAGGATGAAAAATGAGCGGAGAGGGTCAGTATTATGCGGCTAAGGAAATGTTGGCCGAGGCCGGTCTTCATTGCACTGAGCCGAGGCTGGCGGTTTTGTCGGTGCTGCTGGCGGCTGAGCGGCCTTTGAGCAAAAAGCAGATATCGGAGCGGCTGGATGAGAGGATTAACAAAGTAACGATATACCGCATACTGGCGGCGTTTTGTGAGGCGCAGATAGTGCATAAGGCTTTTACGCAGGGGCGGGCGGCATATTACGAGCCCGGCCATAATTGCGGGGCTGTGCAGTGTCATCCGCATTTTACCTGCACCAGTTGCGGTGATACTCATTGCTTTCTGGGAAAGACTCTGCCGCTGGTAAAGGCTGAAGCTGGTTTTGTGATACAGCGGCAGCAGGTTCGGCTGGAGGGTTTGTGTCCGGATTGTGTTTAACAGCCGAATGAGGAATATATGAAAAAGGCACTGACAATAACTGTTATGTTGTTTTTTGCCGCCATGGCAAGCTGTGTTGTGCTGCAAGTGCATCTTCATTGCGCCGAAAGTAAGTGTCATGAGCAAGGCGATTGCAATGATGAGCACTCAGGCGGGCATGACAGTGAGGATTGTTCTATATGCCGGGAACTGCTGCTCGCATCCAAAGCGGTGATAGCACAGACATCCGGTTTTTCGATATTTGCTTCGTGCAACATTCATCAATTCAGCAGGGGGATAGTCCCTGAGCTGATTATATCATTTCAACTTCGACCTCGCGCTCCACCTCTGAGCCGGATTTTATAGTCCGGTTAGCTTGTCCGGCAAAATTGACACAACAGGATGAGCTTTTTCGCAGTTATTTTTCAGAGATAGCGAAAGTATTTTGTATGAGGTGCAGGCGCGCTTTTACTTTAATAGAGTTGCTTGTGGTGATATCGATAATCGCATTGCTTCTATCGATTATGCTGCCCGGACTGGCGCGCGCCAGGATGTACGCCAGACGATTGGTATCTTCGAGCAATATGCGGCAGGTAGGCATTGGAATGACGATGTATGCCGATGATAACGAGGGTTTTTTCCCTGAGAGCACGCATGGTTACAGCGGTACCCGGGCAAGACGCAACTCGTGGATAACAACGCTTAGCAAATATGTAGGTGATGTTGATGAGATAAGGATATGTCCGGCGGACCCCAAAAGACAACAGCGGCTTGAAGCGGATCTAACAAGCTATATTTTGAACGAGTATGTTGCTGTTGATAATCGTGATCCGTTTGGAAGGATTGTGGGAGATTCTTACAGAAATCTTCACCGGTTGGTAAGGCCTGATCGTACTATTACGACTTTTGTCGGCGCTGATGGGCTTTCCCTGAATGTAACTTCCGATCATACCCACTCTCGGAGCTGGTTTGTCTCGTCTAATCCTTGGGAGGCTATTCGGTCGGATATTCAACCTGACCGGTACACTACGAGCAGGCGAGAAGACAATACGGTCGGTTCGACATTATTTTTGTATGCGGATATAAATGTGGATGTTATAGATGCAAAGGACATTAAAAACAAAGCTGAGCGGGGTGACAATTTCGCTAAGCCGCCCAGCAGATAAGGAGTGAAAATATGAAAGAGCAAATAATGAGTCTAATTTTGATTATTTTTATGTCGGTGGTTTCGGTTTTCGGACAGACGGCTGCGAGTGAATGCGGTATGGTTAGTACGGTCAAGACCTTTTATTTTGGGATTGAGACTGAAGCTGCTGGTTTTGATTATGTGTTGACA